>NZ_JBQENS010000055.1:0-29523 GCF_052044465.1 Pseudomonas sp. 22490 | reverse complement strand
CAATGTCATCAACTTTGGAAATTATCCATAAATATCATATAATTAGCGCTCAAATCAGTGCATGGGAGAAGCCCTTTTGACTACCTATACCGCATCGCTTGACACCGCCAGCCAAACCCTGGCTTGAAAATTGTACAAAAAATAACCAGCCCGCTCGATTGTCCCGCCTTCATCGCCGCCCACCGCCAGAATCCTCAAGACTTTACCCGCCGACGCCAGCTCACCTTCAAGAACCTCGTCCTGTTCCTGCTCAATCAGCCGCGCACGGCCCTGCAAACCGAACTCGATCAGTTCTATCGCGTACTCAATCAGGCGTCGACTGAGACGCAAATGGTCACTGCGCAGGCCTTCTGCAAAGCGCGCAAAAAGCTCAACCCCGAGGTATTTGAAAGTCTCAATCGCCTCCTGCAGCAACAAATTGACTGCTTCGGGCTGCGTCAGAAGTGGCGTGGGCTGAGGGTGCTCGCGGTGGATGGCTCGACCGTGCATTTACCCCTGGAGTCGACCATGGCGACCTTCTTTGGCAGTCACTCTGGCTTTCCCATGGCTCGCTTGTCCACACTCTACGAAGTCGCTGACGGTCAAACCTTGCATAGCCTGATCGTGCCCCTGACAGTCGGTGAGCGCGACTGTGCCCATCTGCACCTTGAGCACCTGCCGGCTGACAGCCTGACGCTGTTTGACCGTGGTTACCCTGGGCACTGGTTATTCGCGCTGTTCGCGCAGCAACAGCGGCACTTTCTGATGCGCCTGCCCTGTGGCTATAACGCCCAGGTCAAAGCGTTTCTACACTCTGGCCAAGTTGAAGACACACAGCTTTTCGTGGCCAACCATCCTGAAGCACGTCTGTTCTGCTCCGAGGCTGGCGTTGATCCTGCCAGCCAGATCGAGCTGAGACTGATCCGGGTCGAGTTGGCCAACGGCGAAAGCGAAGTATTGCTGACCTCGCTGCTGGATCGAGAAGCCTTTCCCGCTGAGGTGTTTGCCGAGCTTTACCACCGCCGCTGGGGCATCGAAACCGACTTCCGTCGCCTCAAACAAACCCTGACGCTGGACAACTTCAGCGGCCGCAGCGTGACCGCTGTAAAGCAGGACTTTCATGCCGCTCAACTGTTGAAGAACCTGGCGCTGTTGATGCAGCACCTGCTACAGCCGGTCATCGAACAGCGCCACAAAGGTCGCAAGCTGCGATGGAAAGTCAACTTCACCCAAGGCGTGTCACGGCTCAAAAATACCCTGGTCGAGCTGCTGGTGCGGCACTGTGCTCAGGGGCTGAGCAATGTGCTGGCCTTGATGGCTAAAAGCCTCAGTGCCGTACGCTCAGGCCGTAGCTTTGCGCGCCAACGCAAACGCGCAGCCAGCCGAGGTTGTGAGGGCTACAAACCGACGCGCTGAAGAAACACCACCGCCCAACCTCCGTGCAAAAAAAGCTGGCCACAAGCGGTCGGCATAGGCTCGTCCGGAGGACGAGAAATCTCGCCTAGACAGCCGGAACAGACGATGATCACATCACCGCCAGCCCAGCTAGACCGCCTGATTGAGCGGCAGAGGCCTGGTCATCGCCCGACGGCCATGGCGGCTGGCTGCTTCGGGGGGCTTGCCTTGGGCAGGGCTGCAGCTTAGGTTGATGACATTGGGGTGGAGCCCGGGGGACTGGGCACAATGCACTGCCGGCAGTGGGTTTCGCTACTCTTGACGTCCGCTTTTGGCTGATTCTGTTGAAAAAGTAGGGTCAGCGGCAGCCAGACGGTTGGGTGTGCCTGTAGTTGAAGTGGCTGCAAGCTACTTCAAGTTGCCTTTCGGCGTTTGCCGGCTGGCATCAGCCTTGATGATGCTGGCGTCGACGGCGAAACCTTCCCCCTTTACCAGGCCGGCCGCCATGCAGCGCCGCAGCACCTCATTGAACAACCAGCGGAACAGATCGCTGTCACGGAAACGGCCGTGGCGATTCTTCGAAAAGGTCGAGTGATTGGGTACTTCGTCTTCCAGACCCAGCCGGCAGAACCAGCGATAGGCCAGGTTTAGATGTACCTCTTCGCACAATCTCCGCTCGGAACGGATGCCATAGCAGTAGCCGACGACCAGCATGCGCACCATCAATTCCGGATCAATCGAGGGGCGCCCGATGGGGCTATAGAAATCCGCCAGGTAGAGGCGCGCAGATCACTGAGATCCAGACACTGGTCGATGCTGCGCAGGAGGTGTTGGGTTGGGACGTGATCTTCCAGATTGAACGAGTAGAACAGGCGCTGCTGCCCTCTCGGTAACTGTCCCATCATGCTGTTCGCCCCCACACTCGCTGACAGAGCAATTCTGCCGACGGCATGGGGAAGCAGCTACTTTTTCAACAGAATCGGCTAGAAGCAGCCTGTCACGAACAGCAGCTTATGCTACCGAGTCCGGCAGCCACCGATCCCTGTACGGGCCAACCGTCACCCCTCGAGCCATAGCAATGAGGAAGTACTAAGTCAGAAATGTGGACGAACTACCTGACCAGCAGGTACATAGGGTGGTTTTCGGATTGTCGTAAAAACGCAGACGGTCAAGGGGTGTGAAAACTTGGCTCGTGGCTAGCGACTAAGGATAGCGATTGAATCAGTGGCAGGTTGACCTATCAAAAACGCAGAGCGAAGAGATAGAGCACGAGGTGGTGCGCCAGAGCTTTACTGCAGAATTTAGTAAGCTGTATCGCGGAGAGCTTCATGTGCACATGAACGGAGCGATCCCGGTATCGACCATTCAAGACATTCTTGCGGACGAATTAACAGAGCTGCCGTCTGGCTTTCTAATTGAGCGGGATCTGTTGCGGCACACGCCGTGTCAGTCACTGGCGTCATACCTGACCCCTTGGCAAGTGTTGCGGCTCTTTCCTAAAAAACGCGAAAACCTGGATCGTCTTTCCCTTGCAGTCGTCACGAGTCTCGCGGAGAACAATGTGCGCTTTGTGGAGCTCCGAAGCAGCGTTTTGTACCTTGCTACTCTGCAAAATTGCTCACCCACACAAGCCCTGGAACGCCTCATAGAATCGTCCAGAGCCGCGTCGGACCTCTTCGGCATGCGTCTCGGCTTGATCCTCACGGTGACGCGCGGCGATTACAGCTCGGTTGGTTTGTCTGCACTTCTGCAAGCGTATCAAAACCTCGGTGAACCGGATGAAGTGGTGGGGCTTGATCTGGCAGGTGACGAGGAAATTGCGCATCCAGCTGAATTACCGTCACTGTTTCGGAAGGCGAAAGATCGGTTCGGACTCGGGATCACCATACATGCAGGCGAAACCGGTCGCGTGGACAACGTTCGAGCAGCCGTGGAATTGTTTGGCGCAGATCGTATTGGCCATGGAACAGCAGCCAGCAAGGATCCTCATTTGCTAGACCTCTTGGCAAAGCAGGATATCTGCGTCGAAGTATGCCCAATTAGCAACCGGCTCACCGGAGCTGTTCCTGTCGACGAGGCCCATCCTCTGCTGGAGTTTCGGCGTCACCAAGTCCCCTTTGTAATTTGCTCGGACAACCCGGCGATTCATCAGCGAGGCCTAGCGGATGATCATACGACGGCGATGATTGAGGGACTCTCCGCTAGTGATATTTACGAGCAGTTCGACGTCGCCAAACGGTATTCATTCATAGAGGGTCTAGATTGAAAATTCGATTCATGTCCGGAAATCAGCACAAGGTCACTGAGGTGCAGCGAATTCTTGCCCCTGTTGGGGTAGAAGTCGTATCGGTGTCGCGCAAAATTGAAGAGCTGCAGACCGAGGATGTTGACCGCTTGGTGCGGGACAAGTTGACCAAGGCATTCGAGGCTATAGGTCGTCCTCTTTTCGTCGAGCACACAGGACTCTACTTGAGCGGTCTCAATGGGCTTCCAGCAGGTTTAACCCAGATTTTCTGGGATAAGCTGGAGGCAGATCGATTCGTTAAGCTTGTAGCTGGTCTCAAAGATGCCGCAGTAATCGCAAAGACGGTGCTCGGGTATTGTGATGGGCGCGAGATTCGTCTTTTCGAAGGCTCCATCGAAGGAACTGTGCCACTCGTACCGGCCGGTCCAACGGACTTTCAATGGGACTGTGTTTTCGTCCCGAACGGGCACACCCAAACTTTCGCTGAGATGGGATCGGCTAAGGACGCTATCTCAATGCGCCGCAAAGCACTCGACCAGTTCGCCGAATATCTCAAAACTTGTGGGGGCATAAGATGAACGCTGAGTTACTACGTGCATATCAAACCGGCAAGCTGATGCTTTTTGTAGGTGCTGGGGTGTCTGCCAATCTTAGCCTGCCTACTTGGGGTGAACTAATCGCGCGCATTGCTCAGGACTTGGGCTATGACCCAAAGATCTTCTCCACTTATGGAACGCCGCTAGCGCTTGCGGAGTACTACAAGAGGAAAAAAGGTAGTTTGGGGCCGCTTCGGAGTTGGATGGACCGCGAATGGCACAAGTCCAGTACAGATATCGCTGCATCCGAGATTCATCGTTTGATTGCTCTTGGACGATTCTCGCGGATCTACACTACCAACTACGATCGATGGCTGGAAATGGCCCACGACAAGTACGAGGTGCCATACGACAAGATTGCAAGCGTTGCCGACCTCGTATCTGCTACTGAGGGTCGGCGTCAGATTGTGAAATTCCATGGAGATTTCGATGACGAGGCATCAATCGTACTTGATGAAACCAGTTACTTTCAGCGATTGAATTATGACTCTCCGCTGGACATCAAGCTCAGCAACGACGTCTTGGGAAATTCCGTTCTCTTCATCGGATACAGCATTTCGGATATCAACATTCGACTCCTGTTTTATCGCTTGACTGAAATGTGGGGGCGCTCGGTTCTGCCATCTGCCAGACCGAAGTCCTACGTCTTCATGAATCGACCAAACCCTGTGGCACGGGAAGTATTGGGTCAATGGGGAATTGAGATGATCGTCTCGGAGGAGGATGACCCCAAGAAGGCGCTCACGGACTTTCTTCAGGAATTGGTGAGCTAGGAAATTTGGTCGCGACCTGAGGGGTTAATATTTATCCCTCATGGCGAGAGTGGGCATACGAGCGGCAGCTTTTGGCCGACTCCGTGGAAAAGGAGACCGTAATGGCCCGGGCTAGCGAATGGGAGCTTTGCCCCTTGCAGGTTTGCGGGCATGCTGTGAGCGAGACGTGGCAGGAGGAATGAGCCATGAACCAGGGAGCACTCCGGCCAGAGGTGCTGTCGGCCGCTGAGCTTATCGACTGTCTGTGTCCCGCGAACGGGGCGCCCTATTCGGTTGAGCACTATGCCGAGATCTTTGGCCTCAGCCCTGCCGTGTTTGCCGGTCAGGTCGCGGCCTATCGTCGCAGCCAACCAAATGCGGCCAGCGCATCCGATGCCGAAGCGACACAACGTTTTATCGCGGATGTCCTGCGGGTGATCTTGGCCGTAGCCGAGAGCGGAGTCGCCGTCGAGCGGGCGATCACTTGGTTTCGCCTCGAGCCTTTACCGACCTTCGAACAGCAGACCGCGGAGCAACTGGTCAGTCAGGGCCAGGTTGAACGAGTGCTGCAGTTTCTGGCCTCCTGGCAGGCGGGAAGTCAGGGATGAGTCGTGATGGCCAACGGCAGGTCGATCATCAATCGGCCTACCACTCCTGCTATCGCACGGTCCTAGACACTGTGGATGCGCGTTACGACGTTCGCGGTTCTGTGCTGGCAGAAATGGTGAAGGCCTGTCTGGCGCACCGCGCCATACTGCCCGCAGCGCAACGGGCGTATTTCACGCAGCACGCACCAGAGGAAGCGGTGGCTTATTTGGAAAAGTTCACTGCCACGCTGTTGTTTGGTCCCCAGGGACGCTTTTCGCCGCAAGAGTACCGCTACTCATGAGCGGCCGATTCCGTAAGTCATAGAGCAGGCCGGCTCAGCTTGGACTCACGCGGCTTGGCCGGGACCACTGCTCGATTGCCTGCGATGTAATCACGTGACGAGGACATGACCATGGGTGACCTCAACAGCTGGCGAGTGGTCTGCCAAGACCCCGGAGACGGTAGTGGTGAGGCCATCATCGAGCTGCCTTCCGAGTTGCTGGATAGGCTGGGATGGATCGTGGGGGATGAGTTGATCCTTGAGCGTGTCGAGGGTGTGCTGTCCTTGAAACTTAAGCACCCGCCTGGTGAGCCAGCCGAGTAGACCTGCCCATCGTAATTTTTTTGATGTATCTGGTTGTATGAGCTGTGGGGCCTGTTGATCGGAAACCGTCCCACCCGCGGACACCTCACGTCGATGCCGTGACATGGTTTGCCTGCACACATCAGGTCTGGAGGGCAAGGTCGCTATTACGGCGCGCTCATGAAATTCCGGTCGACCTCATCCTCCCTTTCAGTGCCGCTCCAGATCCGACTCAGCCGATAACAGTACTTGGATCACGAGCAGGTCATACAGGCCGCGTGCCGGATGTAGCAAATAGTGGACATCGTTCTCTACCTTAAACAAGGTTACGCTCGCATGGGGAGTCAATGCCCCGTGCGCAGCAGATCCATGGCTGGATCTGCAACCGGTGGGCACAGAGTTGACGAGCTGGCGAATCAGCCTGCTAGACAACCATGAACATTCGCCTCGATCTTGGCTGTGGGTCGATGAACATGCGCTCAAAGGTGGCTCCCTTCGATGCCCTGAAGTTCATGAGTTCCAGCGAGAACACCTTGGCCAATGTCGCCGAATATCTCAAACACTATACCTTGTGGCGTTGCTGTTCTCGGACCCAGTCGATTCTTGACCGTTCGAGCTGTTGGTGGAATGAAGATGTGATGGTCGGTTCTACCGGAATCTGGTGAGCGGCGGGTAGCATTGCCCTAGAGCGGCACCGATACGCCCAGCTTCCTCTCGGGAGAAACGTATGCCAAGAAAAAAGCGCCTTACCGAACGCGAGATTCGGAATCTTGAAGACGAGATTCCAGCAGTCGCCGCAGATGCGACTCGCGCGGCCTATCTGCGAGCGCTCGCAGCCGGGCATACCGTCATGAAGGTGCAGGGCAGCTACCTCGTTGAAACCAAAGCCGACGGATCCGCGATTGTCGTGGGCAACGCCAAGCCCCGCCGCAAGGTGAGCGTTGGCCATGCTATCCAGGTTCGGCGGGTAAGTGCCAGCGCCTAGCCTCCGCGTCTTAAGGTATCTCGGTGGCAGTGTTTGGTGTTATCCAAAAGCAAGCGAGGGGCCCCGCAGAATAGTGCTGTCGGCGCCCCATGTTTTCCCCTTTCAGCACATGCTCAACTGTCCTGTCATCCATCGAACCGGGCTGGTCTTGTGTTTGCTGGAGAGCGATGTACTGCTCTTCAGGGCTTCAAGCTGCCCATCGATGATGTGCGCTATCACAGGTAGCGCGGCGAGTGTCTGGAGATTCGATTGGCGTGAATTGGTCATTGTTGCCCCGGCGTTATCGGCGGCGACCACTCTACGCCCTCTTCGAGGATCGGATGGCTTTCGCTCACGACGATTAACGGCTTGTTCCGATTCTCCAGCGCGAACATGGCGATGGAGCCGTCGGCATCCGCCGCCGGCACTACCCCGTGCGGGGCAAGCTTGCCTACCCAGACGTATTGCCGCGTCTCCAAACATGCAAGGTAGTACGAAATACCCATGCTTCCTCCGAATTAGAATTAAGTCTTTTGCTGCGCTAAAACCTTGCCCAATGCCATGGTGAAGTCGTTCTTGAACACTCGACGACTGTTCATAGCATCGACTAAGAACCCCGGCGACCCACCTTCCAACCGTTCTCCGCCAAGCATCCCTCAGGTACAGCGTGGGCCAGCGCATCGCGCTCCAAGTCTAAGAGATCGACAGCAGTACCTCCGTGTCCGGCCTTGACGACGCGGTGTGTCGTTGGTCAATGACGATGTGATGTTGGACTGGTCATTTTGTCGCTATGCCAAGTATCGCTTATCGACTTGCTCGCGTAGCGGCAGGTGATGGTGATGGTGATGGTGAGGTTTACTGTTCCTGGTATCGGCTCATGATGTGGTTGTGGGGCATGTGCTGTTGACCGGGGCTGGTAGGGTCTGCTTGATCCAGATGGTGTGACCATCTCCTACTCCACGTAGAGGAGCATGAGGATTGTTTCGCAACACTACTTCGCAGCCAGAATACGATCCTGCGAAGCACTGATCCGACGTGACTGGGCCAAAGTACTTCGATAACAGCGCGACTGACCTGTCTTTTCTCAGGCGCGAGTATGCGAGCGGGAAGCTAGCATTGGCTTCTAAATCCCTGATCAGCAGTTTCGCTTACAAAAGCCGCCACCAGTTGGAAGCGCGCCGGGAAACGTACCCGGCCGTTGGCCCGGGCAATGACGATCTCGCCGCTTTCCAGCGGCTCGCGCAGGACCTCCAGGACCTTGCGCTCGAACTCCGGCAGTTCGTCGAGGAACAGCACGCCCTGGTGCGCCAGGGTGATCTCGCCCGGCTGCGGGCGGCTGCCGCCGCCGACCAGGGCCGGCGCGGAGGCGGAGTGGTGCGGCTGGCGGAACGGTCGCTGCGGCCAGTGCCTGAGGGGGACGTGGCTGGCCACCGAATGGATCGCCGCGACCTCCAGGGCTTCGTCCTCGTCGAGCGCCGGCAGCAGGCCGGGCAGGCGGCTGGCCAGGAGGGTCTTGCCGGTGCCCGGCGGGCCGCTGAGCAACAGGTTGTGCGCGCCGGCGGCGGCCACCAGCAGGGCGCGCTTGGCGGCGGCCTGGCCCTGGACCTCGGCCAGGTCTGGATAAGGGAAGGGCGCGCGGAGCAGGCCGCGGGCCTGGTAGGGCGGCAGCGGGGCCTGGCCGGAGAGGTGTCCGGCGATCTCCAGCAGGTGGTCCACGGCGAACACCGTCAGCCCGCTGGCCAGGCTGGCCTCTTCGGCATTTTCCTTCGGTACCACCAGAACGCGCCTTGCGTCGCGCGCCGCCAGCGCGGCCGGCAATACGCCTCGCACTGGCCGGATCGCCCCGGACAGGGCCAGTTCGCCGAGGCACTCCAGGCCGTCGAGGGCGGTGCCGGGCAACTGGCCGCTGGCGGCGAGGATGCCGAGTGCGATGGCCAGGTCGAAGCGACCGCCGTCCTTGGGTAGGTCGGCGGGGGCGAGGTTGAGGGTGATGCGCCGCGCGGGGAAGTCGAAACCGGCATTGAGCAGGGCGCTGCGCACGCGGTCCTTGCTCTCGCGCACCGCGGTTTCCGGCAGGCCGACCAGGGTCAGCGAAGGCAGGCCGTTGGCCAGGTGCGCCTCGACGCTGACGCAGGGGGCTTCGACGCCGACCTGGGCTCGGCTGTGGACAATCGCCAGGGACATGGATCGCTCCTTGATCTCACGCCGCTCGCAGGGGGGAGGATCAGTCGGCGGGCGGCGTCAGCTTGCTTTCGAGTTCCGCCACCTTGGCCTCCAGGGCTTCCAGCCGTGCGCGAGTGCGGGCGAGGACCAGCATCTGGCTGTCGAACTCCTCGCGGCTGACCAGGTCGAGCTTGCTGAAGGCGCTCTGCATCAGGGCGCGGAACTGCGACTCCAGCTCGGCCTTGGGCAACGGCGATTCGCCGGCGAACAGGCGGCTGGCTTGTTGGCTGAGGGCTTCGAAGACGGCTTTGGGCGGCAGCATGGCGAGGGTTCCGGTAACGAGTGGGCGGCAGTCTAGCACGATGTCGGCGGCGCTCGCGGGAGGGCCATTGCACACTTTTTGCGCAACTGTCGGAGCGCGTCTGCGCCTATTTGGTGCGCCGCCCGGAGCCCGGCGTTCCGCACTATCCCCGGGTTGGCGGCTAAGAGCTTGAAATCCGGCGGATTTGCCGGAGCTGGCAAGCTTTCTGCTTTGGCCGGGGTGAGGCGTGCACTGAAGCAGTACCGGTGCGGCAGATGAGGCGGTTGCGGGAGGCCGGCAGGTTGCGGCATCGAACGGCCGCAGCAGGGCCAGGTCGGGGCGGAGGGTCCCGATCATGCTTCCCAGAGGGACCGGCGCGTTACAAAGCCAGACACTGCGCTTAGACTGTCCTCGGGTTCGTTTTCCTGGGGCGAGTCCACCAAACACGGGAGAGAGTTTCATGAAGCTAGTCACTGCCATCATCAAGCCGTTCAAGTTGGACGACGTCCGCGAGTCGTTGTCCGAGATCGGTGTGCAGGGCATCACGGTGACCGAGGTCAAGGGTTTCGGCCGGCAAAAGGGCCACACCGAGCTGTATCGCGGCGCCGAGTACGTCGTCGACTTCCTGCCCAAGGTGAAGATCGACGTGGCGATCGCCGACGACCAGCTGGACCGCGTCATCGAGGCGATCACCAAGGCGGCCAATACCGGCAAGATCGGTGACGGCAAGATCTTCGTGGTGAACCTGGAACAGGCCATCCGCATCCGTACCGGCGAAACCGATACCGACGCGATCTAAGCCCAACCGAACCCCCAAAAGCCCCAGGAGAATTCCAACATGACTCTGCGTAAGATCGCAGGGCTAGGAGCCCTATTGTCCCTCGCTTTGCCGGGCGTCGCCCTGGCCGCCGAGGAGCCCGTCCTGAACAGCGGCGACACCGCCTGGATGCTGATCTCCACTGCGCTCGTCCTGCTCATGACCATCCCCGGCCTGGCGCTGTTCTACGGCGGCATGGTGCGAGCGAAGAACGTGCTGTCGATCATGATGCAGTGCTTCGCCATCACCGGCCTGATCACCATTCTCTGGGTGGTCTATGGCTACAGCCTGGCGTTCGATACCGCCGGGATGGAGAAGGGCGTCCTCAACTTCAATTCCTTCGTCGGCGGACTGGACAAGGCCTTCCTCAGCGGTCTCACCGCCGACGGCCTGACTTCCGCCACCGCGCTGTTCCCGGAAAGCGTGTTCATCACCTTCCAGATGACCTTCGCGATCATCACTCCGGCGCTGATCGTCGGCGCCTTCGCCGAGCGCATGAAGTTCTCGGCGATGCTGATCTTCATGGCGGTCTGGTTCACCGTGGTCTACGCGCCGATCGCGCACATGGTCTGGAGCGGTGACGGCGCCCTGATGTGGGACTGGGGCGTGCTGGACTTCGCCGGCGGCACCGTGGTGCACATCAACGCCGGTATCGCCGGTCTGGTCGCCTGCCTGGTGCTGGGCAAGCGCAAGGGCTACCCGACCACGCCGATGGCGCCGCACAACCTCGGCTACACCTTGGTCGGGGCGGCCATGCTGTGGATCGGCTGGTTCGGTTTCAACGCCGGTTCCGCCGCCGCCGCCAACGGCACCGCCGGGATGGCCATGCTGGTGACCCAGATCGCCACCGCCGCCGCGGCCCTGGCCTGGATGTTCGCCGAGTGGATCACCCACGGCAAGCCGAGCGCCCTCGGCATCGCGTCCGGCGTGGTCGCCGGTCTGGTGGCCATCACCCCGGCCGCCGGCACCGCCGGTCCGATGGGCGCGCTGGTGATCGGCCTGGCCTCCGGGGTGATCTGTTTCTTCGCCGCCACCAGTCTCAAGCGCGCGCTGAAATACGACGATTCCCTCGACGCCTTCGGCGTACATGCGGTCGGCGGTATCGTCGGCGCGCTGCTCACCGGGATCTTCGCGGCGCCGTCGCTGGGCGGCTTCGGCAGCGTGGAGGACATCGGCGCGCAGTTCTTCGTGCAGTTCAAGGGCGTGGCCTTCACCGTGGTCTACACCGCCGTGGTGACCTTCGTGATCCTCAAGGTGCTGGACCTGGTCATGGGCCTGCGGGTCACCGAGGAAGAGGAAGCGGTCGGCCTCGACCTGGCGCTGCACAACGAGCGCGGCTACAACCTGTAATACCTGCCGGCGCCCGGCTTTCCGCCGGGCGTCGGTTTGCCTCCCGCGCTCGCCTTCGCCGAACGCCATGCCCTTGTGCGTCGAAAGTCCTGGGCGCTTCCCGCGACTGCCACCACCTTTCCGCAACCGGTCTTTCAGTGACTGCCAGCGGACTGCGCCACCATCAGCTTTCACAGGTCTGCCTCTTACGCTCTTTGCTTTTTCAAATGCCGCGCTAGAATGCGCGGCGCGACGGATCGGAGCCGATTTGGAACAGCAGCATGTGGCAGCAGACCCTGATCACCTTGCGCCCGCGTCCGCGGGGCTTTCACCTCGTCACCGAGGAGATACTCGACGCCTTGCCGGAGCTTCGGCGGTGCCGGGTCGGCCTGCTGCACCTGCTTTTGCAACATACGTCGGCTTCACTGACCCTGAATGAAAATGCCGATCCTGCCGTACGCCGGGATTTCGAGCGTTTTTTCGAGCGGCTGGCGCCACGCGGCGAAGTCGGCTATGAACACAACGACGAAGGTCCGGACGACCTTCCGGCGCATTTCAAGGCCAGCCTGCTGGGCTGCCAACTGACCCTGCCGATACAGTCGGGAGGGTTGGCACTGGGCACCTGGCAGGGGATCTATCTCGGTGAACACCGGGACAGGGGCGGGGCACGGCGCGTGCTCGCCACCTGGCAGGGCGAGTCAGTATGAATTTTTTCCGGCGGCGCTCATCAAAACGCGCGGCTGGGCTATAACTAACCTGCTTTTGCAGCACCGAGAGGTTGACCATGAGCGAAGAAGAACTGGAACAGGACGAGCTGGACGGCGCTGACGAGGACGACGGCGAAGAGCTGGCCGCGGCCGACGACGGCGAAGCGGACAGCGGCGACGGCGACGAGGCCCCCGCCCCCGGGAAGAAGGCGAAAGCCGCCGTGGTGGAAGAGGAGCTGCCCTCGGTCGAAGCCAAGCAGAAAGAGCGTGACGCCCTCGCCAAGGCGATGGAGGAGTTCCTTTCCCGCGGTGGAAAGGTGCAGGAGATCGAACCCAACGTGGTGGCCGATCCGCCGAAGAAGCCGGACAGCAAGTACGGCAGCCGCCCCATCTGATTTCGCGCCATCCCAAGGCCCGCCTCCCGCAAGGGATGGCGGGCCTTGTGCTATGGCGCCGGTCACTTTGACGGGCATCTCGCCCCGCCGCATCCCGGTTGGCGAGCCGATCTTTCGCCTGTTCAGGCACGGCTGGCGACGGGCCAAGGCCTTTTCCTTTCCGGTGGCAGCGCTACCGTTCCACATCGTCAACCGAAGCTGCTTGCCATCCAGGCGCTCCAAGCGGCGTCCGGGGCTGCCGGAGAGCGAGCTGTAGAGCTTGCTTAAGAATTTTCCTAGCGATTCTTAGGTGGATTCGCGGAGCCGTGTAGGTCCTGTCTTATGGCTCCTTTCCAGGTGTTCTGAAAAGATTAGCCACCCATCAAGTTCACTCCGGTTCCGGTGGATTTTCCCGGACATGCCGGACACATCGGTTGTCATCCCATGGAGTTCAAGACGTTCCGTCGAACCCTGCTGATCGCGGCAGTCCTGTTCGTTCCCGCCGGCACCAGCATGGCTGCCAATCTGTACGCTTTCGGCGGCCGCGATATCGCCGTCCCCTCGATCCTTCCCGAGGGAAACGTCACGTCGCGCTACACGTTCACTCCCATGCAACTGTGCGGCAAGCCCAGCTGCGATCTCATCGGCGTCGCTCTGTACAACAAGGGAAGTGTCTGGGACCCGGTCGATGGTCCGGACCTGAATACCAACGTGCCGGGCCTTTCGGTGCGCCTGCTGCTGGATGGCATACCGGCGAGCAGCCGTTTCAAGGGCACTTTCTCGCAAATCGCGGAGGTCCAGTTGTTCCGCAACTCGACGCCGCTCTCCGACGGCCAGTTCGCGAGCGGAGCGTTCAACTCGTACTTCCTCATTACCTACAAGGACGGGCTTATCGCGTCTGGCACCTCTTCCATCAGGTTGACCGGGAGCGTCACCACGATCAATGCGACCTGCCAGGTCGCCGACCAGACCGTGAAGCTGCAGTCGATCGCTGCCGCACGGCTGAACGGCGTCGGCACCTACGCGGCCGTTACCCCGTTCAATCTCGTAGTGGCCGGCTGTCCTCGCGGGTACAACCGCGTCGGCTACAGCCTTCAAGCGGTGGGGGGCGCGGTGGCCGAAGGCTCGGGTGTATTGCCGCGCCTGGCGGGCAGCACCGCGACCGGCGTATCGATCCGGGTCACCGACGAGGCCGGCGTTCCGCTACGGATGGGACTCTCGTTGCCGGTGACCGCGTACGACAAGAACACCGGCGGGGCTTACTGGATCCCGATGAAAGCGTCCTATGTGCAGACCGCCGAGAAAATCACGCCCGGCTCGGTCCTGGCCGCGATGGTGATCCTGCTCGACTACCAGTGAGGCAGGGGAGGGCAAGAGCGCGCCTCACCCGAACGCCTCGAAGAACGCCAGGGCCCGAGGGTCGCTGGCATAGGCGATGTTGATACGCAGCCAGTCGCTCTCCTCGCCTTCCGGGCTGAAGCCGCTGCCCGGCGACAGCAGCACGTTCAGGCGTGTCGCCACGGCCTGCAATTCGGCGAACGGGTAGTCGCCGATACGGGCCCAGACGAACATCCCGCCGACCGGTTCGGCGAACACCTCCCAGCCGTTGTCCCCAAGCACCCGCAGGGTCGCCGCCATCTGCCGGGTCAGGCGCTGGCGCAGGCGTTGCACCAGCTTGCGGTAACTGCCGTTGGCGAGCATGGTCGAGACCACGCATTCGGCGAAGCGCTGGCTGCCGATGCTGGTGTACATCTTCACATCCGCCAGGCGCCGGATCAGCTCGGGGTCGGCGATCAGGTAGCCGACCCGTAGCGAGCAACTGAGGGTCTTCGAAAAGCTCGCCAGGTAGATCACCCGGCGCAGCGAATCGAGGGTTGCCAGGCGGGTGCTGGGGCCGTTCTGGAAGTCGGCGTAGATGTCATCCTCGACGATGTGGAAATCATGCTGCTCGGCCAGTTGCAGCACGCGGTGGGCCACTGAGGGGCTGAGGCTGGTGCCGGTGGGGTTGTGGTACATGCTGTTGGTGAAAAGGAACTTCGGCTTGTGCGCGCGGAGGATCGTCTCCAGCGCGGCGGTGTCCGGGCCGTGGCGGGTGCGCGGCACGCCGAGCATCTTCACCCCGTGGAACTTCAGCAGGTTGAACAGGTTGTAGTAGCCGGGGTTCTCCACCACCACCACGTCGCCCGGCTTGAGCAGCGTGCGTACCAACAGGTCGAGGGCATGGCTGGCGCCGGTGGTGGTGAGGATCTGCTCCGGGTCGACATGGATATCGATCAGCCGCAGGCGTTTCTGGATGTGCTGGCGCAGCGCCGGCAGGCCCAGCGGAGTGCTGTAGTCGAACAGCCCGGCGAGTTCGCTGCGGGCGACCTGGCGGATCGCGTAGCTGAGTTCCTCGACTTCCCGCCAACTGTCCGGAATCCAGCCGCAGCCGAGCTTGAGTTTCGTCGAGCTGCCGCTGAACTGGCCCCATGCGTTTTCCGCGCCTTCGTGCCATTCGCTGTCGAGGTCGGTAGTGGCGGCGGGCGCCTCGGCGACGAAGAACCCCGAGCCGTGCCGCGATTCCAGCATCCCCAGGGCGACCAGGCGGTCGTAGGCCTCGATCACGCTGGACTGGCTGAGCTGGTTTTCCCTGGCCAACTGGCGTATCGACGGAATCCGCGTGCCGGCGCGGACGCGATTGCCGCGGATCCAGCCGCTGACCCCTGCGACGATCTGCTGCACCAGCGGCTCGCTGGCATTGCGGTCGATCCGGAGGTGCATGCCTGACTCACTGTTTGGTCTTTTTGGGCGAACAGTTAAGCACAAATCCGAACAGCTGTTACTTGTTCCGTAGCGCCGCCGCGCCGGATAGTCGACGCCTCTTCTCGCTGGCTAGCCAATGCCCACCGCTCTGCCGCGGCAGGCCCTTGAACGGAGAAACGCATGAGCAATACCCGTCGCCACGCCGCATGCCTGGCTTTCGGCCTGTGCCTGATCACCTTGGCGGTGAACCTCCAGGCGCCGCTGTACACCGCCTACGCGGAGCTTTCCGGCTACGGCGCGGCAGCTACCGCCAGCGCTTTCTCCGGCTATGTGCTCGGCGTACTGCCGGTGCTGCTGGTACTCGGCGGGTTGTCCGATCGGATCGGGCGCAAGCCGCCGATCGTCGTCGCGCTGCTGCTGTCGATGGTGGCCACCCTGGTGATGGCGCTCTGGCCGCGCCTGGAGGCGCTCGGCGTGGCGCGCCTGTTGCTCGGCGTCGGCACGGCCCTGGCATCGGCCACCGGGACGGCCTACATGAGCGAACTGATGGCGGGCGGGGATTCCCGCACCTCGGCCAACTGGGTGACCGCCAGCACCTCGCTCGGCTTCGGCCTCGGCGCGGCACTGACCAGTCTGTTCCTGCTGTTCCGGGAGAGCCTGGTGCCCGGCAGCTTCTGGGTCCAGCTGGGACTGGCCTGCGTGGCCCTGGCGGCGGTGGCGGGCCTGCCGGACGAGGCGCCGCGCGGGCGCGATACGCCGATGCTGCGGCTGCCGTTCTTTCCCGCCGGCAGCCTGCCGTACGGCCTCTCGATCCTGCTGGCATGGGCCACTGTGGGTCTGGTCATCGCGGTCCTGCCTTCGCTGCTGGCGGCCCACGGGCTGGCGCGCTGGTCGGGCTTCTCGACCTTCACCGTGATCAGCTGCGGCCTGCTGTTCCAGCCGCTGGCGCGGCGGATGGCGCCGGCCTCGGCGACCTGCCTGGGGCTGGTGATCCTGCCGCCGAGCTATGCCCTGCTGGCCTGGGGCGCGATCCACGGCTCACTGGCTGCGGTGCTGTTCGGTGCGCTGGGCGCGAGCAGTTCCTGCTACGGCTTCACCTACCTGGGCGGGCTGTCGGCGGTGAATGTCCTGGCCGGTGCGGAAAAGCCGCGGGCCAGCGCGGGCTACTTCCTGTTGGCCTACCTCGGCTTCAGCCTGCCGGTGATCTTCACCGGGTTGATCGCGGATCGCTTCGGTGCGTCGACGGCGTTGCTGCTTTTCGGCGTGTCGCTGACGTTGGCTGCGGTTGCGGTGGCGTTTTCCATCTTGCGCGGGGTCGGGCGCATAAAGGCCAGCGCTTCGCGTGCCTAGGCGCTACCCGCGACCGGGGGCCCGGTCCGTCATTGCAGGCGGGCGAGCAGGGCCGGCAGCTCGGCGAGGCTGCGGATCTCCGCGCTCGGCTCTTCCTCCCCGGCCCAGGGCTTGCCGTTTGGGTTGAACCAGATGGCACGCATGCCGGCGCGGCGCGCTCCGGCGATGTCGTCGCTGGGGTGGTCGCCGATGTGTATCGCTGCCGAGGCCTCGACGCCGGCGCGCTTCAGGGCTTCGCGGAATGGCGTCGGGTCGGGCTTGCCGACGCCCAGTTCTTCGGCGCAGAGGGCGAACCGGAAGTAGTCGGCCAGGCCCAGGCGGCGCACGTCGGCGTTACCGTTGGTGAGCACGCCGAGGGTGAAGCGGTCGGCGAGGATCTCCAGGGTCGGGTGGACCTCGGGAAACAGGGTGACCCGGTGGCGCGCTTCGAGGAATACCTGGAAACCGGCCTCGGCCAGGCTTTCCGCCTCCGCCTGTGGATAACCAGCGTCGAGCAGAGCATGGAACAGGATGCGCCGGCGCAGCTCGCTGAGACGGTGGCGCAGCATCGGCTCGCGATCCAGCAGGCGGGTGCGGATCGCCCACAGGTGCTCGATGGGTACCGGACCCAGGCGCGCCGCGTTGCTCGCCAGCCATTCGCGGAGCAGGGCCTCGGCGTTGTTCATCACCGGGGCGACGTCCCACAGGGTGTCGTCGAGGTCGAAGGTGATCAGTCGCAGGCTGCTCATGGGTCGTTGCCTCCATCGGCGTTGCCCTTGCGCTTGGCGCGGGGATGGGCGCGGTCGTAGACCGAGGCCAGGTGCTGGAAGTCCAGGTGGGTATAGATCTGGGTCGTGGCGATGTCGGCGTGGCCGAGCAGTTCCTGCACGGCG
The DNA here is from genome assembly GCF_052044465.1 of Pseudomonas sp. 22490. Taxonomy (NCBI): domain Bacteria; kingdom Pseudomonadati; phylum Pseudomonadota; class Gammaproteobacteria; order Pseudomonadales; family Pseudomonadaceae; genus Pseudomonas; species Pseudomonas sp. 22490. The sequence goes on along the minus strand of NZ_JBQENS010000055.1, from coordinate 11,766 downwards.
CGCAGGTCGCCGGACGACTCCAGCAGATGGCTGGCGAAGGAGTGCCGCAGCATGTGCGGGTGCAGGTGCTGGCCCAGCTCGCGGACGCCGGCCTGGCGCACCCGCAGCTGGATCGCCCGCGGCGTCAGGCGCTTGCCGCCGCGACCGATGAACACCGCACCGTCTTCCGGAGCGGCCTGGGCGCGCAGCGGCAGCCAGGCTTCGAGCGCCTGGCGCGCGGCCTTGCCGACCGGCAGCTCGCGGACCTTGTTGCCCTTGCCACGCACTCGCACCAGGCCTTCCTTGAGGTCCAGCCATTCGAGATCGAGGCCGACCAGTTCCGAGAGGCGCAGCCCGGAGGAATAGAACAGCTCCAGCAGGGCCTGGTCGCGGCGGGCGATGAAGTCATCCTCCACGGCACCGTCGAGCAATTGCAGGGCGCGGTCGGCGTCGAGGGTCCTGGGCAGCTTGCGCGGACTCTTCGGCGCGCTCAGGCCGTTGGCAGGGTCGTGCCGGCAGCGCCCTTCGCGTAGCAGGTACTGGTAGAGGCCGCGCGTCGCCGAGAGCAGCCGTGCCAGGCTGCGGCTGGACTGGCCCTGCTGGTGCAGGCGGGCGACGAAGGTGCGCAGGCTGCGGGTGTCGAGGGCGTTCCAGTCGGAGAGCCCGGCCTTTTCGGCGAGGGCGAGGATCTTCAGCAGGTCGCGGCGGTAGCCGTCGAGGGTGTGCGCGGAGACCTGGCGCTCGCTGCGCAGATGTTCGAGGAAGGCATCCAGGTCGGCGTGCATCTCGGACCGCCCGCCGCGCTCAGCGGACCGAGCGCAGCGGCGAGGAGAAACGCGGCAGCACGCGGGCCAGGACCTCGGCGACGTAGCCGAGGAACAGGGTGCCGAGGGAACTCTTGTAATGCTGCGGATCGGGACTGCCGATGGCGAGCACGCCGTGCAGGCCCTGGAAACTCAGGGAGACCACCGCTGCGGAGCCGATCTCGTCGCGGTCGCTCTCGCCGAAGAGAAACGCCAGTTCGTGCGGACGCAGCACGCCGCAGACGGTCTTGCCGCCGGAGAGCAGGCCGCCGATGGCCTGGTGCGCCTCCGCGCTGCTCACCGAGCGGCCCACCGAGACGCTACTGTCGCTGAACAGGATCAGGCTCACGTAGGGCACCTGGAACTCGTGGCGCAGGCTGTCCTCGACGGTACTGACCACGTCTTCCAGGCTGGTGGCGTCGAGCAGGTCGAGGACCAGGCGGCGGGTCTTGTCGAACAGGCGGTCGTTCTCGCGGGCCACGTCCATCAGTTGCGAGAGCCGGTGGCGCATCTCGATGTTGCGCTCGCGCAGCAGGCGTACCTGGCGCTCCACCAGCGACACTGCGTCGCCGGGCTGGTGTGGGATGCGCAACTCGGGGATCAGCTCGTCATGCTCGACGAAGAACTCCGGGTGCTGGCTCAGATAAGCGGCCACCTGCTCGGCGTCCAGCGCTGCTGTCGGTTCCTGGCTTTTCTCGGTCATAAGCGTCTCGGTTCTCGCGGGCGACGGCCCTTACAGGCGGACCTGGCCTTCATACACGCGGACGGCAGGCCCGGTCATCATAACGGGCTGGCCGGGACCTGCCCACTCGATGTGCAGGCGGCCGCCGGGGAGGTCGATCTGCACCGGCGATTGCAGCCAGCCCTGGCGAATCCCGGCAACCGCCGCGGCGCAGGCGCCGGTGCCGCAGGCTTGGGTCTCGCCGACGCCGCGCTCCCAGACGCGCAGGCGCGCATGGTGCGGATCGAGCACCTGGAGGAAGCCGATGTTGGCCTTCTTCGGGAAGCGCGGATGGACTTCCAGTTGCGGACCGAGGCTGTGTACCGGTGCGCTGTCGACGTTCTCGACGCGCAGCACGCCATGGGGATTGCCCATGGATACCGCGGCCAGTTCGACGCGCTGGCCATTCACCTCTATCTCATAGGACAAGGCTTCGCGCTCGGCCTGGAACGGTATCTCGGCCGGGGCCAGGCGCGGCGGACCCATGTCCACCGTGACCTGGCCGTCCGGGCGGATATTCAGTTCGATGATGCCGCCCTTGGTTTCTACGCGGATGCTCTTCTTCACCGTCAGGCGCTTGTCCTGAACGAAGCGGGCGAAGCAGCGTGCGCCGTTGCCGCACTGCTCGACCTCGGAGCCGTCGGCGTTGAAGATCCGGTAGCGGAAGTCGACGTCGGGGCTGCTCGGGGCTTCGACGATCAGCAACTGGTCGAAGCCGACCCCGGTGTTGCGGTCGCCCCAGAGCTTGACGTGCTTGGGCTGCACATGGGCGTGCTGGCTGACCAGGTCGAGGACCATGAAGTCGTTGCCCAGGCCATGCATCTTGGTGAAGCGCAAAAGCATGGTCTGGGCCTCACTGCGGCAGCAGGCTTTCGCCGGCGTAGAGCTCTTGGACGGTCTCGCGGCGACGGACCTCGTGGGTCTGCTCGCCATCCACCAGCACCTCGGCGGCGCGGCCGCGGGTGTTGTAGTTCGAGCTCATGACGAAGCCGTAGGCGCCGGCCGAGCGCACCGCCAGGAGGTCGCCTTCGGCGAGCGCCAGGTCGCGATCCTTGGCGAGGAAGTCACCGGTCTCGCAGATCGGCCCGACCAGGTCGTAGCGGCGCGGCGCGGCGTCGCGCGGGCGTACCGCCTGCACGTCCATCCAGGCCTGGTAGAGAGCCGGGCGGATCAGGTCGTTCATCGCCGCGTCGACGATGGCGAAATCCTTGTGCTCGGTGTGCTTGAGGTACTCGACACGGGTCAGCAGCACGCCGGCGTTGGCGACGATGGACCGGCCCGGCTCGAACACCAGGGTCAGGTCGCGGCCGTGCAGGCGCTCGCGGATGGCGCGGATGTAGTCGCCGGCCAGCGGCGGCTGTTCGTCGCGGTAGCGCACCCCGAGGCCACCACCGAGGTCCAGGTGGCGAATGCCGATGCCTTTGCCGGCCAGGCGGTCGACCAGCCCGAGCAGGCGCTCGAGGGCGTCGAGGAAGGGCTCCAGCTGGGTCAACTGCGAGCCGATGTGGCAGTCGACGCCGATCACCTCCAGGTGGTCAAGCTCGGCGGCGCGGGCGTAGACCGCCTCGGCCTCGTCGATGGCGATGCCGAACTTGTTCTCTTTCAGGCCGGTGGAGATATAGGGGTGGGTCTGGGCGTCCACGTCCGGGTTGACCCGCAGCGATACCGGCGCTTTCACGCCGAGTTCCGCAGCTACCCGTTGCAGGCGCTCCAGCTCTTCGCCGGACTCGACGTTGAAGCAGTGCACGCCGACTTCCAGGGCGCGGCGCATGTCGTCGCGGGTCTTGCCGACGCCGGAGAACACCACCTTGGCCGGATCGCCGCCGGCGGCCAGGACACGCTCCAGCTCACCGCGGGAAACGATGTCGAAACCGGCGCCGAGGCGCGCCAGCACATTCAGCACCCCGAGGTTGGAGTTGGCCTTGACCGCGAAGCAGACCAGATGCGGCATGCCGGCGAGGGCATCGGCATAGGCGCGGTACTGGGCCTCGATGTGTGCGCGGGAATAGACGTAGGTGGGCGTGCCGAAACGCTCGGCGATGCGGGAAAGCGCCACCCCTTCCGCGAACAGCTCACCGTCGCGGTAACTGAATGTGTCCATGGGCGCTCTCTCAGAAACCGTAGCGGTCTTTGCTGTGTTCTTTCTTGGCTTTTTCGTCGTCCGGCAGGTACAGCGGGCCTTTCTGGCCGCAGGCGGCGATGGAGCCGGCGAGGAGGGCGAGCGCGACGAAGGACAGGAACAGCCGCTTCATGACGGAATCCTTGTAGAAAACGTGAATTGTTCCGGAGTATACCGACCCCCCGGCGCCTTGCCTATGCGAGCCGGATCAGGTGTGCCGGGGCTTGCAGGGGAATGGCCTGCGGCAGAGGGGATGCCGGCGTTTTCCGCGAGCGTCGCGGCAAAACAGCGCGGACTACGGCAATACCAGCGTAGAATTGTCGGAATAGGGCAAGACGAAGGTAGTCGTCCGCCTTTTTTCCCGTTAGCGAATGCCGAGGCAATGCATGAGTACGATGAATGAAGCGCGTTTCCACGACCTGGTCGATGCGCTCCAGCAGCAGGTGGAAGACGCCTTCGATGACAGCGACCTGGACCTCGACCTGGAGAACGCCGGCGGCGTGCTCACCGTACGCTTCGAGAACGGCTCGCAGCTGATCCTCAGCCGCCAGGCGCCGTTGCGCCAGCTGTGGGTGGCTGCGAAGTCGGGCGGCTTCCACTTCGATTACGACGAGGCCAGCGGCCTCTGGCGCCACGATGGCAGCCAGGAACCGCTGGGCGCGCTGCTCAACCGGGCGACCCTGGAGCAGGGGGGCGAGGATGTCGAGTTCCCCGGCCTCTGAGGCTTCGCCGCCGGCGGTGGCCTCGCCTTGCCGGCGCCTGTGCTGCCTCGACGATGCGGACGTTTGCGTCGGCTGCGGACGTTCCCTGGCGGAAATCCGCGAGTGGGGCAAGGCCGACGATTCCCGCCGCTTGCAGATCAGGTCACAGGCCGCTCGACGCCAGTCGCTGGCGGGCCGTCTCTCCTGATAGGGGGGATGTTGCTAATTCCTGCGACTGTGTTAGTGTCCGGGAAAACCCCGCCTTCGGGCGGGGTTTTTGCTTTTTTGCGATTCCTGCTTTTCATCGATCAACCGAACCGGACCAAGGAGCACGCCTGCGATCATGAGCACGCCGCCGATCACCATCACTCGTCTGGACCTGCAGCGCCTGGAGCGCCTGCTGGATGGCCTGGACGAATTCGGACCCGCCGCCGAGGCGCTGGAGGCCGAACTGTCGCGCGCCCAGGTGGTGGGGCATGACGAGATTCCGCCGGGCGTCGTGACCATGAACTCCACCGTGCGCTGCCGCGAGGAAAGCAGCGGCAAGGAGTACACCCTGACCCTGGTCTATCCCGAAGACGTCGCCGGCGAAGGCAAGGTCTCGATCCTCGCGCCGGTGGGCACCGCGCTGCTGGGCCTGACCATCGGCCAGACCATCGACTGGCCGGCGCCGAGCGGCAAGACGCTGAAGCTGACCCTGCTGGAAATCGAATACCAGCCGGAAGCCGCCGGCGACTACGCGCGCTGATCGGTTTTCGCCCGTCGCCATTCGGCGACGGGCTTCGCGACCCTCAGTCGCCCCCACCGCCCCCGCATCCTCCACCCCCGCAACCGCTGCCGCCGTCTCCACCGCTATCGCCGCCGCAGCCGTGGCGCGAATCCTGTCCGTCCGAACCGAAGGTACTGCCGCTATCGCTGGCGCAGCCGCTGCTGCAACCGATATGGCTGGCGCAATACACCGCTGCGCCGCCGTCTTGCCGCTGCGCGCAGTTCAGGGCGTAGCGGAAGCCGTCGGCGATCGCCAGTTCCGTGTCGAGGGCGAACAGCAGCGGTAGGCGCGTGGGATTCAGTGGGTCGATGCCCTCGCGGCGGCAGGCCAGCTTCCAGGCGCGCTGGATGCCCTCCTGGGCCTGTCGGGGGCTGCGCATCGCCTGGGCCGGCGTATGGTGGAGGAAGCGCCCGAGTCCCTTGCGGCAGACGTGCTGGTAGAGCCGGGTATGCAGGATCAGTTCGTGCCAGGCGACATCCACCACCTGGGACGGCATCGCGACCATCCGCTTGCCGGCGGCGCGGCATAGCAGCAGGTATTCGCGTAGGCCGCCGAGCACCCGTTGGACCTGTTCCTCGCTGAGCTGCGGATAGCGCTCGCGGACCGCCTGGGCGACCCGCGGCGGCAGGCGGAATTGCTGGATGAAGCGGTAGCGCCGGCGATCCAGGCCGCGGCGGTAGAGATAGCCGCCCACGAATGCGGCGCCAGCGAGCAGGGTAATACCGAGGAGTGCCATCCGTACGTCCTTGTCGAGCCCCGCGCGGTGCGGCGCTGGGTCATTGTTCCAGCAGCGCCTGGTTCAGCGCCGTTTCCAGGACGCTTTTATAACGCAGATAGTGCAGCGTTTGCGGCTGTTCGTCGGCGAACAGCCGCGACAGGTCGAGGTCGGTCAGGTAGCAGGGGTAGGGTTCGCTTTCCGCGCGATGCGCCAGGATATGCCGGGCGACCGCCTTGAACAGGCCGGCGCCGTACTCCAGTTCGGAAAACTCCTGGTGGTCGCAGTACAGGGTGACCTGCACGCGCTTGCGTTCGCCGCGTTCGAGTAGCGCCTGTAGCTCGTACAACGCGGGTCCGGCCAGGGCCTCCGGCGCTTCGCGAGGCTCGACGTGCAATCTGCCGTCGTTGGAGAGCAACTCGTAATAGCGGATATCCAGCGAGGCCGGCACCTGTTCCGCCAGCGACAGTGCGTTGCGCCGGTACAGCAGCGATTGCAGGAAGCGCTGCAGCGGTGCGAGCAGGCTGCGTTCGTCACGCAACGCCTGGCGCTGGCGCCAGAGCGCGTTGCGTTCGTCGAGCAGGCTGATCTCGGCGCTGTCGAAGTCGCGCCGGTAGAACACCTGGATGCAGTCCGGCCGCCCCATGGACAGGATCGGCCCGAGGTCCTCGCCTTCCAGGGCGTGGCGATCCAGCTTCAGGGCGCTGTAGCCATCGCGCTCGCGGCCCAGGTGCTGGAGCAGGCTCGGCAGGTCGGGCAGGCTCTCGTGGCTGACCGCTTCCGGCGACATTTCCAGCAGGTGGTACTGCTGGCGGATCTGCAGCAGGTAGCGGCTCGGCTGGCCGCCAAGCAGTTGCCCGTAGGTTTCGCGGAACAGCTCTTCGACCCGCACGGCGATGGCGGCGGCCCGGTTGCGACAGAAGCAGCGCACCATCAGTTCGGGTGGCTGCGGCGGGCTTCCGGGCTTTTCGCGGACGGCGTCGAGGAACTCGGCAAGGCACTCGGGCAGCGCCTGGGGACCTGCGTAATGGCGCACCGTCAGTTCGTTCCAGCTGTTGAGGCTGAGCTGGTCGAGGGTCAGCACCAGGTTGTCGCGCACCCCGGCATAACCGAGCACGTCGGTACGCCCGGTAGCCATGTGCAGGTTCATCTGGCTGTGGTGGCGCAGCGGGTCGACACCGACGTTGACCAGCAGCAGGACGCTCTTGAGCCGACGCGGTTGCAGCAGGTCGGCGTCGTCCACGGTCGCCAGGGGGACCGGCAGGAACTGCCGCAGGCTGCCCAGGAGATTGTCCAGTTCGGCATCGCCGAGGTCGCTCTGGCCGGGATGCAGGGACAGCCGGGTGGCGCTGTCGATGACGCCGTTGCGATGGCACCAGGCGAGCAGCTCGACCAGCCTGAGGCTGCGTTTCAGCGGCGCGTAGTCAGGCCACTGGTGAGCGCCCAGGGCACCGGGGAAGATCGCCCACTGCGCCTGCTCGCGGTCGTCGTCGGCGGGCAGCTGGACCAGGGTCAGGACGTCTTCGCCGAGATCCGGGGCGATCCCTGGGTTGATGTTCTCCACCTTGCCTGCCTTGCGCTCGAAGGCGGCATACAGGCGGCGGCCGAGCAGGCCCAGGTCGCGGCTGTCGATGCCGCTGTCAGCGCCTTGCTGGCGGGCGATCTGGAACAGCAGGCGGTAGCTGTAGGTCAGTTCGTTGACCACCGTGCGACGCTCTTCCATCACCTGGCGCATCTTCCACTGGCTGCGGCTGTCGAGCAGGGCCAAGCGGCGAGGCTCCCATTGCCATTCCGCGACGAGCCGCTCCATCGACAGGTGCTGCCAGCCCTTCTGCGCCTGGCGCTGGCGACCGCCGAGCTTGCGCCCGACCTTGAGGTACAGGCAGCGCCGCACGAGTTCCAGGCGTTCCGGCGCCTGCTGTTCCCGCAGGTAGCGTTCTAGATGGCGATAGACCAGGACGTAGGGGTCCAGTTCGTCGAGATCGAGCTGGCCGGCGAATACCTGCTCCTTGAAGCGCAGGGCGACGCAGCGGACCCGCGGGTGCTCGCTGGCGTAGGCTTCGGTGAGCAGCAGCTTGAGCAGCGACTTGTAGGGCGAATCGATGGCCTTGGACAACTGCCAGAGGCCGGCGCCGATGAACTCCCGGGCGGGGATGTGCGCCAGGTGGCCGAGGTCGAGCACCTCTTCGGCGCGGATGAAGCGTTTGCCGAGCAGGGTCCGGCAGTATTCGTCGTAGCGCCGTTCATGGGCCGGCGGCACCAGCCACCATAGAGGGGTGCGTCCGCCGAGCCAGATCGCGCTACGGTAGAACTCGTCGAGCAGCAGGAAGTGCTGGGTATTGCCGTCGCCGCCGGACTCTTTCCAGTCTTTGCGTTCGTCCTGGCCGAAACGGGCGACGTCGATCAGGAAACAGTGCACCTCGCTGCCCTGGCTGCGCGCCCAGTCCTCGATCAACGCGCACTTGCGGCGCAGCTCCTGGCGCGCGCCGGGCTCCAGTTCTGGGGCATGGCAGACCCAGAGGTCGAGATCGCTCTGTTCCTCCTGGGCCAGGCTCCCCAGGCTGCCCATCAGGAACAGGCCGTGGATCGGCTGCTGTGCGGGTTCTTGCCTGCGTGGCTTGTAGACAAACGAGCGGGCCAGGCGCTGGGCTTCGGCGAGTACTTCGTCGTCCGCCTCGAAACCGCTCAGGCCCGCTGGCGTGCTGGCCGACAGGTAGCCCGGCAGCAGCGGATGGTTGATGTGGAACAGCAGCGGTAGCAGGCGCAGGACCCGCTCCTGGCGGCTGGACAACGCCTGCCGGGCGCGTTGCAGGCGACCGGCATTGACCGCCAGGAAGCGTTGGCGCAACTGGCCGAGGACCTTGCGGTCGATGCCATCGTCGAGATCGAGGCTGAGTGCGGGGTGTCGGTTCATGGGCGTCCGGGCACAGGCAAGGCCAGGCGCCGTGCCTGGCTCCGGTCATGCCATTGTATCGCCCGGAAGCGCGGCGGCTTGAGCGCCGCACCGCGAACCGGGGCAACCGTCGCGGCCTGTCGGGAGCAGGTCGCGATGGCCGCTTCCGTCAACCCTTGAGGATGGTCAGCAGGCCCTGTGCCTGCTCCGCGGCGTCCAGCCCCAGACTGGTCAGGTAGCCGCCGTCGGGCTGGTCGATCAGCCCCTTGTCGTGCAGGCGTCGGGCGGCGGCGACGGCCTTGCCGTCGGCGGTGTGATGGACCTTGAGTCCTTCCTGGGTGTTGTTCAGGTTGAAGAGCGCCAGCAGTTCCAGTTCGTCGATCAGCTCGGGAGTGAAGGCCATGTCGGCTCCTTGCGGTGTTGAGCACCGGTGAGTGTAGTTGGACTAGGGCGTAGCGTCGGCGGCATGGCTCCAGCCGTCGAGGATCTTCTGGTACTCGCCGCTGGCGAGGATGCGCTGCATGCCGAGGTCGAAGCGTTCGAGCAGATGCTCGGCCTGCGGGTGGCGGCGCGAGAACGACAGGTACAGCTCCGGGCGGTGGACCGTGGCCACCGGCTGGAACTGGCCTTCCAGTTCGGGATGTTCGCTGAACAACTGGCGAGCCGTATTGCGGTAGGCCAGGGCGTAGTCGACGCGGCCGCGCTGGAGCATGAGGAAACCGTAGTAGTCCTTGCGCACCGGGATGCGCACCAGGTCGTGGCGGCGATCGAAGCCGTCGCCGTATTCATAGCCGAGGGTCACCGCGACTTTCCGTCCGCTCAGCGCCTGCTCCGCATTCACCGGCCGCGCTTCGTCGCGTCGCGCCCAGAGCTGGATCTCCGCGCGGAACAACGGATGCCGGGGCAGACGGTAGTCGGCGAGGATGTGCGGGTTCGGCGAGGTATTGAAGCAGCCGGCGATCAAGCCTTTCAGGGCCAGCTTCATGCAGCGGGAGTAGGGGTAGGGATTGAGCTGGACCGGCGTGTCCGCAGCCCTGAAGGCGGCCCGCACGATGTCCGCGCTCATGCCCTGGATGCGGCCGTCCTTGTAGGCAGTATAGGGATACCAGTCGTCTTCGGCGCCGAGCACCAGGGGTTCTGTCGGGACGGCCGCTGCCGGGCCGGAAAGGGCCAGCAGCAGGCAGATGGGCAGGAAGTGGAACCAGGATCGCATCCGGTATCGCTCCGCGAAAGCAGGTGGCACGGAGAGTGGGCGCCACCTTTCTACCAGAGCGGCAGGCGTTTGGCGAAACAAAACCGCATGGATACGAGGGGCATTCGCCGGCACCAGTCGGCCCGGCTCCGCTCATTCGTCGTCCGGCAACGTCGGCAGGGCACGCAGCGCATGCTCGTAGCCGGCGCTGTCGAAAGCGCGGTCGGCGGCGAGCATGGCGTTGATCTCGTGGGCCAGCACGTAGGCCATCATGCCCAGCGCCTCGTCGCGCTCGTAGCCGACCAGGGTCAGCTTGTTGAACACGGCGCGCGCCGCCGGCGGATTCTCGCTTTCGATCTGGTTCTCGATGGCCTGGATCAGTTTTTCCTCGGCGAAGCCGTCTTCCTGGTTGTCGTCCTGTTCGCTCATCGGGCGTTCCTCGTTCTGGCGCAAAGTACCGCTTGTGCGGCGGCGGGAAGTTGTCCACCCTGCTTGGCCAACGGATGGCCGCGAAGGTAGCGATACCCGACATGATCACCTATTACATCCTTTCCGGCGACCGCCTGGAGCGACGCCAGCACGACGATGCCCAGCGGGGGTTGCCGCCGGGCACCCTGTGGATCGACCTGCATCACCCGACCCCCGAAGAGGAGCGCCTGCTCGAATCCCACCTGCAGGTGAACATCCCGACCCGCGAGGAGATGGCCGAGATCGAGGATTCGTCGCGCTTCTACGAGGACGGCAACGTCCTCTACATGACCACTTCGGTGGTCGGCGGGATCACCGAGCACCGGCCGAGCACAGAGGAAGTGACCTTCGTCCTCAGCGAGAAATGGCTGATTACCGTGCGCTACGCCGACCTGCGTTCGTTCCGCGAGTTCGAGAACCGCTGCATCCGCCAGCTCGACGCCAACCGCAGCAGCACCCAGTTGTTCGCCCTGATGATGGACAGCCTGGTGGACCGCATCGCCGACGTGTTGGAGGCCGTACAGGGGCAACTGAGCAGCATGTCGCGGGAGATCTTCGCCGAGTCCACCGCCCAGACCCGCAAGCCGAAGACCGACCTGCAGCAGATCATCAAGCACCTCGGGCGCAGCAGCTCGCTGCTGTCCAAGCTCAACGACAGCCTGCTCAGCATCAATCGGATGAACAGCTATTTCCGCCAGGGTTGCAACGGCTGGCTTTCCGAGCCGGCCAAGGTGCTGGCGAAGACCGTGGAGCGCGACGTGCGCTCGCTGGACGAGTACCTGGCGAAGATGTCCACCGAGATCAACTTCCTCCTCGACGCGACCCTTGGCCTGATCAACATCGAGCAGAACAGCATCATCAAGGTGTTCTCCATCGCTGCCGTACTGTTCCTGCCGCCGACCCTGGTGGGCACGGTCTACGGCATGAACTTCAAGGACATGCCCGAGCTGGACTGGTCCATCGGCTATCCGATGGCGCTGGGGATGATGGTGGTATCGGCGATCCTTCCGTACCTCTGGTTCAAGTTCAAGAACTGGCTCTGAGGCACTCGGCAGGTGTGCAACTTTTTGCTGGATAACTTCGGGAAAAGCTGTGGATACAACGCCGGGGCCAAGGTCTGGCGGGGTCTTCGATGAAGTGAGCAAGTTCTTGCATAGCACTGTGCAACAACTTGCTCACTTTTTCGGGGTAAACCCAGGGGAAAGCGTTCGTGCGGGCCGGGAGATTCTTCAAGAGTTTGATTTAAAAGGTAAATATTTTATTGGCACGAAGCTTGTTGGGTAGCTGCCGCACCAGGACATGTCGTCCCGGCTACCACTGACAAGGAATGCATCCATGGCAACACCCGCCTATATGTCCATCACCGGCACCAAGCAGGGCCTGATCACCGCCGGCGCCTTCACCGA
>NZ_JBQENS010000054.1:0-30991 GCF_052044465.1 Pseudomonas sp. 22490 | reverse complement strand
ACCTGGCCGCCACGGTTGTCGAGATCGCCACGGGTCTTGACCACGGCGCGGTCCCGGCTCTGCAACAGGCCGTCCTGGCGGTTGTCCAGGCTGCTCGCCTCGACCCGCAGTTCGCCCTCGGCGAGCAGCTTGCCGCCACGGTTGTCCAGGTGCCCGGCGTCGACCCGGACGGTCGCCCCCTTCAGGCTGCCGCCCTGGTTGTCCAGCGCCTGGCTCGCCTTCGCTTCCAGCGCGCGGCTGGCCACCAGGCTGCCGGCGTTGCGCAGGGTGCCGCTGCGCAGCTCGAGGTCGCCGCGCGCGTTGCGCCGCTCGTCTGGCTCGACGCCGGCTTCGATCACCCCGGCGTTGTCGATATGCGCCGCCTCCAGCGCGATGCGTTCGCGCGCCGCCAGGCTCTGCCGGTTGACCAGTTCCTCCGCGCTGCGGATCTCGGCGCTGCCACCGGCGTAGGTCTTGCCGTTCAGCTCCACGGCCTGGGCCGCGATCTTCAGGTCGCCCTGGCTGGAGGCCTGGGCCAGGCTCAGCTTGCCGCTGGCGTCGATGCGGATGTCGCCGCCGCTGGCGGCCATGTCGCCGGCCAGCCGCACCCCCACGCCCTGCTCGGTGCCGACCAGGCGGATCGCCCCGGCGTACATCCCGCCCAGCGCCGAGCTGTCGATCGCCAGCTGCGGCTTCTCGCTGCCATCGGCGGCGCGCGGCGTGGCCTGCAGGCTGTCGGCCTGGACGTCGTTGCGGCCGGTGACGATGTTGAGGTTCTTCGCGTAGAGCTTGGCGTTGAGCTTGGCGCTGCGGGTGATCAGGTCGAACTGTTCGAGGTTGCCGACGTTCAGTTCGGCGCCTTCGACGACGATGTCGCCGCCGTCCACCTGGAAGCGCTCCAGGCGCTGGCCGTCCATGATCGGCTTGCCGGTGGTGAGGGTCGCGCGCGGCGTGTTGATGAAGCCGCAGCCCTGGCAGGTGATGCCGTGCGGGTTGGCGACGATCACCCGCGCCGACTGCCCGGCCACCTCGGTGTAGCCGGCCAGGGTGCTGCGGTTGCCGCCGGTGACCTGGTTGAGGATCACCTGCGCCGCCTGGCCCTTGAGGTTGGGGTTGCCGAGGATGATCCCGCCGAGCTGGGTACCCTGGGTCTTGCCGGTGGCGTTGTTGAGGATCAGCCCGTTGGCGCCGACGTTGTAGTCGCGGAAATGGTTGTTCGACAGCCCGGCGCCGTTGGGCGTGGCGATATTGACGATGGGCACGCCGTTGCCCGCCTGGCCCAGGCCGGTGTTGCCGCCGGCGGCCTTGTCCAGCGCCAGCCCCGCCGCCGCGGCGACGATCGGGTTGAGGAACAGGATGCCGGCCAGGGACAGGGCGATGCACTGGTTCAGCGGGCTGCGGATGTCCATATCGTTACTCCTTGGCGGGTAGGGGCCCGGCGAGGTTAAGCAAGGTTTTCCAAGGAAAGGGCCTCGATGCAGGTAGGCGCTTTCCTAAAGCGTTCAGGAGGTCGCCGCGTCTTCAGAAGAACGCGTCGACCCGGAAATAGATCGGGTGCTCGCGCCGCTCGATGGCGCTGGGCCGCTCCAGCGAGCGGGCGAAGCCGACGCTGGCGGCGAAATAGCGGCCGCGGGCATCCAGTTCGATGGCGTTGCCGCTCATGCGCCCGCTGGCGCCGTCGTTGTAGCGGTCGTGGCGGATCACGCCGACGTCGTAGGCGAAGGCCACGCCGTATTCCTGCAGCCAGGGCCGCAGCGGCGCCCACTCCACCGCGCGCCGCCAGCGCAACTGGTTGCGCCAGTAGCCGCCGCTGTCGCCGGTCAGGGTCTGGTCCTTGAAGCCGCGCACCGAGCTGTTGCCGCCGAGGCTGATGCGCTGCGGGCTGAACAGCACGTCCTCGCTCCTCTGCCCGGTGGCCAGGCTGTCGAAGCTGAAGCGCTCGCCCCATAGCTGGAACGGCTGCAGGTAGCTGAGGGTCAGGCTGTACTTGTCGTAGCGCGCATTCGGATCGCCCGCCTGCGGGTGGCCGCGACCCTGCGCGCCAAGGGCGCCGATGCCCTGCTGCCAGCCGAGGTCGAGGTTGACGAAGCCGCTGCCGATCCGCCGGCCATGGTTGAAGCCGAGCTGGGTCTCGGTGATCCGCGTGCTCTGGTCTTCCAGGCGGGTGTCTTCGACATAGTTGTTGGTGCGCTGGTGGCTGAGCCCCAGGCTCATGGCGGTCTTGCTCACACCGTCGCGGTGCAGCACGCGTTCGGCGCGGAACTGGTGGCTGCGGCTGTCGCCATCGAGCTTGAAGGGGAAGCCGCTGGCCTCGTTGCGCGTGCGGTAGTCGCTCTGGCTGTAGCCGTAGGTGAAGGTCCACCAGCCCCAGGGCAGGCTGTAGAACAGGCTCTGGCTGTCGGAATGGCGCCAGCGGTCGGTCACCGCGTCGCGGTTGGCGCGCAGGTTGAGCTGGTCGGCCAGGCCCAGCGGGCTGTCCCAGTCCAGGCCCAGGCCCATCTGCTGCTCGCCGGTGCTGACGTCGCCGTCGTTGTTGCGCGTGGCGGAGACCCGCCAGGGCTTGTCGCGCTCGCCCTTGAGACGCACCCGGCTGCCGCCGACCTCGCTGCCGGGCACCAGCTCCAGTTGCGCCTGGCGCGACGGCAGGCGGCTCAACTGGTCGACCAGTTGCTCCAGCTCGCGCAGGTCGAGCAACTCGCCGGTCCTGCCCGGAAAGCTCATCGTCAGTTCGCGCGGGCTGGCCAGCGCGGAGCTGTCCAGGCCCTCCAGGCGGCCTTCGACGACGATGATGCGCAGGGTCCCGGAGGCCAGGTCCTGCTGTGGCAGGTAGGCACGGGTGGTGACGTAGCCGCGATCCAGGTAATGGTCGGTGACGGCCTTGAGCAGCGCATTGAGCTGGCCGACGCCCAGGCAGCGCCCCTGGTAGGGCGCCAGCAGTTGGCGACGCGCGCTTTCGCCGAGGTGCCCGGCGCCTTCCAGCTCGATGCGGCGGATCTCGAAGCAGCGCTCGTCGCCGCCGGAGGCATCCGCAGCGGCGGGCGCTCCCTTGCCGGGCAGTTGCTGGAGTTCCTCCAGGCGCTTGCGCTGTTCGTCCAGCAGGCGCTGCTGGCGGTCGCGGATCAGGTCGCGGTCACCGGGGGAGGTGAAGGGGGCGGCGCTGGCAAGCAGCGGCAGTAAAACCAAGCCAGCGACAACCGCTCGATAGCTAGAACGCAACATCCGATGTCCTGAGAGTTCCCTTCAATATCCACCGCATAGCTAAACGACATGGGCGTGTTGAGGGGGGATTAGTCCAAAAGTAGGAATGCTAATCCAAACAGGGACAGGAGGGAATGGCACTTTGCCTTCATTGCGTCGTCCTGGCTGTACGGACGTTTCAGGATCGATGCGATGTCGTCATTTTCGTAATGGGAAGGACCTATCGGTCTCCAGGCAGCGCTCGGCCGGGTTCTGGTGAGCTGATTATTTGCGCTCGTGGCCCGGCAGAAAGAAGCCCCGCCAAGGCGGGGCTGCTTTGACGCAGACTCGAATTCACTTCACCGGCAGGTCCTTGCCCCACAGGCGCACCGCCTTGATCCCTTCCGCGCCGCCTTCGAAGACGAAGGTCTGGCGGATGCCGGCCTTGGCCGGGACGGTGACGTCGTCGGGGTTGGCGAGGGCGACCAGGGCGTTGGAGTAGCCGTCGTTGTCGATCACCAGCAGCGCGCCGGTCTGGGTCAGGTTGATCAGGCGCACGGTGGCGTCGCTGTCGTTCTTGAAGCCGAGGGTGACGGCCAGTTGCTGGTCGCGCGGCTCGGTCTTGAGCACTTCGACCTGGCCGATCTCGGCGAAGCCGGCGTTGTCGGAGACCACCTTGGCGCCATCGGCGCCCTGGGCCGACTGGCGGCCGCTGGTGATGCCCTCGCTGACCCCGCCGAGGAGGTTCTTGCCGGTCTCGATGGCCGAGGACACCGCGGCCTTGGCCGCATCCTTGACCGAGCTGCCCTCCTCCGCGGCCACGGCGCTGCCGGCGGCCAGGGGCAGGAGCAGTCCCAATGCGGCGATCCTTGCGTTCATTCGTCCATCCTCTGGTGGTGTGGGAGGCAGCCAGACTAACAGCCGTCTAGCGGCCGTTCCAGTGGCGCGCCCGGCGCTTGCGCCACCAGATGTAGACACCGGTCAGCGACAGCCCGGCGATGGCCAGGCCGAGGGCGGCGATGGCGATGCGTCCCGGCAGGCCGGCGATGCGCCCGCCGTGGATCGGGTACTGCAAGCGGTAGAAACGCTCTCCCCAACTGCCCTGCCCGGCGACTTCCTGGCCTAGCAGGCGGCCGTCGCTGCCGTGGAAGAACAGCCAGGACTTGCCCATGGGGTCGTCGTGGTCGCCGAAGCCGGCGCCGAAGAAGTTGTATTCGAAGCTGTAGTACAGCTCGCCGATCGGCTCGGCGATGCCCAGCCGCGCCGCTTCGACGCTGGCCAACTGGAAGGTGCGGTCGTAGTCCAGGCGGGTCTCCCCCAGTTGCTCCCTGGGCAGCCGCCCGCGCGCCTCGTAGACGCTCGGTTCGATCGGCGAGAACAGCGATACCAGCGGCTTGAACACCTGGCTAGGCAGGTTCAGGGCGACGCTGCTCAGCGCCACCGGCGCCAGCAGCAGCCAGAGCCAGAGGCCGCCGGCGCGATGCAGGTCGAAGTTGAAGCGGTAGGCGTTGCCGCGCTTGATCTTCCAGGCGGTCGCCCACTTGCTCCAGAACGGCCGGCCGCGCGGCAGGGTCAGCCAGGCGCCGACGAAGCAGTCGAGGAACCAGAACATCGCCACCCCGCCCATCAGGTACAGGCCCCAGTTCCCCGGCAGGGTCAGGTTGTGGTGGAACTCCAGGACCCAGGGAACCAGGTTCGCCGGCTGGAAGCAGCAGGCCGCCCAGAGGCGCTTGCCGACTTCCTCGCCGCTGACCGGGTCGAGGTAGAACACGTCGTGCTCGACCTTGGCGCCGGCCTCGCGCGGCACGGTGGCGAGCAACGCCGGATGCCCGCCCGCCTCGGGATACTCCATGTACCACACCAGTTGTCGCGGATAGCGTGACTCGACGCGTTGCACCAGGCTGCCCGGGGAAAGGCGCTCGCCGCCCTCGCCCACGGCGTAGAAGCCGGGGTTCAGCCATTCGTCGATTTCATGATGGAAGGCCAGCAGGCTGCCGGTGAGACCGGCGAGGAAAAGGAACAGCGCGGTAGCCAGACCGACATAGCGGTGCAGCAGGACCAGGACGGGGCGCATGGGGGCTCCAGGTAACCAGGGTACGGCCGGCGACGCCGGCGAATGCCCGGCGCGTACGTCGCGCGCCGGGCTGCTTGGCCGGTACCGCGGCGCTGGCGCCGGGGCCCGGGTGGACGGTCAGAACTGGTAGTTCACCGTCGCGGTGACGTTGCGCTTCTCGCCGAAGTAGCAGAAGTCCAGGCTGTAGCAGGACGCCACGTAGTCCTTGTCCAGCAGGTTGTTGGCATTGAGGCTGACGTCCAGGCCTTTCAGGCCGAGCTTGCCGAGGTCGTAGCCGATCCGCGCGTCGACCAGGGTGTAGTCCGGCACCCGCAAGGTGTTTTCCTTGTCCGCCCAGGTCTCGCCGACGTAGCGAGCGCCGCCGCCGATGCTCAGACCGCTGAGCGGGCCGGCGTCGAAGGCATAGTCGGCCCACAGCGAAGCCATGTGCTTGGGCGCCTGGTTCGGCGTATGGCCCTGGTTGCCGTCCAGCGACTTGGTGTAGGTGATGTCGGTGTAGGTGTAGCTGCCGAGCAGTTTCAGGTTGTCGCTGAGCTGGGTATGGGCCTCCAGTTCGAGCCCCTGGGAGCGCACTTCGCCGACCGAGGTGTAGAAGTTGTCCTGGGGTTCCTTGGAGGCGACGTTTTCCTGGGTGATATGGAACAGCGAGGCGGTGTAGAAGCTGTTGCTGCCCGGCGCCTGGAACTTCAGGCCGAGTTCCCACTGCTTGCCCTCGGTGGGCGCCAGGGGCGTGCCGGAGGCGTCGGAATAGGCGTTCGGGTTGAACGACTCGGAGTAGCTGACGTAGGGCGCCAGGCCGTTGTCGAACAGGTACAGCGCGCCGATCCGCCCGGTGAATTTCTCCCAGTCGTCGTCGGCCTTGCTGCCGGTGCTGCGGTTCTTGTCGGTGACGCTGACCCAGTCCTGGCGCAGGCCGAGCGAGAAGCGCCACTGGTCGATGTCGATCAGGTCCTGGAGGTAGACGCCGGTCTGCTCCAGGCGGCGGGTGTGGTTGTCGTCCGGGAAATAGCTGATGGCGTCGTCGCCGTAGACCGGGTTGAACGCGTCCAGCGCCGAGGCCGAGCCGGAACGCCAGTCGACCACGGTGCGCCGGCGCTGGTAGTCGAGGCCGGTGAGCAGGGTGTGGCGCGCCGCGCCGGTGGCGAATTCGGCCTGCAGCATGTTGTCGACGATATACGCCTGCAGGTGCTCGCGGGCGCCGCTGAAGTAGCGGTTCAGCTTGTTCGGCTCGCTGGCGCTCCAGCCGTAGGCGTAGACCTGCGACAGGTCGACGTCGGAGTCCAGGTAGCGGAAGTTCTGCCGCGCCGACCAGACGTCGTCGATGCGGTGCTCCAGCTGGTAGCCGAACATCCGCTGGGTGCGGTCGAAGTCGTCCTTGCTCGGCTCGCCATCGAAGAACTCGCGGGAGATGTGCCGGCCGTTGTGGTGCGACAGGGTGCCGTCGGCCGGTACGCCGCCGTGGTAGCCCCCGTTGGGATCGTGTTGCAGGTAGCCTTGCAGGGTCAGGGTGGTGTCGTCGCTGAAGTCGATGGCCAGGGTCGGGGCGATGGCGTAGCGCTCCTCCTTGACGTGATCGAACTGGGTGTCCGAGCCCTTGCCGAGACCGATCAGGCGGTAGGCGATGCGCTTCTCCTCGTCGAGCGGCCCGCTGAAATCGAAGCCCATCTCCTTCTGGCCCATGTTGCCGATGCTGCCGGTGATCTGGCGGTAGTCCTCGTACAACGGCTTCTTGCTGGTCAGCGCCACCAGGCCGCCCGGCAGGCTACGGCCGTAGAGCACCGAGGACGGCCCCTTGAGCACATCGATGCGTTCGAGGAAGTACGGGTCGACCTGCATCGAGCTGAAGGTACCGCTGTCGCCCATGGCCTTGAGACCGTCGAGGTAGATGTTGTCCACGCTGTTGTCGGCGAAGCCGCGCATCACCACGTAGTCGTAGCGGTTGGAGGCGCCGACCTGGCCGGTGAAGATGCCGGGGGTATAGCGCATCGCCTGCTGCACGGTCTTGGAGGCGGTGTCGTCGATCTGCTCGCGGGTGATCACCGAGACGGTCTGGCTGGTTTCCAGCAGCGGCTTGCTGGTCTTGGTGGCGATCTGGCTATGGGTGGCCAGGTAGCCATCGGTGCTGCCCAGGTTGTTGCCGAGGGCGAAGACCTCCACCGCCTGCATGTTCAGCACATCGCCGTCCTTTGCCGGCGCCTCGCGCAAGACGAAGCTGCCGTCGCCCTGGTCTTCCGCTTCCAGCGGGGTGTCGGCGAGCAGCCGGGCCAGGCCCTGCTGCACGGTGAAACTGCCGCGCAACCCCTGGGAGCTGTAGCCACCGGTCTGCGCCGGAGTGGCCGAGAGGGTGATGCCGGCTTCGCGGGCGAAGCGGTTGAGCACGTCGCCCAACTGTCCGGCGGGGATCGCATAGGGCCGCGCCTGTTCCGCCGCCGCTTCGGCGGCCGAGGCGCAGAGCGGCGCCGCGCCGGCCGCCATGGCCAACGACAGCAGGGCCGCGCGCACCGAACGGCTCAGGCGCGAGGCGCGGGGGAAATCGAGGGACGACGGGGCATTGCGGAGGACGACGGCGGTGGCGGTCATGAACGGGATCCGTTGGAGTCGTTGAAGGGTGTTCAATCGGTAAAGCCGGACCAGTCGCGGAAAGCCGACAAAAATAATGAAAATAATTTTCAGTGCGTTTCGCTCCGGACGAAAGCAAGCGTCCACGCGGCCGCCGGCGCGACTCAGGCGGCGACCACCCTCACCCACCAGCGGGTATGTCGCTGCAGGCGCACCGGCAGGGTCCGCGCGAGCACCTGCAGCAGCTTGTCGGTGTCGTCCAGGCGATAGACCCCGGACAGGCGCAGGTCGGCGACCTCCGCGGCGCAGCCGAGGTAGCCGTTGCGGTAGCGGGCGACCTCGGCGAGGAAATCGGCCAGGCGCATGTCGCGGGTGACGATGAGGCCATCGGCCCAGGCCACGGCGTCCATCTGCGGCCGTTCGAGGCGCCGCACGCCGTCGGCGGCGATCCGATAGCTCTGCCCCGCCTCGGCCACCGGAGCCTGCAGCGGACGCGCGCCGAAGGCATCGATGCGCACCGAACCCTCGCTGACGCTGAGACAGGTGGCGGCATCTTGCAGGCGTACGTTGAAACGGGTGCCGAGGGCCTCGAACAGCCCTTGCGCGGTACGTACCCGCAGCGGCCTGTGCGTGGGCGATTGCGTATCGGCGCCGCTGGCGAGGAAGATCTCGCCGCGGGCGAGGAGAATCAGGCGCTGGCCGG
The DNA here is from genome assembly GCF_052044465.1 of Pseudomonas sp. 22490. Lineage (NCBI taxonomy): Bacteria > Pseudomonadati > Pseudomonadota > Gammaproteobacteria > Pseudomonadales > Pseudomonadaceae > Pseudomonas > Pseudomonas sp. 22490. The sequence goes on along the minus strand of NZ_JBQENS010000054.1, from coordinate 22,499 downwards.
CGTCGTAGCGCACGTCGACCGCGCTGTCGGTGTTCAGTTGCAGGCGGGTGCCGTCGACCAGCTCGATACTGCGCCGCTCGCCGGTGGCGGTGCTGTAGTCGGCGCTCAGGCGCTGCCAGGGCAGGCTATCGCGACCGACCCAGGCCACGGCGCCGCCGGCCACCAGCAACGACAGCAGTTTCAGCGCCTGGCGCCGCTGCAGGCGCTGCGCGCTACTGTCCAGGGTGCCGTAGGCGACCCCGCCGGGCAGCGCCTTGAAGCGTCCTTGCAGTTCTTCGTTGAGCGCGCTGACCTGCTGCCAGGCCCGCTCGTGCTCGCCGTGCTCCGCGCGCCAGGCCGCGCAGGCGCGCTGCAGGCGATCGTCGGCCGGCTGCGAGCGCAGGCGGACCAGCCAGTGGATGGCCTGCCTGACCACCGCTTCGTCGACCCTACCGCGCGTCCCGTCCACGGCTCCGCTCATTCGCCGTAGCGCAGCAGGTAGCAGTGGTACAGCGCCTCGGCCACGTAGCGCTCGACGCTACGCTGGGAAACCCCCATGCGTTCGGCGATCTGCCGGTGGCTGAGGTCTTCGCACTGGGCCAGGAGGAAGGCGGTGCGGACCTTCGGCTTGAGCCCTTCGAGCATCCGCGAGATTTCCTCCAGCAGTTCCAGCACCAGTTCCCGCGCCTCGGGCGACGGCGCCTGTGCCTCGGGCAGGTGGGCGATGCTTTCGAGGTAGGCGCGCTGCAGTTCCTCGCGACGCCAGTGGTCGATCACCAGGCCGCGGGCGATGGTCCGCAGGAACGCGCGCGGCATGCCGATCTCGCGCAGTTCGCGCTTGAGCAGGATGCGCAGGAAGGTGTCCTGGGCCAGGTCCGCCGCGTCCGCCGCGCAGCCCAGCTTGCCGCGCAGCCAGTTCTGCAACCAGCCATGGTGCTCGCTGTACAGCGCATGCATGGCGCGATGGTGGGCGCTGAGAAGGATCGGGGCGGACATGGGAAAGTCGGGGCGACACATGAATGATAATGAATCGCATTGTCGAGAAGCCGCGGCCTTTTTGCAATAGCACCCGCCGGCCGGCGCCCTACTCGGCCGCCGCGCCTTCGCGCAGGCAGGCCAGCAGGTCTTCGCTGGCACGGTCGCGGTGCGGTTCGTCGCGCCAGCACATGCCCACCGCGCCCTCGCCGGGAATCTCCAGCGCCAGCCTGGCCACCAGGCCGAGCCCGGCAAGGTGCTCGACCACCCGCGCCGAGCCGATGGACAGCATGTCGCTGCCACGCAACAATTCGATGTTGGCCAGCATCGACGATGACTCCAGGCGGTAGGCCGGCGGCTGCCGGCCGCCCTGGGTCAGGGCCATGTCGAGCTTGCTGCGGATCGGCGAGCCGGGCGGCCAGACGATCCAGTCGTAGCGCCGCACGTCTTCCCAGTCCAGCGCGGCGGCCTGGGCCAGGGGGTGACCGGGGCGCGCCATCACCACGATCGCCTCGCTGTAGAGCACCTCGCAGCGCAGGCTGGCGCGCGGCGCATAGTTGTCCAGGCGCCCCACCACCACATCGAGCTGGCGTTTCTCCAGCCGCTCGAGAAGGCCGTTCATGGTGCCTTCGAGCAGTTCCACCTGGGCCCCGGGGTAGCGTCCGAGGAACGCCCGCAATGCGCGCGGCACCAGGCTCGGCGCGGAGGCCGGCGACGTGCCGAGGAGCACCCGGCTGCCGCTGCCGCTGCGCATCGCCTCGAGGTTCTGCCGCGCCCGCTCCATCTCGGTGAGCACGCGCTGGGCGTGGTTGAACAGGGTCATGCCATAGGGCGTCGGGCGCAGGCCACGGGCGTGACGCTCGAACAGCGGCGCGCCGACGTCCTCCTCCAGTTCCTTGAGCCACTTCGACAGGCCCGGTTGGGTGGTGTGTGCGGCCCGGGCGGTGCCGCTGAGGTTGCCGGTCTCCATCAGGCTGACCAGCAGTTGCAGGTGTTGCAGGCGCAGGCGGCGGGTCCAGTCCATCGCAAGCCATCCTCAAATACGTATAGGTCGATGTCTAAATATCATTATTCGGTTATGCCTTCACCTCGAATAATGACTACCAGACCGAGGCGGCCCCGCCTCCTCCCGCCGGAGATTCATCGGTATGCATAACGACAATTCCACCGAGAAGCGCGCCGACTTCTATCGACGCATCCGCCAGCAGCACCTCACCCCGCTCTGGGAAGCCCTGCACAGCCTGGTCCCGGCGCAACCCGCCGGCGGCTGCCAGGCGGCGCTGTGGCGCTATCGCGAACTGCGCCCGTTCCTGCTCGAGGCAGGCGACCTGATCAGCGCCGAGGAAGCGGTGCGCCGCGTGCTGGTGCTGGAGAACCCGGACCTTCCCGGCCAGTCGGCGATCACCCCGAGCCTCTACGCCGGCCTGCAACTGATCCTGCCGGGCGAGATCGCCCCCAGCCACCGGCACACCCAGTCGGCCCTGCGCTTCGTCGTCGAGGGCTACGGCGCCTACACCTCGGTGGACGGCGAACGCACCCGCATGGAGCCGGGCGACTTCATCATCACCCCGTCCTGGACCTGGCACGACCACGGCAACCGCGCCGCCGCGGAAGGCGGCGAGCCGGTGGTCTGGCTGGACGGCCTGGACATCCCGATGCTGCGTTTCTTCGGCGCCACCTTCGCCGAGAGCTACGGCGAACCGGTGCAGCCGTTGCGACGTGGCGAAGGCGACAGCCTCGCCCGCTACGGCAGCAACATGCTGCCGCTGCGCCACCAGCCGACGACGCCGACCTCGCCGCTGTTCAGTTACCCCTACGCGCGCAGCCGCGAGGTCCTCGAGCGCCTGGCGCGCCTCGAACGGCCCGATCCCTGGGAAGGCCACAAGCTGCGCTACGTCAACCCGGCCACCGGCGGCTGGGCCATGCCGACCATCGCCACCTGCCTGCAACTGCTGCCGGCCGGCTTCTTCGGGCAGCCCGCGCGCAGCACCGACGCCAGCGTCTATTCGGTGGTGGAAGGCAGCGGCGTGGCGCAGATCGGCGACCGGCGCTTCGCCTTCGAGGCCAAGGATCTGTTCGTCGTGCCCTCCTGGGTCGAGCTGCGCCTGGAAGCCGGCGCCACCGACTGCGTGCTGTTCAGTTTCTCCGACCGCCCAGTGCAGCAGGCGCTCGGCATCCTCCGCGAATCCCGCGAAACCCTCGCCCACTGAAGGACCCGTCCCATGAACCATCTCTTCGCGCCCGAAGCACCCGTCAGCCTCACCATCCATGGCAGCGACCAGACCTTCCCGGTGCGGCGGGTCTACTGCGTCGGCCGCAACTACGCCGCCCACGCCCGGGAAATGGGCTTCGATCCCGAGCGCGAGCCGCCGTTCTTCTTCTGCAAGCCGGCCGACGCGGTGGTCCCGGTCGCCGCCGGCAGCACCCTGGAGCTGGCCTACCCGAGCCAGACCGGCAACTACCACTACGAGATCGAACTGGTGGCGGCGATCGGCAAGGGCGGCTGCGACATTCCCCTGGAGCAGGCCGAGGAACACGTCTGGGGCTACGCGGTGGGCCTGGACATGACCCGCCGCGACCTGCAGATGCGCATGCGCGAGATGGGCCGGCCCTGGGAGATCGGCAAGGCCTTCGACCGCTCGGCGCCGATCGGCCCGCTCTACCCTGCCAGCCAGGTCGGCCATCCGCGCCACGCCGCCATCAGCCTCCAGGTCGACGGCGAGGATCGCCAGCGCAGCGACATCGACCAGTTGATCTGGTCGGTGGCGGAAACCGTCAGCTACCTGTCGCGCTTCTTCGAGCTGCGCCCCGGCGACCTGGTCTTCACCGGCACCCCGGAAGGCGTCGGCGCGGTCGAGCGCGGCGAGCGGATGCTCGGCGCCATCGACGGCCTCGGCGAACTCAGCGTCCGCGTGGTCTGACCCACCGCCCGCGCACGGCGCGGGCCCACCCTGCCCTTCATCCGGGCTGTCGCCACGGCGACGGCCGAGGAACGCTCATGCCTACGCCCGACAAGAACAACAAGATCGACGTCCAGGCCTTCATCGATGCGCAGGCGGTTTCCGCCTTCCAGTTGCGAGTCCTGTCGCTGTGCTTCCTGATCGTCGCCATGGACGGATTCGACACCGCCGCCATCGGCTTCATCGCCCCGGCCCTGGCCCACGACTGGCAACTGAGCCCGGCGCAACTCAGCCCGATCCTCGGCGCCGCGCTGGCCGGCCTGGCCCTCGGCGCCTTCGCCGCCGGCCCGCTGGCCGACCGTTTCGGACGCAAGAGCGTGCTCCTGCTCTCGGTGCTGTTCTTCGGCGGCTGGAGCCTCGCCTCGGCCTACGCCGGTTCGGTGGAAACCCTGGCCCTGCTGCGCTTTTTCACCGGCCTCGGCCTGGGCGGGGCGATGCCCAACGCGATCACCCTGACCTCCGAATACTGCCCGCGCCGGCACCGCGCGCTGATGGTCACCGCGATGTTCTGCGGCTTCACCCTCGGCTCGGCGCTGGGCGGCCTGCTCGCCGCGCGGATGGTCCCGGCGCTGGGCTGGGAAAGCGTGCTGCTGCTCGGCGGCGGCCTGCCCCTGGCGAGCCTGCCGCTGCTCTGGGCATGCCTGCCGGAGTCGGTGCGCTTCCTCGCCCGCCGCGCACCGGACGCGGCGCGCCTGCGGCGCATCCTCGAACGCCTGGGGCGCCTGCCCGACGGCTGGGCCGGACGCCTCGAACTGCCCGCCGACGAGTCCGACGGCACCTCGCCCCTGCGGCAGATCCTCGGCGCCGAGCTGCGCGGCGGCACCCTGCTGCTCTGGGCCACCTTTTTCATGGGCCTGCTGATCATCTACCTGCTGACCAACTGGCTGCCGACGCTGATCGGCGGCACCGGCTTCAGTCTCGGCGAGGCGGCGACGATCAGCGCCATGTTCCAGCTCGGCGGCACCCTCGGCGCACTCCTCCTGGGCAGCGCCATGGATCGCTTCGACGCGCACCGGGTGCTGAGCCTGGCCTACGTCGGCGGCGCCCTGTTCATCCTCGGCATCGCCAGCCTCTACCACAGCTTCGCCCTGCTGGCGCTGTGCGTCGCCGGCGTCGGTTTCTGCATCAGCGGCTCGCAGGTCGGCGCCAACGCCCTGGCCGCCGATTTCTATCCGACCCGCAGCCGCGCCACCGGGGTCAGCTGGGCCCTCGGCCTGGGCCGCATCGGCTCGATCGTCGGCTCCCTCAGCGGCGGCGCCCTGCTCGGCCTGGGCCTGGGCTTCAGCGGCATCCTCGCCCTGCTGGTGATCCCGGCGCTGCTCGCCGCCGTGGCCGTGCATCGCCTGGGCCGGCGCCGGGCCAGGCCTTCTTCCGTCACTCTCTGAACAGGACTTCCCATGCAGCTCTACAGCTTCTTCAACAGCTCCACGTCCTATCGGGTGCGTATCGCATTGGCCCTGAAAGGTCTGGATTACCAGGTAGTGCCGGTCAACCTGCGGCAGGGCGAGCAACTGCGCCCGGCCGACCGCCAGCGCAACCCGATGGGCGCGCTGCCGACCCTGGTCGACGCCGACGGCCGTCGGTTCAGCCAGTCGCTGGCGATCATCGACTATCTCGACGCCGTGCAGCCCGAACCGCGCCTGATCCCTCTCGACCCACTGCATCGCGCCCAGGCGCTGGAACTGGCCCTGCTGGTGGCCTGCGACATCCATCCGCTGAACAACGTGCGGGTGCTCAAGTACCTGACCCAGGTCCTCGGCATAGACGCCGAGGACCGCCAGCGCTGGTACGCGCACTGGGTCGCCGAGGGCCTGGCGGCGGCGGAGACCCTGCTGAACCGACACCGTCGCGGCGCCTTCTTCGCCGGCACCGCAGCGGGCATCGTCGAGTGCTGCCTGGTGCCGCAACTGGCCAACGCCCGGCGCATGGGCTGTGTCCTGGCGCCCTACCCGGCGTTGCTCGAACTGGAGGGGCGCTGCCTGGCGCTCGAAGCCTTCCAGCGCGCCAGCCCCGAGCGCCAGCCCGACTACCTGCCGGACTGACGCGCTGCCCCGTGGAAAACAACAACAAGAAGGACACGCCCATGACCACCCGCATCCGGGCCAGCCTGCTGGCCCTGCCCCTGCTGCTGCCTCCGTTCCAGGCTATCGCCGCGCTGCCGGGGATGAACCTCGGCCAGACCTCCTTCCTCGACGGCAAGGCCCTGCCCGGCACGCTGTTCCAGCAGTTCGTGAATATCTACGAGGCCGACGACTTCATGGACGCCAACGGACACCGGCGCCCGCTCGACAACCGCCTGCGCACCCTGCTCGCTACCAGCCACTTCGCCCACATCAGCCAGCACCAGCTGTTCGGCGCTTACTACGGCGCGGAAATCCTCGTCCCGGTGCTGCTCGCCGATCCCGACTTCGAACCCCACGCCGGCAGCGCCAACGGCCTCGGCAACCTGATCGTCAGTCCGTTCATCCTGCAATGGCCGCAGACCGAGCTGTTCGGCCGGCCCTACTGGCAGCGCCTGAACCTCGCCTTCCAGTTACCCACCGGGCGCTACGACAGGCATCGGGCGATCAATCCCGGCAGCAACCACTGGAGCTTCAACCCGCACTACGCGCTGACCTGGGAATTCGCCGAAGGCTGGGAAGCCAGCGCTCGCCTGCAGTACCTGTTGCCGGGCAAGAATCGCGACCCGGCGCCGCCGTTGGCCGACGACTACCTGCAACCGGGCCAGGCGTTCCACGCCAACTACTCGGTATCGCTGGCGCTGGATGCGCATTGGCGGCTCGGGTTGTCCGGCTACAGCCTGCGACAGATCACCAACGAGCGGGTCGACGGCCACGACCGCCCGGACTCCCGCGAGCGGGTCGATGCCATCGGCCCGGCGCTGATGTTCGGCTGGGGCAAGTCGCGGCTGTTCCTCAACGCCTATCACGAATACGGCGCACGCAACCGCAGCGAGGGCAGCCGGCTGATCCTGCGCTACTCGCAGGTCTTCTGAGCGTCGCCTTCCGGGACGATCGGCAAGCGCTCCAGGGTGCGGAACACCGAGCTGCGCCGCCAGCGCAGGTCCGTCGGTTCCGAGGCCAGGGCGAAACGGCGACGCACCAGGCCGCGCAATGCGCATTGCAATTCGAGCCGGGCCAGGTACGCGCCCAGGCAGTAGTGCGGACCATGGGCGAACGCCACGTGCTGCTTGGCGTTCGCTCGCTGCAACTGCAGGCGGTCGGGGGCGGCGAACATCTCCGGGTCGCGGTTCGCCGCGAGGAAGCTCAGCCAGACCTTCTCTCCAGGCGGAATCCGCTGGCCGCCGATCTCCACCTCCTCCAGGGTGCAACGCACGCCGCCGCGCACCGCGCCATCGAAGCGCAGCAGTTCCTCCACCGCGTTCGCCGCCAACTCCGGGCACCGCCGCAGCAGGTCGAGCTGGTCGGGATGGGTGAGCAGCGCCAGCGTAGCGTTGCCGACCATGCTGATGGTGGTTTCGAAGGCGGCCATGAACACCATGGCATAGGCCGCTACCAGGTCCTCGAGGCCCAGTCCGGCCTCCAGCATCGCGGCGCCGTCGAGGATGCTCGGCGCCGCGCCGGACGGCGGGCGCGAAGAGCCATCGCTCCAGCCGCGCGCCTGGCGTTGCAGGTAGTCGCTGAAGGCGGCCGCGCTGCGGTTGATCTGCCCGGCATCGCCGTGGCTGGCGGCGAGATCGAGCCCGGCGGCCAGATCGCGGCCCCAGGGCAGCAGTTGCCCGGTATCTTCGCGGGGAAAGCCGAACAGCTCGGCGGCCACCCGGATCGTCAGCGGTTCGGCGAAATCCCTGAGCAGATCGGGCTCGCGGCGCTCCAGCAAGCTGTCGAGGAGTTCTTCCACCAGCACCTCGATGCGCGCTTCCCAGCGGCGCACGGCGTCGGGGCCGAAGGCCGGAGCGAACAGCCTGCGCAGGCGGGTGTGCCGCGGCGCGTCGTTGAACAGCATGAAGTTGTCGTAGAAGCGCGCCAGCGGTTGCAATTGCTGGTGGCCGAACCAGCTGGCGCCGCCCTGGCGGACGCCGGCGGCGCCAAGGCGAGCGGGGTCGGCGGAGAAACGGCGGTCGCGCAGGCACGCCGAAACATCGGCATAGCGACTGATCCACCAGATCGAGGCCTGGTCGCGGCAGACCGGCGCACGGGAGCGGATCAGCCGCAACAGCGGATAGGGATCGGCGACGAAGTCGGGATGGTAGGTGTGGATGTCGAAACCGTCGCTCCGCGGGGCCAGCGCCGGACGCTGAGCGTCATGGCGCGGCTGCGCGCTGCCTTCCTCGCTGAATGCGTCGTCCATGGCCCTTGCTCCGCTGGGTTGGCGTAACGCAGGGAGTATAGATGGCCGGCGGCTCGGCGCCGGCCCGGAGGATCAGCGCGGACCGAGGATCTCCGCCAACTGGTCCGGCTGCGGCGCGCCCTGTTGCTGCTGCATGCGCCCCTCGGCATTGAGATAGAAGATCGCCGGGGTCGCCGCGGCGCCCATCGACTCCATCAGTTCCATGTTGCCGGCGAGCTGCTTGCGCACCGCCGCCGGGATCTTCGCCAGCGGCTTCAGGGTGCTGGCCTTGCCCGCCTGCTCATGGTCGTGCAGGGCCTTCTGCGGGTCCTTGCTGGCCAGCAGCGCGGCGGACTTGGCTTCGCTGTCCTCGCGGATGATGCCGACCATGATATGCCGCAACTGCACCTTGCCGGCATCCACCCAGGGTCGCGCCTGCTCCCAGAACATGGTGCAGTACGGGCAGTTCGGGTCGCTGAACAGGTAGACCACGCGCGGCGCGTCGGCACGGCCATCGGCGATCCAGGCGCTCTGCTCCATCTTCTGCCACATTTCCTTGGCCAGCGGCGCATACACCAGGCGCTCCAGCGGTTCGCGGCTGAGGTCCTTGCCCTGGGCGTCGAACAGGTGGCCGGTGAGTACGTGCTTGCCGTCGGGCGTCAGGTACAGCGCCATGCCCTGGTTCTGGTATTCGGCGGCATAGCCGCGCAGGCCATCCGGGGCGTCGAAGCTGCCGAGGATGCGGGCGCCCTTCTCCTGGACCATGCGGATCGGCGCCGGCAGCTCCTCCGCCGCCGTGGCCAGGCCGGCGTTGAGGAGGGTCAGGCCCAGGCCAAGGGTGATCAGGTTGCGCGGCAGTCTCATTCGGAACTCCTGGTTGCGGGGGCGGCAGCGGCCGGCTCGAAGGCTTCGAGGTAGCGCGCCAGGCTGCCGCGGGACAGTTCGCCGAGATGGCTGCCCAGCAGGCGGCCCTCGGCGGTGTAGAAAACGGTGGTGGGCAAGGCGACCGAGCCGACCTGCTGGCCAAGCTGCCCGCCGTTGTCGAACAGCAGGTTGTCCAGGCGCAGGTTCTCGCCCTGGAGGAAATGGCGCACGGTCTCGGCGCTCTCGCCCTGGTTGGCGAAGAGGAACACTACGTCGGGATTCTCCGCCTGCGCCTGTTGCAGCACCGGCATCTCGCGCCGACACGGCGGGCACCAGCTGGCCCAGAGGTTGATCACCAGCGGGCGGCCCCGGAAATCGGCCAGTTGCACCGACTCGCCGGCGGCGTTGCGCAGGCTCAGTTCGGGCAGGCGCGTACCGCGCTCGTAGATGCCCAGGCCCAGGCTGCCAAGCAGCCAGAACGCCAGTCCGAGGCTGGCGCCGACACCCAGCGAGCGACGTAGCGCCGGTCGCCGCCAGGCCCAGAACAGCGCGCCGAGCACGGCGGCGAGCAGGCCTGGCCAGGCGAGGAAACCGCCATCGCGGATATCCAGCATCTGTGCGAAGTCGCCGCGGTACTGCGGCCAGTAGCGCACCACGAAAGCCAGGCGCGCCACCAGCAGGCCGAGCAACAACAGGTTGAACAGCACCGGCTCGGCGTTGCGCCCGCCGCCGCGCGCCGCCAGCCAACCACCGAGCAGCGCGGCGCCGAGGGCGAGGAACAGCAGCAGGTGTTGCAGCGAGACCACCAGCGGCCCCAGGGAAAAACTCAGCATCAGCCGCGCTCCCGGGTCGCCTGCCAATGGGCGAGGAAGCCGCCGGCGTCGACTTCGCCGGTCAACCGGCGCGCGCGGCGCTCCTCGCCTTCCGGGCCGATCCAGATCAGGCTCGGCGGGCCGGGTACCTGGTAGCGGTGCAGCAGCTCGCGGCTGGCGGCGTTATCCGCGGTCACGTCGAGCCGCAGCAGGCGCACGCCCTGCAGGGCGGCGAGCACATCGGGCTTGGCGAACACCTGTTTCTCCATGATCCGGCAGGACACGCACCAGTCAGCGTAGTAGTCGAGCAGCACCCATTGTCCCTCGGCCTTGGCCGCAGCCAACTGACGGTCCAGCTCGGCCGGCTGGCTCACCGTGAGGAACGCCTCGTGGGCGCTGGCCGTCGGCGTAGCGCCCCGGTTCGCCGCCGCATACACCTGTAGCGGACGCCAGGGGTCGTCGGCCCCGGCCGCGGCGCCCAGCAACATCGCCGCGCCCCAGAGACCGAAGATGCAGCCCGCCGCGCCGAACAGCACCGCGTGCCGCGCCAGGCCTCGCGCCGTGTGCAGCGCGGCGTAGGCCAGGACCAGCAGCAACGCGCCGCCAAGGCCGATCCACAGCGCCTCGCCGAGCAGCGGACGCAGGAGTATCCAGGCGGTGCCGAGGAAAAGGAAGCCGAACACGCCCTTGACCAGGTTCATCCAGGGACCGGGCTTGGGCAGGAAGCGGCTGCCGACCGTCACCAGCAGCAACAGCGGCATGCCGATGCCGAGGCCCAGGCTGAACAGCACCAGGCCGCCATGCAGGGCATTGCCGGTCTGCGCGATATAGAGCAAGGCGCCGGCCAGCGGCGCGGTCATGCACGGTCCCACCAGCAGCCCGGACAACGCGCCGAGCGCAGCGGCGCCGGCCAGGCTGCCGCCCTTGCGGCCGCGACTGAGACCGTCGAGGCGGTCGCGCAGGGCAGCCGGCAGTTGCAGTTCGAAGAAGCCGAACATCGGCAGCGCGAGGAACACGAACAGCGCGGCGAAGCTGCCCAGCAGCCACGGCTGTTGCAGCCAGGCCTGCAGGTTGCCGCCAAGCAGCGCCGCGACCACCCCGAGTCCGGCGTAGACCAGCGCCATGCTCAGCACGTAGCTACCGGCCAGCAGCAGGCCGCGACGAGGGCCGGCGCCGCTGCCGACCACCAGCCCGGCGAGGATCGGCAGCATCGGCAGCGAACAGGGAGCGAACGCCAGCAGCAGGCCGAGGCCGAAGAACAGCAACAGGCTCCAGGCCAGGTTGCCGGCCTGCAGGCTGCCGGCCAGGCCCTGGTCCTCGGCGACTTCGCCGCTCGTCCCGGCGGCGGCAGGGCCGGTACCGCCCAGGTCGAGCGCCTGGCTCTGCGGCGGATAGCACAGGCCGGCATCGGCGCAGCCCTGCCAGCCCAGGCGCAGTTGTCCGGCGGCGGCCGCCGGCAGGGTCAGTTCCAGGCTCTGGCGATAGACCTGCGACTCGCCGAAGAACTCGTCGCTGTGGCTTTCGCCGGGCGGCAGCTGCGGCTGCAAGGCCGGGTCGAGTCCGTCGAAGCGCAGGCGCTTCTGGTACAGGTAGTAGCCCGGCGCGATCTGCCAGCGCAGTTGCACCTGGCCGTCGTCGAGGCGCTCCCAGGTGAAGCGGAAGGCTTTCTCCACCGGCAGGAAATCCGTCTGCGTCGCGCCGCGCGGCGCGAACAGGTCGTCGCCCGGTTGCGCCTGGGACAGGCCCGGCAGCAGGAGCATCAGGAGCAGGATCAACACACGCATGGATAACGCCTTCTACGATGAACTCGGCGGCAGCATGGCCAGCGACGATTAACAGGCCGTTAACGCGGCCACGGGAAAACCCCGGCGACGCGCCGGGCGGGGCATAATCCTGGCTTAATTCGCCCGCTTCAGACTCCTATCCCTTTAACCAGCGATACCGCCATGCATGTACTGCTCACCGAAGACGACGACCTGATCGCCAGCGGCATCGTCGCCGGCCTCAACGCCCAGGGCCTGACCGTGGACCGGGTGGCCAGCGCCGCCGATACCCAGGCGCTGCTCCAGGTGGCGCGCTTCGACGTGCTGGTCCTCGATCTCGGCCTGCCCGACGAGGACGGCCTGCGCCTGCTGCAACGCCTGCGCCAGCAGGGCGTCGACCTGCCGGTGCTGGTGCTGACCGCGCGCGACGCGGTGACCGACCGGGTCGCCGGGCTGCAGGCCGGCGCCGACGACTACCTGCTCAAGCCCTTCGACCTGCGCGAACTCGGCGCCCGCCTGCATACCTTGCAGCGGCGCTCCGCCGGGCGTTGCGTCAACGTCATCGAACACGGCCGCCTCAGCTACGATCCGAGCACCCGCGAAACCTGGCTCGACGGCCGCCCCGTGGAACTGTCGCGACGCGAACAGGCGCTGTTGCAGGCATTGCTCAACAACCGCGGGCGGATCCTCAGCGGCGAGCAGCTCAAGGACAGCGTCTATGGCTTCGGCGACGAGGTCGAGAGCAACGCCCTCAACGTCCACATCCATCACCTGCGGCGCAAGCTCGGCAACGCCATCGTGCAGACCGTGCGCGGCCTCGGCTACCGCCTCGGGCCGGCGCGCGGCGACGGAGACGACGCATGAGCCTGCGCCTGCGCCTGACCCTGATCCTCGGCTCGGCCTTCATCCTGCTCTGGTCGCTGGCCGCGGCCTGGATGCTCTGCGACCTGCGCGGGCAGATGATGCGCTCCTTCGACCAACGCCTGGCGGCCTCGGCGCGGATGGTTGCCGGCCTGCTCCAGCAGTTGCCGCAGCCGCAGCCGGCGGACGGCCAGACCACGCGCCTGAGCGCGGAGCAACTGGGAATTCCCAACGGCATGGCCTGCCAGGTCAGCTCACTGCGCGGCGAAGTCCTGGCGCAGAGCCATGCCACCCCGGAGCGGGCGCTGGACAGCACCGCCAGCGGCTTCCGCGACCAGGAAATCAACGGCGTGCTGTGGCGCAGCTTCACCGTGCAGGCCGGCGATCTGCGGGTCAGCACCGCCGACCGCCTGGAAGAGCGCGACGTGCTGCAACGCTCGGTGGTGGTGGCCGCCGCGGTGCCGGTGACGGTCGCCCTGCTCGGCAGCCTGGCCCTGCTCTGGCTCGGCGCCGGCCAGGGTCTGGCGCCGCTCAAGCGGATTCGCGACGCCCTCACCCGGCGCGGCGCCGACTCGCTGGAGCCACTGGAGCTGGCGGCCCTGCCGAGCGAACTGAAGCCGCTGGTGGAAACCCAGAACCAGTTGTTCCAGCGCATCGCCCAGGCCATCGAACGCGAGCGACGCCTGACCGGCGATGCCGCCCACGAGCTGCGCAGCCCGCTGACCGCGATCAAGACCCACCTGCAGGTCGCGCGCATGACCGAGGGCGCCGCCGCCGAGCAGGCCCTGGCCCACGCCGAGGAAGGCGCCGACCGTCTGCACCGGACGCTGGACCAGCTGTTGCTGCTGGCGCGGGTGGAAGGCAGCCTGTCGTTCGACGACGGCGTGCAATGCAGCGCCGAGGACGCCGCCCGGGTAGCCATGCACGACGCCGGCCACGGCGACGTGCGGATGTTCGAGCTGAAGCTGGCCGACGGCTTGTCCGAGGCGCCGCTGGAAGTCCCCTCGGTGCTGGCCATCGCCGCGCTGCGCAACCTGCTGGACAACGCCCTGCGCCACACCGCCGCCGGCACCCGGGTGGAGCTGGCGGTGGAAACCGCGCAAGGCTGCGCGCGCTTCCACGTCCGCGACCACGGTCCGGGCATCGCCGAAACCGACCTGCCGCACCTCACCCGGCGTTTCTGGCGCCACGGCAAGAGCGGCGGCAGCGGGCTCGGCCTGGCCATCGTCCAGGCTATCGTGCAACGCTGCCAATGCCGGCTGGACTTCGACAGCCGCGCGGACGGCCTGCGGGTGACGCTGGAAATGCCGCTGCGCGAGTGATGCGCGGGCCCACCCGCCAACCGGCCCCCGTAGGGCGAATAGCCGCCCGCGGCTATCCGCCGGACCGAGGCCCAGGCATCGGCGGATAACGCCNTGGCGTTATCCGCCCTACCCCCGCGCCGACCTGCTTCCGCCGGACCGGGTCTCCGTCCTGCGGACGCCAGGCCACGAGGGTCAGATTCCCTGTCCCAGCAGCACGCCGTTGACCTTCTGTCCGTACAGGTTGACGCCGTCGTTGGCATGGAACTTCTGCCGCGTCTTCTCCACCGAACCGTCCACCAGGCGCGGGTCCTGCGGGCGCTCGTGGCTGTTCATGAAGGCGGCGACGTCCCAGGCGTCGCGGTCGCTGAGGGTACCGGGCTTGCCCAGCGGCATGTTGTACTTGATGAAGGAGGCCGCGGTGTTGATGCGGTGCATGCCCGCGCCCCAGTTGAACGACTGCGCGCCCCACAGCGGTGGGAACACCGTCTGCCCCAGAGCCATCTGGCCCTGGCCGTCGGCGCCGTGGCAGATCGCGCACTGCGCGGCATAGACCTTGGCGCCGCGCTCGATGCTGTAGCCGCCTTCCGGCGGGGCCACGTCCGGATAGCCGCGTCCGGGCAGGCTGACCCCGGTCGGCGCCTGGCTCGCCAGCCAATAGGCGTAGACGGTCAGGGCCTTGATCTCCGGGCTGTCGGCCGCCGGCACCTTGCCGTTCATGCTGAACTGGAAGCAGCCCTGCAGGCGCTCGGCGAACGTATTGACCTTGTTGTTCTTGGCGCGGAACGCCGGATAGACCGGATAGGCCGCCCACTGCGGCGCGGAGTTGGCCCGGCGGCCCTGGTCGAGATGGCAGTTGACGCAGTTGAGCTGGTTGCCGACCAGATGCGGCGCGTTCTTCCGGGTTTCCACGAACAACGCCTGGCCCTGGCGTACCATTTCGCCGAAGGCGTTGTCCGGGAGGCTGCTTTCCGCCGGCGGCTGGAACGGCTCCGAGGGCGCCGTTGCCGCGTGGACGGGAGCGACCAGCAGGCCGGCGACGGCCAGGGAAAGGATCGACGGCATGTTCATGGCTGGCCTCCTGCCTGACCGAGGGTGGCGAAGAACTGGCTGACGCTGCGGATCTCCTCTTCGCTGAGGGATTTGGCGATATGTCCCATCAGATCGTTCGGGTCGTTGCGGCGAGTGCCAAGCTGCCAGGCGCGCAACTGGTTGCTCAGGTACATCTCGCCCTGCCCCTGCAACGGCGGGAAGGCCTCCCCCACGCCGCTGCCGGCCGGACCGTGACAGGTCACGCACTCGGGAATGTTGCGCTCCCAGGCGCCACGCACCGCCAGGGTCTCGCCGGGGCTGCGCGGGGTGGCCACGCGCGACAGCGCCACCGGCTTGGGCGCCGGCATTGCCGCGAGGGTAGTGGCGAGCGCCTGGATCTCGTCGTCGCCGAGAGCATCGGCTATGCCCTTCATCACCGGGTGCTCGCGACTGCCGCCCTGCTTGAGGTCATGCAGTTGCTTGCTCAGGTAGGCGGCGGGAAGGCCCGCCAGGCGTGGAAAGCCGGCGGCGGCCAGGCCCATGCCATCGGCGCCGTGGCAGGTGACGCAGGCCGCGGCGGCCGGGTTGGCGCCGCCCTGGGTATAGAGTTTCTGGCCGTCGACGGCGGCCTGGGCCGTCGCCGCCAGCAAGGCGGTCAATGAAAACAGCAGTCGGTGTGCAACCGGCATGGCAGGGTTCCTCTCTGGCTTATTGTTTTTAGTTCTAAGTTTAGAACCAAAAAACCTATCGCCGAAAGACCCTACCGCACGCAGGTCTACATCATTTTCCCTACAGGCCCCGGATCACGCCCCTTTCAGCCCCGCGACGATTTCGCAAGAGCGCAGCCGATGGGCGTGCTCGTAGAAGTCGCTGGTGAAGATAAGCTCGTCGGCGCCGGTCTGCTCCAGGAGGATCTCCAGGCGCGCGCGAACCTTCTCCGGACCGCCGATCACCGCCAGGCCGAAGAAGCTGCCGACCGCATCCTGCTCGTGGGGCAGCCACAACGGCGCCATGCTTTCCACCGGCGGCTTCTGTTTCAGGCTCTCGCCGCGGATCAGCGCCAGCACGCGCTGGAAGGCGGTAGTGGCGAGGAACTCGGCCTCTTCGTCGGTGGGTGCGGCGATCAGCGGCACGCCGATCATCGCGTAGGGTTTGTCGAGTACCGCCGAGGGCTGGAAGTTGCTGCGGTAGATGCGCAGCGCCTCGTGCAGGTAACGCGGTGCGAAATGCGAAGCGAAGGCATAGGGCAAGCCTTTCTGCGCCGCCAGGTGGGCGCTGAACAGGCTCGAACCGAGTAGCCAGATCGGCACCTGGGTACCCTCGCCCGGCACCGCCAGCAGGCTCTGCTGGGAACGGCGCGGGCCGAGCAGCATTTCCAGCTCGGCGACCTGCTCGGGGAAGTCGTCGCCGTTGCCCAGGCGGTCGCGACGCAAGGCGCGCATGGTCGCCTGGTCGGCGCCGGGGGCGCGGCCAAGGCCGAGGTCGATGCGGCCCGGGTAGAGCGTCTCCAGGGTGCCGAAGTTTTCCGCCACCACCAGCGGCGCATGGTTCGGCAGCATCACCCCACCCGAGCCGACGCGGATCCGCGAGGTGCCGCCGGCGATATGGCCGATCAGCAGCGCGGTGGCGGAGCTGGCGATGCCATCCATGTTGTGGTGCTCGGCCAGCCAGAAACGGTTGAAGCCCAGGCGCTCCACATGGCGCGCCAGGTCCAGGGAGTTGTGCAGGGCTTCGGCCACGCTGCCGCCGGTGCGCACCGGCACCAGGTCGAGCATGGACAGGGGAATATCAGCAAGCGTTGTCATGAAGGCTCCAATCGGCAGCGGGCGATGGCCAGGGCGCGAGACACGCGCGGAAGGACCTCGCCCGGGGTTTGGATCAATTCTATATCACGCGTTATAGTTTTTGCCCACGGAGAATCCATGGGCTTTTTCCAGTCAAGGCGCGCTGTGGCGTCAGGCGGCCTCGACCGCCAGCAGGGAATCCCAGGCCGCCATCGCGCAGCGGCCGATGGCCAGCAACTGCTGGCGGCTGGCGCCGTCGCGGGCCTGGATCGATAGGCCCTGAAGCACGCTGCTGTAGAAACTGGTGAGCGCGTCGAGATCGGCTCCGGCCGGCACGTCGCCGTCGGCCACGCCTCGTGCGAAACGCTCGCGCAGCAGGCGCGCGGCGCGCCGCCGGTGATCGCGCAGGTAGTCTTCGACGCCTTTGTTGGCCGGCGAGAAATTGGTCGTGCTGAGGTCGACCAGGCAACCGCGCGGCTTGCCTTCGGTGGTGTAGCTGACGGCGGCGCTTTCCAGCAGCGCGGCGATCGACTCGCGCGCCGTCGGCAGGGCGAAGGCGCCCTTGGAAAGCTGGCATTCCTGGCTCAGGTAGAGTTCCACCGCCGAACGGAACAGCGCCTCCTTGGAACCATAGGCGGCATACATGCTCGGCGCGCAGATGCCACCCATGGCCTCCTTCAGCGCAGCCATGGTCGCGCCTTCGTAACCGGCCTCCCAGAACACGTCGAGCGCCCGGCGCAATGCCTGTTCACGATCGAAGCCGCAGGGGCGTCCACGCTTGGCCATGGGAATTCCTGAGAAAAAAACACGTCATATGGTAACACTGGCGAACAGTCGCAAGGCTGGAGGGGGTCGCTTGATCCATCACCGCGCTCGATATACACCATGCAGGCTTTTTACTTCTACCGGTTCTCCCGCTGGGCAAACATGCTCTCCAAGGGCAGACGCCCACCCTTCCCCAGGAGAACCGATCATGTCCAGCTTCAGCGCCCTCGCCAGCTACTTCGCCGCTTCCGCGTTCTACAGCAATGCAGTGACCCCTACTCGCCCGGTTCAGGCCAGCGCGCCCGCGCCGACCAGCGAGAAGAAATGAGCCCAAGGAGGCATCCATGCTCTCAGCCCGCTCCCGCAAGGCCCCGACCTATGGCGTCACCTATGTGAGCCTCGAGGATTGCACCCTGCACTTCGAGACCGAGTACATCATCGAGCGCCGCGACGGCAGCCTCGCGCACATGCCGATGCGCACGCCGGTCAGTGAGCGCGAAGCCCTGCAACGCCTGATCGAAAGCTGCATCGACGACTGATACCTCCAGTGCCCGTGTGCCGCTCTCAGGAGCGGCCAGCGGCGTTTTCCCAATCCGCCACCAGCGTCCGCAGTCGCGCGTCGCGCAGTTCGAAGAGTTCCAGCAGCCCCAGTGCCCGGATCGCCGGCAGCAGGGCGCGCAGGTCTTCTTCAGCCTGCCGCCGTTGCGCCGCGGGCAGTTCCTCCTCAAGCAGCAGCCGGGCGTTGGCGATGAACGCGCCGACGCTGCCCTTGCGTATCTCCACGCCGCCCAGGCGGATGCGGTCCTGTCGGTCGGGAAGGATGTCTTCGGCTTTCATAGCGTGCTCCAGGCAAGAATGATGAGCCGCCAGGCTACATCCGCAGTCGAATGGCCTATTATCCATCCCGAGCCAATCATCGTCGCTTTTCCGCCAAATGCTTCCGGAACCCCTGCCCGTCCCGCTCTTCGCCCTGCGCATCGACCGCGCAGCCAGCCGCACGGCCTCCCACCGCCATGCCTGCGGCCAGCTCTACTGCCTGGAGCGCGGCCTTCTGGTGGTCGAGGACGAGCATGGCCGCCAGGCCCTGCCTCCGCGCCAGATCGCCTGGATCCCACCGGGTCACCCACACTCGGCGCACTCCCACGGCAGCCTGGCGGGCTGGAGCGCCTACCTCGCCGCCGAACACTGCCGCGACCTGCCCCGGCACCCCGGCGTGCTCGCCTGCTCGGCTTTCGTGGCGCTGATCGTCGAACGCGCCACCCGCTGGCCGACCGGCTCCGCCTGGAGCACCGAACGCGAGAACCTGCTGCGCGTGCTGCTGGACGAACTGCGCCACGCCGTGCCCCAGCGGACCCGCCTGCCCTATCCGGGGGATTCGCGCCTGCGCAGGATCGCCGAGGCATTGCTGACCAACCCCGGCGATCCGCGGCCGGCGGCCGAATGGGCACGCTGGGCGGGCCTCAGCAGCCGTAGCCTGAGCCGGCTGTTCGGCGCCGAGACCGGTATGAGCTTCGCGCAATGGCGGCAACTGGCGCGACTGCACGCGGCCGTCGAACGGCTGGCAGCGGGCCAGGCGGTCGGCGAGGTCGCCTGGTCGCTCGGCTACGAAAGCCCGAGCAGCTTCGCCAGTGCCTTCCGCACAGTATTCGGCGAGACGCCGTCCGGCTATTCCAGTCGCGCCAACGAAGCGCTAGCCTGAACCTTCCGCGCCACGAGCCTTTCCCCATGAGCCACGCCAATACGCCCCGCGACTGGGTTCGACGCGCCCCGCAACACGGTGCGGTGGAACGCATCGAGGCTTACTTCGCCGGCCACGGCTACGATCCGCATCGCCACGACACCTATGCCATCGGCCAGACCCTGGCCGGGGTGCAGAGCTTCCGCTATCGCCGCAGCCAGCGCCACAGCCTGCCGGGCGGCTGCCTGGTGCTGCATCCCGACGAGCTGCACGACGGCGAGGCCGGCAGCCAGGAAGGGTTCCGCTACCGGATGCTCTACGTCGAGCCGGCGCTGATCCAGCAGGCCCTCGGCGGCCGGCCGCTGCCGTTCGTGCGCGGGGGCTTGTCCGACGACCCGCGCCTGATCGCCGCCAGCCGGGCCCTGCTACAGGCCATGGATACCCCGCTGGAGCCGCTGGAAGAACAGGACGCCCTGTTCGAACTGGCCCACGCCCTCGACGCCGTGGCCGGCAACCGGGCGCGCGGCAGGCGCCACTTCGACTTCGTCGCCGCCGAGCGCGCCCGGCAGTACATCCACGCGCACCTGGAGCGCCCGCTGGGCCTCGACGAACTGGCGCAGGTCGCCCAGCGCGAACGCTGGAGCCTGTCGCGCGATTTCCGCGCGCTGTTCGGCACCAGCCCCTACCGCTACCTGATCCAGCGCCGGCTGGACATCGCCCGCCGGCTGATGCTCGGCGGCCAGACGCTGGCCGAAGCCGCGCTTGCCGCCGGTTTCGCCGACCAGAGCCACATGACCCGCCATTTCGGCCAGAGCTACGGCCTGCCGCCGGCACGCTGGCTGCGTATGCTCGGCCGCGCCTAGCCAGGTTGCACGATCATCCAAGACCGCCCGCTCCGTAGCCGCCTACCCTGGCGCCAGAGACCAACCACCGGAGCGCACCGATGTCCACCAGCACAACCCAAGCGATCAACTTCGCCGCCAAGCTCGCCCTGTTCGACGACCGCTGGCAACCCAGGGTGATCGCCCAGATGAACGACTACCAGTTCAAGCTGGTGAAGATCGAAGGCGACTTCGTCTGGCACAGCCACGCCGACACCGACGAGACCTTCATCGTCCTCGCCGGTCGCCTGCGCATCGATTTCCGCGACGGCGCGGTGCACCTGGGCCCCGGCGAGATGTATGTGGTGCCGCGCGGCGTGGAGCACAAGCCGTTCGCCGAGGGCGAGGTGCGCATGCTCCTGGTGGAGCCCTGCGGCGTGCGCAACACCGGCGACCAGGGCGGCGAGCGGACGGCCGTCAACGATCTGTGGATCTGAACGAATAAGCAGTGTGCTTTGGCGGCAATGTATATTCGCGCCGCCATAGCGCCTACATATACATGCAAACCTGCCATTGGAGACATCCTCTAAAACACAGCACGCTCAAGAATAAAAACTGCCAAGGCACATAATAAATTTCCAAAACCGCCAGAAACGACACATCTCCACATCCTTCAAAAACCCCTCCCAAGGGCATTTCAAAAGCGCCATCCCACCTAGACCGTCAAACATGCTTCTGTCTACTCCATGACACCCAAAGCCTCTCACGCAAGAAAAATCCATTAGTTTTCACAGAATTCTCTTACACACATCAAGAACGATATCGTGCTAAAAAACTAACGCCACACCACCCCAAACAGCAGGGAATATAAAATTGTCAGAACACAATTTTAGCAAACTCAAGATAGATAAAATCAGGAGAAGTCCTACACTCATAATTTCCGGCTACGGAGCGGGAATCGCCATACTCTTCTCAATCTTCAATGACCAACTAGGAATGGAGAAAAAATGGCTAGCAACCATTGACGCAACATTATCAATCTGCGCCATAATATTTTACACAGGAATCATTCATCTTATTTCAACAACAAAAGCGCTTAAAGAGCTAAACAAAGAAAAATCTAACCAACTAGAGCCACGAAAACGCATTCAAACACTTAGCGGGCTTCTAATCATGATCTCCACAGGCTTATTCGGCCTCTATCTGATTGGCAATAGCGATATATCACCAGGAGCAAAACTGTCATCATCCACAACCGGCCTAATACTACTTAGCTCTTGCATTATCGCTTTACTAATAATTTTTGAAAAAATCTCAAAGGAGTTATCAGGTGCGCGAACTAAATCGCCGCCATGAGCCTCTACGCCCTCGGCCGCTGGATCTGGTACCGGCCGTTGCGCAACGCCACCGAGGAGCAGATCGTCGAAGCTGTTCCAGCGCCAGGACGAGCGCCGCTCGGTATGGCTCGGCCTGCTGGTGGAACAGATCAACGCCGGCCTGCGTACGCAGAAGCTGCAACTGTTCTACCAGCAGCTCAACGGCCTGCTGTTCGGCGTGGAGAACCTGCTGGTGATCTGGCTCGGCGCGACCATGGTGATGGACGGCCAGTTCAGCGTCGGCATCCTGATGGCCTTCAACGCCTACAAGTCGCAGTTCGACAGCCGCGTCGGCAGCCTGATCGACAAGTTCTTCGAGCTGCGCATGCTCCAGTTGCAGGGCGAGCGCCTGGCCGACATCGTGCTCCAGGCCCCGGAGGTCAGCCACGGCGACATCCTCCCGGAGAACCTCCGCGAGCGCGAGGCGAGCATCGAGATCCAGGGCCTGCGCTACCGCTACGCGGAACAGGAGCCCTGGGTCCTCGACGGCCTCGACCTGCGCATCGCCGGCGGCGAGTCGGTGGCCATCGTCGGCCCCTCGGGCTGCGGCAAGAGCACCCTGTTCAACGTCCTGCTGGGCATCCTCCCGCCAGTGGAGGGACAGATCCGCATGGCCGGCCTGGACCTTGCGCAACTGGGCCTGGACGGCCTGCGCGAACTGGTCGGCACGGTGCTGCAGGACGACGTGCTGTTCGCCGGTTCGCTCAGCGACAACATCAGTTTCTTCGACCCGCAACCGGACATGCCCTGGCTGCTGCAGTGCGCGCAGATGGCTGCCATCCACGATGACATCCAGGCCATGCCGATGGGCTACAACACCCTGGTCGGCGACATGGGCACGGTGCTCTCCGGCGGCCAGAAGCAGCGGGTGATGCTGGCCCGGGCGCTGTACAAGAAGCCGCGCATCCTGTTCCTCGACGAAGCCACCAGCCACCTCGACGTACACTGCGAACAGCGGGTCAACGCCGCCATTCGCGCGCTGCGCATCACCCGCATCATGGTCGCCCATCGGCCCGAGACCATCGCCTCGGCGGACCGCGTGATAGTCCTCGGCCAGGGCAAGGTAAGCCTCGACGAAAGCACCGCGCGCCTGGCCGAACGCCAGGCCGCCGCGGCGCGGGAGCAGGCCTGATGCGTGCCCTCGCCGGCCTGTTGTGCGGCCTGCTCGGCCTGGTTCCCGGCGCCGCCGCCTACGAGCCGGACGTGTTCGGCACCGCCGGCCAGGTCGCCGGCCAGGC
>NZ_JBQENS010000053.1:0-33275 GCF_052044465.1 Pseudomonas sp. 22490 | reverse complement strand
CAATGTCATCAACCTAAGCTGCAGCCCTGCCCAAGGCAAGCCCCCCGAAGCAGCCAGCCGCCATGGCCGTCGGGCGATGACCAGGCCTCTGCCGCTCAATCAGGCGGTCTAGCTGGGCTGGCGGTGATGTGATCATCGTCTGTTCCGGCTGTCTAGGCGAGATTTCTCGTCCTCCGGACGAGCCTATGCCGACCGCTTGTGGCCAGCTTTTTTTGCACGGAGGTTGGGCGGTGGTGTTTCTTCAGCGCGTCGGTTTGTAGCCCTCACAACCTCGGCTGGCTGCGCGTTTGCGTTGGCGCGCAAAGCTACGGCCTGAGCGTACGGCACTGAGGCTTTTAGCCATCAAGGCCAGCACATTGCTCAGCCCCTGAGCACAGTGCCGCACCAGCAGCTCGACCAGGGTATTTTTGAGCCGTGACACGCCTTGGGTGAAGTTGACTTTCCATCGCAGCTTGCGACCTTTGTGGCGCTGTTCGATGACCGGCTGTAGCAGGTGCTGCATCAACAGCGCCAGGTTCTTCAACAGTTGAGCGGCATGAAAGTCCTGCTTTACAGCGGTCACGCTGCGGCCGCTGAAGTTGTCCAGCGTCAGGGTTTGTTTGAGGCGACGGAAGTCGGTTTCGATGCCCCAGCGGCGGTGGTAAAGCTCGGCAAACACCTCAGCGGGAAAGGCTTCTCGATCCAGCAGCGAGGTCAGCAATACTTCGCTTTCGCCGTTGGCCAACTCGACCCGGATCAGTCTCAGCTCGATCTGGCTGGCAGGATCAACGCCAGCCTCGGAGCAGAACAGACGTGCTTCAGGATGGTTGGCCACGAAAAGCTGTGTGTCTTCAACTTGGCCAGAGTGTAGAAACGCTTTGACCTGGGCGTTATAGCCACAGGGCAGGCGCATCAGAAAGTGCCGCTGTTGCTGCGCGAACAGCGCGAATAACCAGTGCCCAGGGTAACCACGGTCAAACAGCGTCAGGCTGTCAGCCGGCAGGTGCTCAAGGTGCAGATGGGCACAGTCGCGCTCACCGACTGTCAGGGGCACGATCAGGCTATGCAAGGTTTGACCGTCAGCGACTTCGTAGAGTGTGGACAAGCGAGCCATGGGAAAGCCAGAGTGACTGCCAAAGAAGGTCGCCATGGTCGACTCCAGGGGTAAATGCACGGTCGAGCCATCCACCGCGAGCACCCTCAGCCCACGCCACTTCTGACGCAGCCCGAAGCAGTCAATTTGTTGCTGCAGGAGGCGATTGAGACTTTCAAATACCTCGGGGTTGAGCTTTTTGCGCGCTTTGCAGAAGGCCTGCGCAGTGACCATTTGCGTCTCAGTCGACGCCTGATTGAGTACGCGATAGAACTGATCGAGTTCGGTTTGCAGGGCCGTGCGCGGCTGATTGAGCAGGAACAGGACGAGGTTCTTGAAGGTGAGCTGGCGTCGGCGGGTAAAGTCTTGAGGATTCTGGCGGTGGGCGGCGATGAAGGCGGGACAATCGAGCGGGCTGGTTATTTTTTGTACAATTTTCAAGCCAGGGTTTGGCTGGCGGTGTCAAGCGATGCGGTATAGGTAGTCAAAAGGGCTTCTCCCATGCACTGATTTGAGCGCTAATTATATGATATTTATGGATAATTTCCAAAGTTGATGACATTGGCACGAAATCGTGCCCTCAGTCCTCTTCTGCCAAAAACCAGGCATAGAAGCGATAGCCAGCCCAGATCGCAACAGCATTAGTCAGTAGGGTGAGCCATGGATATACACCTTCGATACCAGCCAGCCATTGCAGCTTGAACAACAAAGCACCCACCATGACGCATGCAAGAACTCCCAAGCCGAACCCCATTAGCCAGAAAATGCGTTCATGCAAGCTCGGATTGCCACCGTGCCAATTATCGCTCAGACAGAACGGGCAATGACTGCTGGTAGGCGAATACCCCAGCAGACCTCGGCTATACGTCGTGCGTGGCACCATGATTTTTCCGCAGCAATGGCAGGTAACGGTCGAATGGCGCATAACACCTCCTGGAAGGGATTGGACTATGCGACTCAGGATTGCAAAGGTTCAGATAAACCCAAGCGATACCAAACCCACCAAAGATCGGTGTAAATGCCGACCACCCGACAGGTGGAAGAGGCGCCATCGCAAGGAAATGCAATGAATGATTTGGCGGTTTTGCCTACCCCCAGCAAAGTATTCCGGTCATTGCTAACGGCTACCGGCTACCGCCCTTGCCTGGAAGGTAAAGGATTTGGTCGAGATCTTGATCACCTAGCCCTCGAAGAGCGCTCGGGCAGCAACTTCGACTTATTGGAGAACTGTCAAGCTCAATGGCTACGGACCATTCGGGACGATGCTGGGGCGGACTGGAGCAATCTGGCCGAGTCCGCCTGGAATAGGCACAGCAACCTGCTGCGCTCACTGGCGCGAAAGGCAGATACCACCGGGATGATTCAGGATCGTGCGCGACCTGCCATCTTTAGGATGCTGGTGATCCCTGAGATTTCAGGCTTTGTTCGTCGCGTGCATCAAGAGTTACCGTTGCTAGATATTCGGCAGTGGTGGGATTCCCCCTTTGCCACCTGGCTTATCGCTGCACAACAACAAAGCTCACTTTCTGCACAAAAATTGTTAGAGCGGCTTGCCAATCACGTAGATCTGGACGAGCGCACGCTGGAGCGCTGGCAGCAGGGTAACGCTATCGGTAAAAGCCTGTGGCCGTACCGCGATACGGTTACTCCCCGCGCCGCGTGCACCACAACGCGGCGCGGCCTGCCCGAAATACAGGCAGCACCCCGTGCTCATGCCCCATGAAGGGGCGTCTCGCCAGCCTTGGTCCAGCGCAAAAGCCGCTGACACCTGTCAATCGCGCCTTGGCACCGCTCTTGCTTTGTCGATCCTGCAGGCGAAGCTGCTGCGACAATTCGAAATAGCCGACTAGGGTTCCGACTCGCTCGCGAGTGGCTGGTCCGAGAGTTGGCGACCTCCAGTGAGGTTACACGGCGGGATAAAAGCCCGGGAGAACAGCGTGATCCGCACGCAGCTCCTGCGCCATCCCCAAACACTGGAGGGTTTGCCATGTGCCCGCTCGTATCGGCTCTGCCGTTCACCACCCTGCCCGTTCTAGCAGCTGTCGCAAACCGGGGCACCTGTCCATGCGCCTGATCAATCGAACGCCGAGCCGCAGCGGCTGGCTTGCTCTGGCCATACTGCCCTTCGCCCTGATGCTGGCGCTGTACCTGACCAGCTCTACCCAGCGCCTGGAAATCAATCCCAACGACAAGCTCCTGCCCAGCTTCGACCAGATGAGCGCGGCTGTCGAACGCCTCGCCTTCACCCCGGACAAACGCTCGGGCGACTACCTGTTCTGGCAGGACACCGCCTCGAGTCTCAAGCGCCTCGGTAGCGGGCTGGCCATCGCCGCCGTGGCCGGCCTCTGCCTGGGCGTCGCCGCTGGCACCCTGCCGCTGTTCGGTGCGCCTCTGTCGCCTCTGCTGACCGTGCTGTCGATGGTGCCACCGCTGGCGATCCTGCCGATCCTGTTTATCGTGTTCGGGCTGGGCGAGCTGTCCAAGGTGATGCTGATCGTCATCGGCATCACCCCGATCCTCGCCCGCGACCTCGAGCAGCGTGCTCGCGAGATACCCCGCGAACTGCTGATCAAGGCGCAGACCCTCGGCGCCAACACCTGGACGCTGATCCTGCGCCTGGTGTTGCCGCAGCTACTGCCACGCCTGCTCATCAGCCTGCGCCTGGTGCTCGGCTCGGCCTGGCTGTTCCTCATCGCTGCCGAAGCCATTGCCTCCACGGATGGGCTCGGCTACCGCATCTTCCTCGTACGCCGCTACATGGCCATGGACGTGATCCTGCCCTACGTCGCCTGGATCACCCTGCTGGCGTGGGCCATGGATTTCTCGCTGCGGCGCCTGACCCAGCTGCTGTTCCCCTGGTATGAAGGAGCCAAGGCATGAGCGACAGAAAGAGCGCAGCCGTTGCGGGCGGATCCGTCGCCCACCTGGAGCACGACGCATCTATAAGCCGCAGCGCAGGCGATGCCAGACCGTTCATCCAGGTCAGGAATGTCTGGCAGCAGTATGGCGACCAGGTGGTGCTGGAGCGCCTGAACCTGAAGATTGCCGAAGGTGAGTTCTGCACCCTGGTCGGTGCCTCCGGTTGCGGCAAGTCGACCTTCCTGCGGCTGCTGCTCGGCCAGGAAGCGCCCAGCCGTGGCGAGATCCTGCTGGATGGCCAGCCATTGGCAGACGAACCGGACGCCAGTCGCGGCGTGGTCTTTCAGCGCTACTCGGTATTTCCGCACCTGACGGTGCTGGACAACGTCGCCCTCGGCCTGGAACTCCCGCGCGCCCCGCTGCTGGGTCGTCTGCTCGGACGCCGCAAGCGCGATGCCCGTGAGCAGGCTGCGCAGATGCTGCACAAGGTCGGCCTCGGCCATGCGCTGGACAAGTACCCGGCACAGCTCTCCGGCGGCATGCAACAGCGACTGGCCATCGCCCAGGCGCTGGTGATGAAGCCCCGCGTGCTGTTGCTGGACGAGCCCTTCGGCGCCCTCGACCCCGGCATTCGCAAGGACATGCATGAGCTGCTGCTGGAGCTGTGGCGGGAAACCCGGCTGACGGTGTTCATGGTCACCCATGACCTCTCGGAAGGCTTCACCCTCGGCAGCCGCATCCTGGTCTTCGACAAACCGCGCATCGATCCCCACGCCCCGGGTGCCTATGGCGCACGGGTGACCTACGACATTCCGCTGCACGAGGGCCGCCATGCTCCCGGCGCGTCCGCAGGCATGCCGACCGCCCTCGCCGACTCTTTTCGCACTGCCTATCAAGGAGCCTGACATGAGTGCTTCACTCGCGATCCGCCCCACGCTGTACGAGGAAACCGTTCCTGGCGGCGGCCACACCTCCTTCATCCTCAAGCGGGGCCAACTGCTGCGTCTGACCGATCTCGAAGGCGGCGCCAACGTCAGCCTGATGCTGCTCAACGCCCAGGAGAAGAGCGAGCGGCTGAACCTGCCGGATACCCTCAAGGGCCAGCACACCGCCAAGCTCACCGCCGGGCATTGCCTGTACTCGGACATGGGGCGCGTACTCGCCGCCATCACGGCCGACACCTGCGGCTGGCACGACAGCTTCGGCGGCGTGCTGAACGCCGATGAAGTCATGGAGAAGTACGGCCAGGGCCGCTATCAGGAACTGCGCAATGGCTTCTTCCGCAATGGCACCGACAACCTGCTGGTGGAAATGGGCAAGTGGAACCTGAACCTGCAGGACCTGCTCATGGTGCTCAATCTGTTCAGTCGGGTGGACGTCACCGCCGACGGTGCCTTCGCCTTCCATAGCGGCAACTCCCAGGCCGGCGACTACCTGGAACTGTACGCACCGATGGACACCCTGGTGATCCTCACCGCCCTGCAGCATCCGCTGGACCCGAACCCGGTGTACGCGCCCAGGCCGGTCAAGCTGTCCTGGCATCAGGTGGCCAGCGACGGCATCAGCGTGCTCTGCCGCACCTCGCGCCCGGAAAACGGTCGTGCCTTTCACAACACCGAACGCCTGTACATCTGAGGAGGTGGCCGTGATGAGCCTTACCGAAAGCAGCCTGCACCCCGAAACCGCCGCGTTCCGCCATGTGATCCCGGCCGGCGAACCGTACCTGTTCGAAGTCAAGGCCGGACAGACCCTGCGCCTGCTCGATCTCGAAGGCAACCAGGCGGTGGACACGCTGTTCTTCAGCGCGAAAAACCCGCGCGAGCGCTACGACCCGCAGCGCACTCTGCGCCGGCAGAACCGCGTCTACCTCACCACCGGCACGGTGCTCTATTCGAACCTCGGCAATCCGCTTCTGACCATCACCGCCGACACCTGCGGCCGCCATGACACCCTCGGCGGGGCCTGCGCCCAGGAGAGCAACGTGGTGCGCTACGCGCTGGACAAGCGCTACATGCACAGCTGCCGTGACAACTTCCTGCGCGCGAGCCTCAACGACGGTCGCCTGACCAAACGCGACATTGGCGCCAACATCAACTTCTTCATGAACGTGCCGGTGACCCCCGAAGGCGGCCTGACCTTCGCCGACGGCATCTCCGCGCCAGGCAAGTATGTGGAGCTCAAGGCCGAGCAGGACGTGATCGTGCTGATCTCCAACTGCCCGCAGCTGAACAACCCCTGCAACGGCTGGAACCCGACGCCGGCCGAGGTGCTGGTGTGGAACTGATGCCGCTGTTGCGTCGCTACCTGCTGCCGTTGCTGCAGGCGCGCGCCGGGCAGCGACCCGAGCGGCCGGCAACGAAGAAACCCTCCCCAACCACGGACGGCCGTGGCACTGATGAATAAAGGCGGGACGGCCCGCCAGCCCTTCGAGGGTTACTGACCATGTTCGACAAACTGCTGATCGCCAACCGCGGCGCCATTGCCTGCCGCATCCTGCGTACGCTGCGCAACCTGAATGTGAACGGCGTGGCCGTCTACTCCGAGGCCGACGCCGCCAGCCTGCATCTGCAGCAGGCCGACGAGGCCCACAGCCTGGGCGAAGGCCCGGCCACGCAGACCTATCTGGACGTGGAGAAGATTCTCCGCATCGCCCGTGAAACCGGCGCGAAAGCCATCCACCCCGGCTACGGATTCCTCTCCGAGAACGCGGCGTTTGCCGAAGCCTGCGAGGCCGCCGGGATCGCCTTCGTCGGCCCGACGCCGGAACAGCTGCGGGTGTTTGGCCTCAAGCACACCGCCCGCGCCTTGGCCAAACAACGCGGCGTACCGATGCTGGAGGGCACCGAGCTGCTCGACAGCCTCGCCGATGCCCTCGGCGCAGCCGAGCAGGTCGGCTACCCGGTGATGCTGAAAAGCACCGCCGGTGGTGGTGGTATCGGCATGCGCGTGTGCCGCACGGCGGCGGAGCTCACTGATGCCTTCGACGCGGTCAAGCGCCTGGGGCAGAACAACTTCAGCGATTCGGGCGTGTTCATCGAGAAGTACATCGAGCGTGCCCGCCACCTGGAGGTACAGGTGTTCGGCGACGGCGCCGGCGACGTCATCGCCCTGGGCGTGCGCGACTGCTCGGTGCAGCGGCGCAACCAGAAGGTGCTGGAGGAAACCCCGGCGCCGAACCTGCCGACCGGCATGGCCGAGGCCCTGTGCGAGGCGGCAATCACCCTGGCCAAGGCGGTCAGTTACCGCAGCGCCGGCACCGTCGAGTTCGTCTACGACGCCGAAGCCCAGCGCTTCTACTTCCTCGAGGTGAACACCCGCCTGCAGGTGGAGCACGGCGTCACCGAGCAGGTCTGGGGCGTGGATCTGGTGCGCTGGATGATCGAGCTGGCCGCCGGCGACCTGCCGCCTTTGGTCGAGCTGGTGAAGGGTCTCAAGCCCAGCGGCCACTCGATCCAGGCGCGCGTCTACGCCGAGGACCCGGGCCGGGACTTCCAGCCGAGCCCGGGCCTGTTGACCGCCGTGGCCTTCCCGGCCGCCGACGGCAAGAGCCTGCGCATCGACACCTGGGTCGAAGCCGGCTGCGAGATCCCGCCGTATTTCGACCCGATGATCGCCAAGGTCATCAGCTGGGCGCCGAGCCGCGAAGCGGCCCGCGCCGCGCTGGACGCCGCCCTCGGCGACACCCTGATCTACGGCGTGGAAACCAACCGCGATTATCTGCGCCAGATTCTTGCCTTCACCCCATTCGCCAGCGGCAACCCCTGGACCCGTTGTCTGAAGGGCCTCAGCTACAAGGCCAACACCTTCGAGGTCATCAGCGCCGGCACCCAGACCACCGTGCAGGACTTCCCCGGTCGCCTCGGCTACTGGGCGGTGGGCGTGCCGCCGTCCGGCCCGATGGACAGCCGCGCGCTGCGCCTGGGCAACGCCCTGTTGGACAACCCCGAGGACGCCGCCGGGCTGGAAATCACCATGAGCGGACCGATCCTGCGCTTCAATACCGATGCGGTGGTGGCGCTGACTGGCGCCGAGATCCCCGTGAAGCTCGATGACGTCGCGCAGCCGATGTGCACCGCCATTTTCGTCCCGGCCGGCAGCACCCTGACCATCGGCACCATCACCGGCGCCGGTGCCCGCTCCTACCTGGCCGTGCGCGGCGGCGTGCAGGTGCC
This sequence comes from Pseudomonas sp. 22490, assembly GCF_052044465.1. Taxonomy (NCBI): domain Bacteria; kingdom Pseudomonadati; phylum Pseudomonadota; class Gammaproteobacteria; order Pseudomonadales; family Pseudomonadaceae; genus Pseudomonas; species Pseudomonas sp. 22490. The sequence continues at coordinate 25,172 of NZ_JBQENS010000053.1, read as the reverse complement.
GGAGTATCTGGGCAGCAAGAGCACCTTTACCCTCGGCCAGTTCGGCGGCCACGGTGGCCGCGCCCTGCGTGCCGGCGACGTGCTGCACCTGGCACCGCTGAGCGACTCGTCGGCCGGCGCCAGGCTCGCCGCCGAGCTGTGCAGCGCCCTGCCGGCGGTGCGCGAGCTGCGGGTGATCTACGGCCCGCACGGCGCGCCGGAATACTTCACCGAGGGCTACATCGCGCGCTTCTTCGCCACCGACTGGGAAGTGCACTTCAACTCCAGCCGCACCGGGGTGCGCCTGATCGGCCCGAAACCCGAGTGGGTGCGCGAGAGCGGCGGCGAGGCCGGCCTGCACCCGTCGAACATCCACGACAACCCCTACGCCATCGGCGCGGTCGATTTCACCGGCGATATGCCGGTGATCCTCGGCCCGGACGGCCCGAGCCTGGGCGGCTTCGTCTGCCCGGTGACCATCATCGAGGCAGATCTGTGGCAGCTCGGCCAGCTCAAGGCCGGCGACAAGGTGCGCTTCGTCCCGGTGGATGTGCTGACCGCACGCCAGCTGGCCAAGGCCGCCGATGCCGAGTGCGCCAGCCTCGCGCCGGCGGCAGTGGTCGCCACGCCGGTAGCTCTGCAGTCGCCCATCGTGCTGGATATCGGTGAAGCGGACAGCCGCCTGGTCGCCCGCCTCTCCGGCGACACCCACCTGTTGCTGGAAATCGGCGCGCCGGAGCTGGACCTGGTGCTGCGCTTCCGTGGTCATGCACTGATGCAGGCCCTCGAAGCCAAGCAGCTCGATGGGGTGATCGACCTGACCCCCGGCATCCGCTCCCTGCAGGTGCACTACCAGCCCGAGACCCTGGCGCTGGAGGATCTCTTGGAGATCGTCGCCGGCCTGTGGGATGCCGTGTGCGCCGCGCAGGATCTGAAGGTGCCCTCGCGCATCGTCCACCTGCCGCTGTCCTGGGACGACCCGGCCTGCCAGTTGGCCATCGAGAAGTACATGACCACGGTGCGCAAGGACGCGCCCTGGTGCCCGAGCAACCTGGAGTTCATCCGCCGCATCAACGACCTGCCCAACCTCGACGCGGTGTACCGCACGGTGTTCGACGCCAGCTACTTGGTGATGGGCCTCGGCGACGTGTATCTCGGTGCGCCGGTGGCCACTCCGCTGGACCCGCGCCACCGCCTGGTCACCACCAAGTACAACCCGGCGCGCACCTGGACCGCGGAGAACTCGGTGGGCATCGGCGGCGCCTACATGTGCATCTACGGCATGGAAGGCCCGGGCGGCTACCAGTTCGTCGGCCGCACCCTGCAGATGTGGAACCGCTACCGCGCGGTCGAGGCGTTCGGCGGCCAGCCGTGGCTGTTGCGCTTCTTCGACCAGATCCGCTTCTACCCGGTCTCGGCCGAGGAGCTGTCGAGAATCCGCCGCGATTTTCCGCTCGGCCGCTACCCGCTGAAGATCGAGAACACCGAGCTGCGCCTGTCCGACTACCAGGACTTTCTTGCCGCCGAGGCCGACAGCATCGACGCCTTCCGCCGCCAGCAGCGCGGCGCCTTCGACGCCGAGCGCCAGCGCTGGATCGAATCGGGCCAGGCGCACTTCGAGAGCGAGGAAGTCGCCGCAGACCTCGGCGAGGACGCCCCGCTCGGCGCCGGCCAGCTCGGCATCGAGAGCCACATCGCCGGCAACCTCTGGCAGGTGTCGGTGGCCGAGGGCACGCGGGTCGATGCCGGCGACGTGCTGGTGATCCTCGAGAGCATGAAGATGGAAATCCCGCTCACCGCGCCGGTCGCCGGCGTGGTCAAGGAAGTCCGCGCCCAGCCAGGGTCGCCGGTGCGCGCTGGCCAGCGGGTGGTGGTGATCGAGGAGGCGTGAGGCCCCTCGGCACCCGAAGCAACCGTAGGGTGGATCGCGCTTTATCGATCCACCCACCGGCCCAGCGGGCCGGCAACGAACATCGCGGTGGAAAAGGCTTCGCCGTTTTCACCTTACGAGGGACATGAGATGACCACGACATTCGACCTGCGCCTCGCCACCCTGAGCGCCGCCTACACCGCCGGGGACATCACCCCGCGCCAGCTGATCCTCGGCCTGCGTGACAAGGCCGCCGCGCTCAACGGCGAGTTCAACGCCTTTATCCACCTGCTGAGCGCCGAGGAACTTGAGCCATACCTGGCCACGCTGGAGAGCAAGACGCCCGCCGAGCTGCCGCTCTACGGCGTGCCCTTCGCCATCAAGGACAATATCGATCTCGCAGGCGTGCCCACCACCGCCGCCTGTCCCGCGTATGCCTACACACCGGAGACCAGCGCCACCGTCGTCGATCAGTTGATCGCCCTCGGCGCAGTGCCGCTGGGCAAGACCAACCTCGACCAGTTCGCCACCGGCCTCAACGGCACCCGCTCGCCCTACGGCGAATGCCGCAACTCGGTGCACCCGGACTACCCCTCCGGCGGCTCCAGCGCTGGCTCCTCGCTAGCCGTTGCGCTCGGGCTCTGTTCCTTCGCGCTGGGCACCGATACCGCCGGTTCCGGCCGGGTGCCGGCGGCGCTGAACAACCTGGTGGGCCTGAAAGCGAGCAAAGGGCTGATCTCCACCGCCGGCGTTGTCCCGGCCTGCCGTACGCTGGACTGCGTGACCTTCTTCACGGCCACAGCGGCCGAAGCCAGTCAGCTGCTGGCGCTCACCACCAGGCTCGATCCGCGCGACGAGTACAGCCGCAGCAACCCGCTGTGTAATGACGGCTCGGCCTTCGGCCAGATCAAGACCTTCCGCTTCGGCATACCCCAGCACCTGGAATTTCTCGGCTGCGCGGAAAGCGCGGCGTTGTTCGCCGCCACCATCGAACAGCTGAAAGCCCTCGGCGGCGAGCCGGTGGAAGTGGACTTCGCCCCCTTCCTCGAAGCTGCACGCCTGCTCTACGAAGGCCCCTGGGTGGCCGAACGCTACAGCGTGGCGGGCGCGCTGATCGAGCAGCAGCCCGACGCCGTGCTGCCGGTAATAAAAGCCGTTCTGGAGAAAGCCCCCGGTACAACCGCCGTGCAGCTGTTCCAGGCGCAATACCGCCTGCAGCAACTCAAGGCCGTCTGCGACCGCACCATGGCCGAGGTCGATTGTGTGCTGACGCCCGCCTACCCGCGCCCAGTGACGCTCGCCGAACTTCACGCCGAGCCGGTCAAGCGCAATTCGGACCTGGGCTACTACACCAACTTCATGAACATGCTCGACTACGCCGCTGTCGCGGTGCCGGCCGCCACCATGCACAACGGCCTGCCCTGGGGCGTGACGCTGTTCGGCCGGGTGTTCACCGACCAGTACCTGCTGAGCCTGGCCGATGCGCTGCAGCATCAGACAGGGCTGAAGTTGATCGGCGGTAACGCGCTCATTACCCCGCCGCCCCGGAATCCGGCCCGCAACGACCGCGCCCGCCTGGTGGTCTGCGGAGCGCACCTGGACGGCCTGCCGCTGAACTGGCAACTCAGGCAGCGTGGCGGACGGCTGCTGGAAACCACCCGCAGCTCGCCGGACTACAAGCTCTACGCCCTGGCCGGCGGGCCACCGCTGCGCCCGGGCATGGTTCGCGTCGCCGAAGGCGGAGCGGCCGTCGAGGTTGAAGTCTGGGAGCTGCCGAACCAGGAGCTCGGCTCCTTTCTCACCGGCATTCCGGCACCGCTCGGCCTGGGCAAGGTGCAGCTCGCCGACGGCCGCTGGGAAACAGGCTTCATCTGCGAGCCCTACGGCCTGGACGGCGCCCAGGACATCACCGAACTTGGCGGCTGGCGCACCTATCTGAAGCGTCGCAGCTGAGGCAGACGAGGAGCGACGGGGTTGCACTGCGGCCATCCCGTCGCATTGTCGGAACATCCAGCGCCGGGCCGACCTCCGATGCAGAGCCACGCCGACTCCGGTCGGCACCATCTGCATCCGAAGGAGGACTCCATGCGTATCACCCTGCCACGCATCGGTCTCGGCGGCGCACCGCTGGGCAACATGTTCCATCCGCTCAGCGAAGAAACCGCCGACGCCACCCTCAATGCCGCCTGGGACGCCGGCTTTCGCTATTACGACGTGTCGCCGCACTACGGCGCGGGCCTCGCCGAGCAGCGCTTCGGGCGCCTGCTGAGTGGCAAGCCGCGTGACGAGTACGTCCTGAGCACCAAGGTCGGGCGCCTGCTGCAGCCGGCCAGCCAGCCGGAAAACGCCAAGCCCTTCGTCGACGAGCTGCCCAACAAGCGTGTGCCGGATTATTCGGCCGACGGCGCACGCCGCTCCATCGAGGACAGCCTGGAGCGCATGGGCGTCGATCGCCTCGATGTGGTGTTCATCCACGACGTTTCCGAAGACCAATGGGGCCCGCAATGGCGCGAGTACTTCCAGCAGGCCATGAACGGCGCGGCGAAGGCGCTGACCCAGCTGCGCGATGAAGGCGTGATTCGCGGCTGGGGCCTGGGGGTCAACCTGGTGGAGCCATGCCGCCTGGCTCTGGAGCAGAGCGACCCGAACGTGTTCCTGCTGGCCGGCCGCTACTCGCTGCTGGAGCACGACGAGGCGCTGGACACCCTGTTCCCGACCTGCCAGGCACGCGACGTTGGCGTCGTCGTTGGCGGGCCGTTCAACTCCGGCGTCCTGGCCGGTGGCGATCACTATGAGTACGACCAGATCCCACCACAGGTCGCCCAGCGCAGGGAGCAGCTCAAGGCCGCTGCCGAGCACTGCGGCGTCGATCTGCGGGCCGCCGCCCTGCATTTCTGCCTGGCCAACCCGGTGGTCGCCTCGGTCATCCCGGGCACGGCCAATCCCGAGCGTCCCCGGCAGTACATGGAAGACTTCAACGCCCAGGTGCCCCGGGAGTTCTGGCAGACCCTCAAGCAAGACGGCCTGCTGCGCGAGGATGCGCCGGTGCCGATCTGACCCCTGCCAAGCCGTAACGGGCTGACCGCCCCCATGCGCCGCCTGGCCCGTGGTGGCGGTCGGGCCGGAACGGTGTCGTCAGCTGCGCCATCCGCACTATCGCGGAGCAAGCCTCCCCATTAATGAGCAGCGCCGTGCCGGGCGCGCCACCCGTGTTGGCTCCGGCGCTGGCTGCAACTCATTGAAACTCCACGAGTTCGCTGCCAGCCATCGCATCTGGCACGCAACCTGCTCTGTCCCCCTTGCACGGGATGAGTCGCCTCCGGCACTCATGACGCTTGGCACAATCAGGAGCAACTTCAAGGAGAACTAGGGTTCCGGCTCACAGGGAGTGGGCGCTGGTCCGAGAGTTCTCCGGTCCCAGGGACGGGACTACACGGAGGGATAAAAGCCCGGGAGACGCGATGTCATCCCGTGCCTGTCATTCCAATGTGTAGGGAAATCACGCCATGTCCACACTGCGCTCGCTGAACAAGACCCTCCTCGCCGCCGGCCTGGCCGTCGCGACGTTGTTTTCACCGCTGGCCAGCCAGGCCGCCGAGAAGCTGAAGATCGGCACCGTGGTCTGGGCCGGCTATGGCCCCTTCTACGTCGCCGACAAGCTCGACCTGTTCAAGCCCCACGGCCTGGACGTGGACCTGCAGTTCTTCAACGACCCGGCGCTGATCCCCACCGCCATGGTGAGCCGCGCGCTGGACGGTGGCATGCTCACCTACGATCAGGTAGTGGCCTCGGTCGCCAAGGGCTTGAAGCACCGCGTGGTGATGCCCATCGACTTCTCCAACGGCGGTGACGCCATCGTTGCCGACGCGTCGATCCAGTCCATCGCCGACTTCAAGGGCAAGAAGGTCGGCTTCAACCCGCTGTCGCCCTCCGACTTCCTGCTGGCCTACGCGCTGCAGCAGAACGGCATGAGCGACAAGGACATCAACGCCGTCAACATGACTCCGGAAGGCATCCCCGGCGCCATGGCCTCGGGCAACCTGCCGGTCGGCGTGACCTACGAGCCCAACGTCTCGCAGATCCTCTCCATGGGCGGCGGCGACAAATTCAAGGTGGTCTATTCGTCCAAGGACGCACCGGGGCTGATCACCGATGTGCTGGTCTTCGACGAGGCGGTGATCGCCAAGAAGCCTGCCGCCATCAAGGCGATGATCCAGGGCTATCTCGACGGCCTGGCCTACATGCAGGCGCACCCTGAGGAGTCGGCGAAGATCATCGGCGACGTGCTCGGCGTCAGCGCCGAGGAAGCCGTCGAGCAGATGGCCGGCGCCTACAACATCCCCCTTGCGGAGATGGGCAAGAGCTTCACCCCAGGCGACGACACCCATTCCTTCCATGGCAGCGGCGCGATCATCGCCAAGCTGCTCAAGGACAACGGGCAGATCCCGACCATCCCGGATTTCAGCCAGACCTACGACGCCCAGTTCACCGAAGCGCTCGCCCAGTAAGCCGACGCCGGGCGGGCCGCGGCCCGCCTGTGCTGGAGAAAAACCATGACTGCCAAACCTCTGTACCGTTACGCCGATGGCCGCCTGCCCAACACGCTGGCGATCCTCTATACCGCGCTCGCCTACGGCGGCGGCCTGGCTCTGCTGTTCGCCGGTAACGGCTGGCTGAACGCGCTGGGCACGCTGCTGCTGGCCCACGGCATGATCATCGCCGCCTACCTGATCCACGAATTCGCCCACGGCGCCATCTTCAGCGTGCCCAAGCACAACGAATGGGCCGGCAATGTCTGCAGCTGGCTGTGCGGCAGCTGCTACGCCGAGTTCCAGGACCTGCGCAAGAAGCACATGCGCCACCACGTCGACCGCGCCGACGTGATCACCTTCGACAGCAAGGCCTTCCTCAAGGCACGCCCGCTGTGGTTCCAGAAGCTGGTGCTGGCGCTGGAATGGGCCTATGTGCCGGCGGTGGAGCTGATCATGCATTTCTATGTGATCGCCCTTCCCTTCATCACCGACAACGACAAGCACCGCGCCCGGCGCGGCAAGGTCGCCGCGGTGCTGGCCATTCGCACACTGCTCTTTGCCGGGCTCGCGGTGCTCTCGCTGAAGGCCTTGCTGCTCTACGCCGTGGCCTGGATGATCATGCTCAGCGTGCTGCGTTTCGCCGATGCCTATCAGCACACCTACGAGGCCTTCGCCGTGCTGGAGGACGGTGGCAAGCTGCCGGAGGACAAGCGCCGCGACCGCAGCTACGAGCAGCAGAACACCTACAGCAACGTGGTTTCCGAGCGCTGGCCGGCGCTGAACCTGCTGCTGCTCAACTTTTCCTTCCACAACGCCCACCACGAGAAGCCGGTGGCGCCCTGGTATCGCCTGCCCAAGCTGCACGCCGAGCTGTACGGCAGCACCTACAACCAGGTCATCCCGATGCGCAAGCTGCTCGGCAGCTTCCACCGCTACCGCGTACGTCGCGTGCTGGACGATGACTACGGGGTGGTCAGCGAAGGGCCGAACAAGGCCGACAACTTCTACGGCGCCGTGGGCGTCTCGTTCCTGACGGCGGTGTGACATGCACAAGGCACTGGATTACCGAGGCCGTTGCGTGGTCATCACTGGCGCCGCCGGGGGCATCGGCCGGGGCCTGGCGCAGAGCTTCGCCGCTGCCGGCGCCACCCTGGAGCTGCTGGACCGTGACGCCGACGCCCTCGCCCGGCTCGCCGACGAACTCGCTGGCGAGACGCTGCTGCACTGCACCGCACTGGACCTGGGTGATCGGCAGGCGGTGCAGCAGTACGCCGATGACCTCGCCTGCCGCGGCCTCAACGCCGATGTGCTGATCAACAACGCCGGCGTCGAGTACGCCACGCCGCTGGGCGAGTGCAGCTTCGAGGCCGATCAGCGCTGGTCGGCCCTGCTGGAGAACAACGTCGGTTCCATGCAGCGCCTGACCCGCGCATTGCTGCCACGCCTGCGCGCCGGCGCCAGCGTGATCAACCAGGCCTCCATCTGGGGACTGAAAGGCGTGCCGGGCTTTTCCGCCTATGTCGCCAGCAAGCACGCGGTGGTCGGCCTGACCCGCTCGCTGGCCTGGGAGCTGGGCCCGCGACGCATTCGGGTGAACGCGGTGTGCCCCGGCTGGATCGGCACCGATGCGGCCATGCGCTCGCTGAAGGTGATGGCGGACGCCAACGGCCGCAGCGACAGCGCCGAGCTCGCGGCGATACTCGCCAACCAGGCCATTCCGGAGCTGCTGACACCGGCCGATCTAAGCGGCACCTTCCTGTTCCTCGGCTCACCGCTGGCCGCCGCCCTGACCGGCCAGGCGCTGTCGGTCAGCCACGGCGAGGTGATGCACTGATGGCTGCCATCTTTACCGGGCTGACCGCTCTGGTCACCGGCGCAGCGACCGGCATCGGCCGTGCCACCGCACTCGCGCTGGCCGCCGAAGGCGCGCGGGTCTGGATCAATCATCGGGATCAACACGACCTGGCGGAACGAGTGGTCGAGCAGATCATCGCCAGCGGCGGCTGCGCCTGGGCCATCGAGGCCGATGTCAGCGATCCGGTTGCGGTGGCGGCGATGTTCGAGACCATCGAGGCACAGGGACCGCTGGATCTGCTGGTCAATAACGCCGGGGTGATCCTGGAAAAGCCCTTTCTCGAAACCAGCGAGGCGGACTGGGCAAGGGTACTGGGCGTCGACCTCGCCGGCGTCTACCGCTGCTGCCGCCATGCACTGGCACAGATGCAGCCGCGGCGCAGCGGCGCCATCGTCAATGTCGCCTCGGACCTCGGATTTCTCGGCCGCGAACAGTACGTCGCCTACTGCACGGCCAAGGCCGGGGTGATCGGCCTGACCCGCTCACTGGCCCGCGAGTTCGCTGCAGACGGCATCCGCATCAATGGCGTCGCACCCGGCCCCATCGCCACGGCGATGGTCAGCCCGGAGCACATGAGCGACGAGTGGATGGCCAAGGAGCTGGCGATCCCCATGGCGCGCCTGGGCACGCCGGAGGAAGTCGCGGCGGCCATCGTCTTCCTGCTTTCGCCGCAGGCGAGCTATTTCACCGGACAGCTGCTCGGGCCCAACGGCGGCTCCTGGATGGGCGCATGAACAGCCTGATGCCACAGGGCATGCTGATCGGCGGCGCCATCATGTGGGGGCTGGGCTGGCTGCCGCTGCAGTTCTTCGCGGCCCGCGGCCTGGCCGGCATGCCGCTGGTGCTGCTGACCTATTCACTGCTCAGCCTGCTGGCGTTGCTGGTGCTCTGGCAGCAGCGCCGCCAGTGGGCGAGCCAGTATCGCCAGGTGCTCACCATGGGCCTGTGCGGTGGCTGGGCCACCGCCGCCCTGGTTACCGCCCTGGCCGAGGGCAACGTGGTACGGGTGATGCTGCTGTTCTACCTGGCGCCAGTCTGGGCGATGGTCGGCGGCTGGCTGCTGCTGGGCGAACGCCTCAGCGGCACGCGGCTGTTCGCCCTGGGGCTGGCGATGCTCGGCATCGGCCTGACCCTCGGCGTCACGAGCGAAGCGCTGGACGCACCCGGCGCGAACGACTGGCTGGCGCTTTCCGCCGGCCTCGCCTTCAGCCTCAACAACCTCGCCACTCGCGCCGCCGACCGGGTGCCACTGGCGAGCAAGGCGCTGGTCAGTTTCATCGGCAGCGCGCTGCTCGGAGGGCTGTTCTGCCTGCTGCTGCGCCAGCCACTTCCGCCCCTGGATCTGACCCTGAGCTGGCAGATCGCCCTGCTCGCCCTCGGCTGGCTGGTCAGCATGGCCGCCGTGCAGTACGGCCTGACTCATCTGGAAGCCGGCCGCGCCGCGGTGCTGGTGGTGTTCGAGCTGATCGCCGCGGTGCTGTCGTCCGCCTGGTTCGGCAGCCACGCCATCGGCCCGAACGAATGGCTCGGCGCCGCCCTGATCACCACCGCCGCGCTGATCGCCGGCTGGCCGGAACGTCCCCTTTCAATCGCGACAAGGAGCACCTGCGCATGACCGTGCACATGGATCAACTGAGCTGGGTCGATTACGAACGCCGCGTGCGCGAAGGCGCCGTGGTCTTTTTGCCCTGCGGCGCCACCGAGCAACATGGCCCGCACCTGCCGCTGGGCACCGACGCGCTACTGGCCAGTGCCATCAGCGCGGACGTGGCGGCACGAGTCGGCGGACTGGTGGCACCGGCGCTGTCATACGGCTACAAGTCGCAACCGAAATGCGGCGGCGGCCAGCACTTCTGCGGCACCACCAGCCTGGATGGCGCGACCTTGAGCGCCCTGGTGCGCGACGCGGTGCGTGAGTTCCATCGCCACGGTGTGCGCCGCCTGGTGCTGGTGCTCGGCCATTACGAGAACCAGTGGTTCGTCGCCGAGGGCATCCAGCTGGCGCTGCGCGACCTCGGGCCGGACGCCGGGCTGGAGGTAATGCGCCTGGAGCATTGGGATTTCTGCCACGAGCAGACCCTGACCGACATCTTCCCGGAAGGCTTCCCCGGTTTCGCGCTGGAGCATGCCGCGGTGATCGAGACCTCGCTGATGCTGCATTTCCATCCGCAACTGGTCGCGCTGGAGAAGATTCCCGACGACGCCCCGGCCGACTTTCCGCCCTACGACATGTACCCCACCCGTACCGAATGGGTGCCGCCCTCCGGGGTGCTGTCCTCGGCCAGAGGCTCCAGCGCGGCGAAAGGCCAGCGGCTGGCCCACGACATCGTCGAAGGCATCGCCGCCGCGGTGTGCAAGGAGTTTGCGCTGTGAGCCTGACGACGCATCCGCTGCTCCTCGAGCACACGGCGCTGCTGGTGATCGACATGCAGCGCGACTTCTGCGCGCTGGGTGGATACGCCGACCAGGCCGGAATGGACGTCAGCCGCCTGCGCGCACCGATCGCGGCGATCCAGGCGCTGCTGGATTGCGCGCGCGGCGTGGGCATGCTGGTGGTGCACACCCGTGAAGGCCATCGACCGGATCTTTCCGACCTGCCCGAGCCCAAACGCCGCCGCGCCCAGGCCACCGGCGCTGCCATCGGCAGCCCTGGCCCCCTCGGCCGCCTGCTGGTGCGCGGCGAATTCGGCCATGACCTGATCGACGAGCTGCAACCGCGCGCCGGCGAGCCGGTGATCGACAAGCCGGGCTACAGCGCCTTCGCCCATACCGATCTCGAACTGATCCTGCGCCGCCGCGGCATCGAGCGGCTGATCCTGACCGGCGTGACCACCGAGGTCTGCGTGGCCTCGACGCTGCGCCAGGCCATCGACCTTGGCTTCGACTGCCTGACCGTCCGCGACGCCTGCGCCTCGGCCGACCCGCAACTGCATGCGGCTGCGCTGGCGATGATCGAGGTGGAAGGCGGCCTGTTCGGCAGCGTGATCGACAGCCATCGGCTGCTGAGCCAACTGGAGGGATCGCCATGACCCCCCAGCCTGATCGCGCCCGAAGCACGTCATTTGCGGAGCATTACCCATGAAAACCGTTCCCGATGCCTATCTCGGCGTCTGGCGCCGCCGCCTGCTGACCACCACGGCCGGCCTGCGCGACGAAACCAGCGAAGTCTACTGGCTGCAGACCGCCTGCCTGCACGCCGACCTGCGTCTGCCGGGGGGTCAACCCGTGGCACCGGCAGCTTCGCTTGAAACCTGCAGCCATGCCCAGCAGTTGGCGCTGAGTGAACAGGCCGGCTTTGCCGGCATCACCGAGGTCAACGGCGATATCTGCCAGTGGCATCGCCTGATCGACTTCCAGCCGCCGGGCGGGCCTGCGGATATCGGCCTGATGCGCTTCGAGACCCCGGAACGGCTGCTGGAAGACGGACTGGACGGCAGCTATCACGAAATCTGGCAGCGCCTGCCGGAATCGCAGGGGCGAAACTGGGGGATCTGGCTGCGCGCGTCGGAGCAGCCAGCCCGCCAGGCCTGCCTGCTGGTAGCGGGCGACTACTTCCTGTTCGCCGCCGAGCGGCCGATTCTGCTGCCGGCCAGCTCGGGGCATCTGCGTGAACAGCTGGCCGCCGTCGAGCCCGCGTTGTGGCCGCAGCTGCTGGCCTGCGAGCTGTCCTTCGGCCGCCACCGCAACGGCGCCACGCCCTGGCAGATCACCCATTCGACGCTGCCCGGCCGCGTCGGCGACGCTCTGCTGTCGAGCTACTGGAACTTCGCCGACCCCGCCAGTCTGCCCGCCGCGGACCTCGCCGCGCTGGGCCGTTATCCGGCGGCCGGCGGCTGGCAACGCGTCGAACTGGATGTGCCCACCGCTACAGAGAAGGTCCCCGCATGACCGCACAGATCAGCATTCCCTCCGCTCAACAACGACACACCACAGCACCCGCCGTACAGGCCGAACCGGTGGTGCGCAAAGGCAGTTTCTGGCGTATTCGCGGCGAACTCTCGCGGCGCAACGCCTGGCTGCTCACCGGCGCCGGGCTGAGCCTGCCCTTCGTCGTCTGGTGGCTGTGGACCGCCCTCGGCCTGGCCGACCCGATGTTCATGCCCAGCCCCGGCGCAGTGCTCGAGCGCATCGGCCGCTGGTGGACCAGCGAGGGGCTGCTGGGAGACATCGGCATCAGCGTCTGGCGGGTCATGGCCGGCTTCGGCGCCTCGGCACTGATCGCCCTGCCGCTGGGGCTGTACATCGGCACGTACCGGCCAGTGCAGGCCTTTCTCGAACCGCTTACCGACTTCATCCGCTATATGCCGGCCGTGGCCTTCATTCCGCTGGTGATGCTCTGGGTCGGCATCGACGAAGGCTCCAAGGTACTGATCATCTTCATCGGCACCTTTTTCCAGATGGTGCTGATGGTCGCCGAGGATGTGCGCCGCGTACCCATGGCGCAGATCGAGGCGGCGCAGACCATGGGCGCCAACCGCAGCGAGATCGTCAAGCTGGTGATCCTGCCGTCGGCCAAGCCTGCGCTGCTCGACACCCTGCGCATCACCTGTGGCTGGGCCTGGACCTACCTGGTGGTAGCCGAACTGGTCGCGGCCAACTCCGGCCTCGGCTACGCCATCCTCAAGGCGCAGCGCTACATGCACACCGACAAGATCTTCGCCGGCATCCTGTTGATCGGTCTCATCGGCCTGATCACCGATCAGGCCTTCCGCTGGTTGCACCGCCGCGCCTTTCCCTGGATGAGGAAATGACCATGTCCGATGCCAAGATTCGTGTACACCAGGTCGGCAAGACCTTCGTCAGCGAGCGCCGTGAGGTGCAGGCGCTGCAGTCGATCGACCTGGACATCCAGCCCAACGAGTTCGTCACCTTCGTCGGCGCCTCGGGCTGCGGCAAGTCCACCCTGCTGCGCATCATCGCCGGCCTGGAGACGCTGAGTCGCGGCGAGATCCTGCTCGACGGCAGGCCCATCGACGGCCCCGGCGTCGACCGCGCCATGGTCTTCCAGCACTACAGCCTCTACCCCTGGCTGACGGTGATGCAGAACATCAAGTTCTGCCGCCAGCTCAAGGTGATCGGCGATACCGTGCGCCACGATGGAGACGTGGAGTCCGCCGCCGGCCGCGCCGATGCCCTGCTCAACCTGATGGGTCTGACGCGCTTCGCCGATGCCTACCCCAGCCAGCTCTCCGGCGGCATGCAGCAACGCGTTGCCATTGCCCGCGCCCTGCTGCCCAAACCCGCGACACTGCTGATGGACGAGCCGTTCGGCGCGCTGGATGCGCAAACCCGCGAAGTCATGCACGACCTGATCCGTCACGTGCACCGGCTGGAGAAGAGCACCATCCTGTTCGTCACCCACGATGTCGAAGAAGCCATCTATCTGGGCAGCCGCATCGTGCTGATGGCGCCACGCCCCGGGCGCATCGATTCCATCTACGAGGTGCCGCTGCCGGCCCAGCGCCACCAGGACATGAAGCTCGCGCCGGAATTCACCGAGCTCAAGCGCGAGATCCTCGCCCGGATCCGCGAAACCTCCGGCATGCAGACCGACCTCGAGCAACTGGCCAAACTCAGCGCCGTGGCCGGCTGAAGGCTAGCGGCCAAGCAGTTCGGCCATTGCCGCGAACACCTGGCGCATGGCCGCCGCGCTGCGGCCCGGCCCACCGGCACAATGGCCCCAGTCCGATTCGAGCACCCGCAGCTCGGCACCCGGAATCAGCGCGGCCTCGTGGCGGGCATCCTCGACGGTGAAATACAGATCGCTGCTGCCGGGCATCAGGATGGACCGCGCACGGATGCGACCCAGCGCTTCGGCCAGCGAGCCCGCAGCGAAACTGCGGGCCGGGTCGGCCGATTGCCAGGTATGCAGCACGCAGAGCAGGTCGTTGGCGTCCTGCTCCAGATGATCCTGTTCCCAGTAGTCGAGCAGCGCCTCGAGGCTCTCGAAACCCATCTCGCGCCACAGCTCATGACGATAGAACGCCTGCGAATAGGCCCAGCCGGCATAGGCACGGCCGAAAGCCCGCAGCCCGCGTTCCGGCGGCATGCTGTAGCGCCCTCCCAGCCAGGCGGCGTCGGCGCACAGCGCCGCCTTCACCCCTTCGAGAAACACCCGGTTATGTGGCCAGCAGCGTGCCGTACAGCAGAACGGCAGGATGGCACGCATCCGTTCCGGATAGGCCATTGCCCAGAACAGCGTCTGCATGCCGCCCATGGACCAGCCGCTGACCAGGGCGAGCTGCCAGTCGTCGCCATACAACCGATCGAGCAACGCCTTCTGCGCCCTCACGTTGTCCAGCAGGCCGACCCGCGGGAAGTCCGCTGCGCCCTGACCGGGCGCAGCGTTGCTCGGCGAAGTCGACCAGCCTGCACCGAACAGGTTGGTCAGCACTACGCAGTAATCGCCACCTGCCAGCGGGCCATCCGCACCAAGCAGGGGCAGGCTGCCCCAATGTGTGCCGCCGTAGTAGCTCGGAATCAGCACGAGGTTGTCCCGCGCGCGGTTCGGCGTGCCCACTACCTGATAGCAGAGCCGCGCATTGCGCAGGCGTTCGCCGTTTTCGAGGCGCATTTCGCCCAGCGCAAAAAATTTCTTTTCCCTTTTTATTTCAATCATCTGCGTGACTCCTACAGTGGCGCGAAGGGCGCCAGGCGGCACCAGCGTCGGCCCGTTTCTATACACGCTGGCATGTATATTGGATGAAGGAATCGTGCCAGCGGCCCCGGCCGCCATTCATGACTCCAAGGAGCGCAAGCCGATGACCAGCTTTCCCCTCTCCTCCGTCGAGGAGTTGAAACAGCAGTTGCAGGACAAGGGTGTGAAGTACGCGATGGCCAGCTACGTCGACATCCACGGCGTGATCAAGGGCAAGTTCGTCCCAATCGCCCATCTCGGCCAGATGCTCCGCGGCTCCGAGCTCTACACCGGTGCGGCGCTGGACGGCGTCCCGCAGGAGATCAGCGACAACGAGGTGGCCGCGATGCCAGACCCGGCGACCGCCACCCAGTGCAGCTGGAACCGCGATCTCGCCTGGTTCGCCAGCGACCTCTACCTGGACGGCAAGCCCTTCGACGCCTGCTCGCGCGGCATCCTCAAGCGCCAGACCGAAGCCGCTGCAGCGCTGGGCTACACCTTCAACCTGGGCATCGAGACCGAGTTCTTCCTGTTCAAGGACACCCCGGATGGCGGCTTCGCGCCCATTTCCGAGCGCGACGACATGGCCAAGCCCTGCTACGACCCGCGCCTGCTGATGGACAACCTGCCCATCGTCGACGAACTGGTACAGGCGATGAACGAGATGGGCTGGGGCGTCTACTCCTTCGACCACGAGGACGCCAACGGCCAGTTCGAAACCGATTTCAAGTACACCGACGCCCTCGGCATGGCCGACCGCTTCGTGTTCTTCCGCATGATGGCCAACGAGATCGCCCGCAAGCACGGCGCCTTCGCCACCTTCATGCCCAAGCCCTCGGCCAACCGCACCGGCAGCGGCGCGCACTACAACATGTCGCTAGCCGACATCGAGACCGGCAAGAATCTGTTCGAAGTCGATGGCGAAGACCCCTACGGCTGCGGCGTGACCCCGCTGGCCTATCACTTCATCGCTGGGGTACTGAAACATGCCAAGGCCATCTGCGCGGTCATCGCGCCTACGGTCAACAGCTACAAGCGGCTGATCCGCAAGGGCGCCATGTCCGGCTCGACCTGGGCGCCGGTGTTCTGCTGCTACGGCAACAACAACCGCACCAACATGCTGCGCATTCCATCCCAGGGCGCGCGGGTCGAATGCCGCGCCGCCGACATCGGCTGCAACCCCTACCTCGGTGCCGCGATGATCCTCGCCGCCGGCCTGGAGGGCATCCGCGACAAGCTCGATCCCGGCCAGCCGCACCGCGAGAACATGTATCACTACAGCGAACGGGAGGTCGCGCAGATGGGTATCGAGACCCTGCCGCGCACCCTCAGCGAAGCCATCGACGCCTTCGAGGCCGACCCGCTGTCGCGCCAGGTGTTCGGCGATGCCATGTACCAGGCCTTTGTCGAGTTCAAGCGCGACGAATGGAATGCCTACCACACCCATGTTTCCGACTGGGAAATCCAGCGCTATCTGAAGTTCTTCTGAACCGGGAGTACCGCCATGCACGGCACCATGATGAAAAAGCTGCTTTGCGCCGGGGCCATTGCCCTCGCCGCCCTCGCCCCGCTGGCCCAGGCGGAGGAGAAAAAGACCTTCAACCTGGCCTGGACCATTTACGTCGGCTGGATGCCCTGGAAGTACGTCGACGAGTCGGGAATCATGAAGAAATGGGCCGACAAGTACGGGATCGAGGTGAACATCAGCCAGATCAACGACTACGTCGAGTCCATCAACCAGTACAGCGCCGGCCAGTTCGACGGCGTGGTCGCCACCAGCATGGATGCGCTGTCGATTCCGGCGGCCGGTGGCGTCGACACCACCGCGCTGATCGTCGGCAGCTACTCCAACGGCAACGACGGCCTGGTGATGAAGGGCACCAGCGATCTCAAACAGATCAAGGGCCAACAGGTGCACCTGGTGGAACTGTCGGTGTCGCATTACATCCTGGCCAAGGCGCTGGACAGCGTAGGCCTGTCGGAGAAGGACGTGCAGGTGGTCAACACCTCCGACGCCGACATCGTCGCTGCCTTCAGCACGGCCGATGTACGCAACGTGGCGACCTGGAGTCCGCTGCTGCAGGAAGTCGCCGCCACACCGGATGCACATCAGGTCTTCGACTCGGCCAGCGTGCCGGGCCATGTCAAGGACCTGCTGATCGTCAACAGCGAGACGCTGGCCGACAACCCCGCGTTCGGCAAGGCAGTCACCGGCGCCTGGTACGAGGTGATGGCAATCATGGCCAGCGACACGCCGCAAGGCGCCGAGCTACGCGCCCAGCTGGGCGCAGCTTCCGGTACCGACCAGGCCGGCTACGAGGCGCAACTCAAGGGCACCCACATGTTCTATCAGCCAGCCGAAGCGGTCGCCTTCATCTCCGGCGAACCGGCCCACGAAGCGATGGACAGCGTGCGCAAGTTCTCCTTCGACCACGGCCTGCTGGGCGACGGTGCCGATTCGGCGGACTTTGTCGGTATCGCCATGCCGGCCGGCGCGCTCGGTGATCAGGGCAATCTCAAGCTGCGCTTCGACACCACCTACATGAAGATGGCCGCCGACGGCGCTCTGTGAGGGCTTGCCACGCAGCGGGCCTTGCCGGCACGCTGCGTGGACGCCGCGCATTTCGAGGAGCCTCATGCGCCGTACCAAAGAAGACGCCGAACAGACCCGCCTCAAGATCATCGCCGCGGCGCTCGAGCTGTTCAGCCGCAACGGCTATTCGAACACCACCCTGGCGATGATCGCCGAGGCCGCCGGCTTCAGCCGTGGCCCGATCTACTGGCACTTCAAGAGCAAGGACGAGCTGTACGAAGCGGTGCTGGCCTACTCCCAGGAGCCGCTGGAGCAGCTGATCGAGCAGAGTCGCCAGCTGGCCGGTAGCCCGCAGGCTGCGCTGGAGCACTTCGTCGGCGAATGGTTTCGCCTGCTGCTGGACGAGCGCTGGTATCGGCAGTCCTTCGAGATCCTGCTGAACAAGACCGAACTCACCGCGCAGATGGCGAGCACCCTGAAACGCGAACGCAAGCTCACCCGTGCCATGGTGCAGTTGCTGGAAGAGCTGATTGCCAAGGCGCACGCGGATGAAGGATCGGCGCGATCACTGGCCTTGCTGCTCTATTCGAGCCTGATGGGCATCACCCATACCTGGCTGCTGTCGCCCAAGCTCTTTTCGCTGAGGGAACAGGCACCGTTTCTCACCAGACGTCTGTTGAGCTCGCTGGCGCCGGGCTTGGAGATGGCAGGCGGGACAAGCGGAACGGGTCGATCAGCCGAGTAGCCGCGGACGCTTGAGCTTGTTCAGCAGAGCGGGCCGAAGCGCGGCGGCATCGGCATCGATGGAGGCGATCAAGCCAGCGATTTCAGCGCGCGACAGCGAGATGCGGCACGGCAGGCCGGTCAGCAGCAGGGATTCGCCAGTGGCCTCATCGAGCAACATCACGCGCACCGTGGTTGGCGAGTCCACCCAAAGTCGCCGTTCAGGTTGCACTGGCCTGCGGTACTACACCCGATGACTGTGGCATCCATATCGCCGGCACCACCGATCTGGGCCGCAAAGCAGATCACGATCTGCTGACTCTACCCTCACCGTATCTGCTGGAAACAGCTGTGTTGCAAAGCAGCATTCGTTGGGAAACTCAGCGCGGCTGCCCGTCTAAGTGCTCGTTCTGCCAGCACCGTGAGCCAGGCATACGTCTCAAGCATCAATGGTTTGATGGCCATCGGCTGATCCCGGCTTTCGTGAGTGCGTACTTGATGAGCTAATGGCGCATGCAGACATTGCAGTGAATACCACTCACTTGACTGCGGAAGCCTTGGCAATCGAATTGGAGCGGAGGATCAGACGGCTCCCGCTCAGCTGAGCAAACATGCTCGTGGCCGGATCGCTGATCATGCGTTCGCACCGGCCATGCTACGCGACTCTTCCGGTAGACTGCTGCCAGCCCCAATGGGGAATCTTTATTCGCGCGCCCAAGGAATTTCCTGGATGGACTCAAAGCAGCTGACCCAAGGCCTGCACCAGGCTTTTTTTGCTGAAAACCATCGAATCGTCTTCTGGTATGACCCCGAGCAAAACTTTGCCGATGCACTGAACGAGCTCGACTTGCCTGATGTGCAGGTGCTGAACATGCAGGGCAAGTCGACCTTTGGCACTAAGTTGCAGCTGGAACTTGAAGATACCCAGGGTAAATACCTGCTGTATTTCCCCTGTGCCGAGCCTGACGCGGAAGATGACTGGCTGCTTGATATCAAGCTGTTCTCACGAAGCTTTTATGCAGACCGGGTGTCGATGATTTTTAACGAGTTGGGTTTGCAGCAGGTGAGCCTGCGCGAGCATCTATCTCGTAGAGAAAGCTTCCTCAAAAGTACCGCGCGGGTTTCTGCGCTCAAGCGCCTTATCCAATCGAATGCGACTGCCGAAGAGTTGGACCAGGCAATGATTGCGGTGCTTCTGGGGTCTGCGGCGTGCGATATCACCACCTTGCTTTGCACGTTGGCGGATCAGATCGTTCGGGATGATCTCGGTCTTGAGAGCAATCCTGGCGTTATCGACGAGCTGTATCAGCATGGACTGATGCCAGCGTTGCTGCAGGCTCTGCGTGACGAAGTGGGTTACCCGGCCAGTGCTGAAGAAATAAGTGGCGAGAAGCCATTCAGCTTTGGGCATTTTCTGATTCGCCTTTTGGCAACCGGCTTCTGTGAAAGCATTTCTGAGATCCCTGACTGGGCTTCTGCAATCGCAATCCCGTCAGCCAGCGCCCGTGCTACATCTCGAGCCCTGCTATCGCGCTGGCGAGACAGCTCTCGGTTTTACAAAAGCTATGACGTTGTATCGTCCTGGGTTGGAGAGGCATTGCGCATCTCCGACAAGCTTGGCGAGCTGTCGCTGGAAACACTGGCCAATGTCGCCACCTTCGAAGCGGTGGAGCGGCAGATCATTATCGATCTGAACCAAGCCATCCCTAGCGCCGCTCCAAGCGACCTGCAGGTATTCTCACGCATCATCGGCGAGCGCCTCGACAACTACTGGGCATCGCGCCACAAGGACGACGAGATCCGTCGCAAGTATCGACTGCTCTATAGCGCCCTGGCCGCAGCCATCGAGCTGTTCGGCCTACGCCTGCAGTTTGGTGCCGGCTTCCACTATTCCGGCACGGAGGCGCTGTACAAGGCCTACGAGGGCGAGCTGTACCGCTTCGACAGCGCCTATCGACGCTATGTGGCTGCGTCGCAGCGTGCTCATGTGGAACTGCTGAAGAAGCTCGATGAAGAAGTTGAGCAGTGCTATGCCTACTGGTACCTCGACCAACTGGGCCGCAACTGGGGCGACTGCGTAGAAGCCGAACAGCGCCTGACACATTGGAAGATCGCCGGTGTGCCCAACCAGCAGAACTTCTACGAACGCTGGGTACAGCCGCAGTTCGAGAAACACCGTAGCAAGCGTATAGCCGTGATCATCAGTGATGCTTTCCGCTACGAGGCCGCAGTCGAGCTGCGCGAGCGCATCAATGAAAAACGCTACAGCGAGGCAACCCTGTCCAGCCAATTGGGCGTTCTACCCAGCTATACGACCCTGGGCATGGCCTCCCTCCTCCCACACCAGACGCTTGAATACCGAGAGAGTGCCGCCGATACAGTTTTTGTCGATGGCCAGTCCACCGCCGGCACCATACAGCGAGACAAGATCCTCGCTCAGTACCAAGGTATCGCCGTAACAGCTGATGAGGTAAAGGCCTGGTCGCGCGACGAAGGTCGTGAAAGGCTCAAAGATAAACAACTGGTTTACGTCTACCACAATGTGATCGACGACCGCAGTGACAGCGGTGGTCCGTCAGAGTCAGACACTTTCCAGCATGTGGAAGTGGCCATCGAAGAGCTGACCGAGCTGACCCGCAAGATACTCATGCACTTCAACACCAGCACCGTCATAGTCACAGCTGACCACGGCTTCCTCTTCCAGCAAAGCAAGTTGGAGGCGGCTGACCGCACTGCGCTGGTCGACAAGCCAGGTAGCGCCTTCAAGAGTAAAAAGCGTTATGTCCTTGGCCATACGCTGCCAGAGGCCAAGGATGTCTGGCAGGGGTCAACAAAGCATACGGCGGGCACCGAATCGGATACACGCTTCTGGATTCCGAAGGGCGCTAATCGCTTCCACTTCGTCGGTGGCGCACGCTTCGTGCACGGAGGGGCCATGCCTCAGGAAATCGTCGTGCCGGTGCTGACCGTCAATCAGCTGCGCGGTGAGAAAGCCGAGAAACGCACCCGCCGCAAGGTCGGCGTGATTTCGCCCAAGTCCGTTCTGAAGATGGTTAACAGCATTCAGCGCTTCGACCTGATGCAGACTGAAGCGGTCAGTGAGCAGGTACTCCCGGTAACGGTAGCGGTTGCTATTTTCGAAGGCGGACAGATTATTTCCAGTGAAGAAGTGGTCACTTTCGACTGCACCACTGATTCCATGAATGACCGCTTGAAACAAGTACGGCTATCGCTGGCTGGCAGTGACTTTGATCGCAAGAAAGATTATTTCCTGGTCATCCGAGACAAGGATCTGAATACCGAGCTGGAGCGCTACCGGGTCACGATAGACTTGGCCTTCACTGATGATTTCTTTTAAGAGCGGGCACGCATGGACAACGAACTCAATAAAGACCTCGATCATCTGCTGAACGAGCACTTTGCCGGGCGTGTGGTACGCAAGGATCTGACCAAGCTCATCAAGGAAGGGGCAAACGTTCCCGTCTATGTGCTTGAGTACCTGCTAGGCATGTACTGCGCCTCCGACGACGCCGAAGTCATCGAGCAGGGCCTGAAGAACGTCAAAACCGTACTGGCTGAAAACTATGTCCGACCGGACGAAGCTGAGAAGGTTAAATCCCTGGTACGCGAGCGCGGTACCTACAAGGTCATTGACCGCGTTACCGTGCGCCTGAACGAAAGGAAAGACCGCTACGAGGCATCTTTCAGCAACCTGGGCATTAAGGATGCGGAAATCTCCGCTGGCATCGTCAAAGAGTACGAAAAACTTCTGGTCGGGGGCATCTGGGTTATCGCGACCCTGAGTTATTACCACGAGGAGGGTCAGTCAGGATCGCCCTTCGGTGTAACTCTGCTCAAACCCATTCAGATGCCCAACATGAACATGCAGGAGCTGTTCACCGGTCGCTCGGCGCTGACCACCCTGCAGTGGCGCGAGACTCTGATCCGTTCAATCGGCATGGAACCTTCGACCCTGGACGAGTCAGTTCAGTGGCACCTCCTTGCGCGCATGGTTCCCTTTGTCGAGAACAACTACAACGTCTGCGAGCTGGGGCCACGAGGTACCGGCAAGAGTCATATCTACAAGGAATGCTCCCCCAACAGCATGCTGGTATCTGGTGGCCAGACCACAGTAGCCAACCTGTTCTACAACATGAGCAGCCGGCGTATTGGCCTGGTTGGCCTGTGGGATGTCGTCGCGTTCGACGAAGTCGCCGGGATCAACTTCAAGGACAAAGACGGCGTGCAGATCATGAAGGACTACATGGCCTCCGGATCCTTCGGTCGCGGTCGAGAGCAGATGGAAGCCTCGGCCTCTATGGTTTTTGTCGGCAACATCAACCAGAGCGTTGAATCGCTGGTGAAGACCAGCCACCTGCTGGCTCCTTTCCCAGAGCAAATGATCGATTCAGCCTTCTTCGACCGTTTCCACGCCTATATCCCTGGCTGGGAAATCCCGAAGATGCGCCCGGAGTTCTTCACCAACAAATACGGCCTGATCGTCGACTACCTGGCCGAGTTTTTCCGCGAGATGCGCAAGCGCAGCTTTGCCGATGCCATCGACAAGCACTTCAAGCTGGGCAACAACCTCAACCAGCGTGATGTAATCGCGGTGCGCAAGACCGTGTCCGGTCTGCTCAAGCTGCTCTACCCGCACGATCAATTCACCAAAGAAGACGTGCGCCAGTGCTTGGAATACGCCCTACAGGTTCGCCGCCGGGTGAAAGAACAGCTGAAGAAGATCGGCGGCATGGAGTTCTATGATGTGCACTTCAGCTACATCGATAACGAGACCCTGGAGGAATGCTTCATCGCCGTGAAAGAGCAAGGCGGTGGTGGGCTGATTGCGGAGGGGCCGGGTAAGCCAGGTTTCATCCACACCATCGGCCTGAGCGGTAAAGGTATGCCGGGGCTTTACCGCATCGAACTGCAGGTCACCAAGGGCAGCGGGAAGCTGGCCACCTCAGGCCTTTGGAACTCCACCATGGCCAAGGAGCAGGTGAAGATCGCCTTCGACTTCTTCAAGGCCAACGCCTCGCGAATCAGCGCCTCGACCAAGGTGCTGGAACACGACTTCCACCTGCATGTGGTCGAGTTGCAAAACACCGGCCCGCTAACCCATATGGCACTTCCCAGCCTGGTTGCTTTCGCCTCTGGTCTTCTGGGTCGTCCTACACAGTCACAGATGGTGGTGCTTGGCGATATGAGCCTGGGTGGCAACATCACGCCCGTGGAAAGCATCGCAGAATGCCTGCAGGTGGCGTTTGATGCAGGTGGTAAACGTGTTTGCTTACCGATGAGCAGCGCCATTGATATACCGACGATTCCTGCCGAATTATTCACCAAGTTTCAGACGAGCTTCTATAGCGAGCCAGTGGATGCGGTCTTTAAGGCGCTGGGGGTGGACCAATGTCATCAACCTAAGCTGCAGCCCTGCCCAAGGCAAGCCCCCCGAAGCAGCCAGCCGCCATGGCCGTCGGGCGATGACCAGGCCTCTGCCGCTCAATCAGGCGGTCTAGCTGGGCTGGCGGTGATGTGATCATCGTCTGTTCCGGCTGTCTAGGCGAGATTTCTCGTCCTCCGGACGAGCCTATGCCGACCGCTTGTGGCCAGCTTTTTTTGCACGGAGGTTGGGCGGTGGTGTTTCTTCAGCGCGTCGGTTTGTAGCCCTCACAACCTCGGCTGGCTGCGCGTTTGCGTTGGCGCGCAAAGCTACGGCCTGAGCGTACGGCACTGAGGCTTTTAGCCATCAAGGCCAGCACATTGCTCAGCCCCTGAGCACAGTGCCGCACCAGCAGCTCGACCAGGGTATTTTTGAGCCGTGACACGCCTTGGGTGAAGTTGACTTTCCATCGCAGCTTGCGACCTTTGTGGCGCTGTTCGATGACCGGCTGTAGCAGGTGCTGCATCAACAGCGCCAGGTTCTTCAACAGTTGAGCGGCATGAAAGTCCTGCTTTACAGCGGTCACGCTGCGGCCGCTGAAGTTGTCCAGCGTCAGGGTTTGTTTGAGGCGACGGAAGTCGGTTTCGATGCCCCAGCGGCGGTGGTAAAGCTCGGCAAACACCTCAGCGGGAAAGGCTTCTCGATCCAGCAGCGAGGTCAGCAATACTTCGCTTTCGCCGTTGGCCAACTCGACCCGGATCAGTCTCAGCTCGATCTGGCTGGCAGGATCAACGCCAGCCTCGGAGCAGAACAGACGTGCTTCAGGATGGTTGGCCACGAAAAGCTGTGTGTCTTCAACTTGGCCAGAGTGTAGAAACGCTTTGACCTGGGCGTTATAGCCACAGGGCAGGCGCATCAGAAAGTGCCGCTGTTGCTGCGCGAACAGCGCGAATAACCAGTGCCCAGGGTAACCACGGTCAAACAGCGTCAGGCTGTCAGCCGGCAGGTGCTCAAGGTGCAGATGGGCACAGTCGCGCTCACCGACTGTCAGGGGCACGATCAGGCTATGCAAGGTTTGACCGTCAGCGACTTCGTAGAGTGTGGACAAGCGAGCCATGGGAAAGCCAGAGTGACTGCCAAAGAAGGTCGCCATGGTCGACTCCAGGGGTAAATGCACGGTCGAGCCATCCACCGCGAGCACCCTCAGCCCACGCCACTTCTGACGCAGCCCGAAGCAGTCAATTTGTTGCTGCAGGAGGCGATTGAGACTTTCAAATACCTCGGGGTTGAGCTTTTTGCGCGCTTTGCAGAAGGCCTGCGCAGTGACCATTTGCGTCTCAGTCGACGCCTGATTGAGTACGCGATAGAACTGATCGAGTTCGGTTTGCAGGGCCGTGCGCGGCTGATTGAGCAGGAACAGGACGAGGTTCTTGAAGGTGAGCTGGCGTCGGCGGGTAAAGTCTTGAGGATTCTGGCGGTGGGCGGCGATGAAGGCGGGACAATCGAGCGGGCTGGTTATTTTTTGTACAATTTTCAAGCCAGGGTTTGGCTGGCGGTGTCAAGCGATGCGGTATAGGTAGTCAAAAGGGCTTCTCCCATGCACTGATTTGAGCGCTAATTATATGATATTTATGGATAATTTCCAAAGTTGATGACATTG
>NZ_JBQENS010000052.1:0-36314 GCF_052044465.1 Pseudomonas sp. 22490 | reverse complement strand
GCGCTGCGAAGCGCTGCAGCAACCCGAATGGGGCGATCCGTCGCGCCTGCGCGACGTGCAGGCGTACCTGCGCGGCAGTCCGGCGCTGATCCGCGCCGGCGACATCCTGGCCCTGCGCGCGACCCTGGCGCGGGTCGCCCGCGGCGAGGCGCTGGTGGTGCAGTGCGGCGACTGCGCCGAGGACATGGACGACCACCATGCCGAGAACGTGGCGCGCAAGGCCGCCGTGCTGGAACTGCTGGCCGGCGCCCTGCGCCTGGCCGGCCGGCGGCCGGTGATCCGCGTCGGGCGCATCGCCGGGCAGTACGCCAAGCCGCGTTCCAAGCCGCACGAGCAGGTCGGCGAGCAGACCCTGCCGGTCTATCGCGGCGACATGGTCAACGGCCGCGAGGCCCATGCCGAGCAGCGCCGGGCCGATCCGCAGCGGATCCTCAAGGGCTACGCGGCGGCGCGCAACATCATGCGCCACCTGGGCTGGGACGCCGCGTCCGGGCAGGAGGCGAATGCCTCGCCGGTCTGGACCAGCCACGAGATGCTGCTGCTCGACTACGAGCTGTCGATGCTGCGCGAGGACGAGCAGCGCCGGGTCTATCTCGGTTCGACCCACTGGCCGTGGATCGGCGAGCGCACCCGCCAGGTCGACGGCGCCCATGTGGCGCTGCTGGCCGAGGTGCTCAACCCGGTGGCCTGCAAGGTCGGTCCGGAGATCGGCCGCGACCAGTTGCTGGCGCTCTGCGAGCGCCTCGACCCGCGCCGCGAGCCGGGACGCCTGACGCTGATCGCGCGGATGGGCGCGCAGAAGGTCGGCGAGCGCCTGCCGCCGCTGGTGGAGGCGGTGCGCGCGGCCGGGCACCCGGTGATCTGGCTGAGCGACCCGATGCACGGCAACACCATCGTCGCGCCCTGCGGCAACAAGACCCGCCTGGTGCGCAGCATCGCCGAGGAGGTGGCGGCGTTCCGCCTGGCGGTGTCCGGCTCCGGCGGCGTGGCCGCCGGGCTGCACCTGGAGACCACCCCGGACGACGTTACCGAGTGCGTCGCCGATTCCAGCGGCCTGCACCAGGTCAGCCGGCACTACACCAGCCTCTGCGATCCGCGGCTGAACCCCTGGCAGGCGCTCAGCGCGGTGATGGCCTGGTCCGGCGCAGAAGCGATCCCGAGCGCAACCTTCCCCCTGGAGACCGTGGCATGAGCGGCATTCCCGAAATCACCGCCTATCCCTTGCCGACCGCCCAGCAGTTGCCGGCCAACCTGGCGCGCTGGAGCCTGGAGCCGCGGCGCGCGGTGCTGCTGGTGCACGACATGCAGCGCTACTTCCTACGCCCGCTGCCCGAGAGCCTGCGCGCCGGGCTGGTGGCCAACGCCGCGCGGCTGCGCCGCTGGTGCGTCGAGCAGGGCGTGCAGATCGCCTACACCGCCCAGCCGGGCAGCATGACCGAGGAGCAGCGCGGTCTGCTCAAGGACTTCTGGGGGCCGGGCATGCGCGCCAGTCCGGCCGACCGCGAGGTGGTCGAGGAGCTGGCGCCGGGGCCGGACGACTGGCTGCTGACCAAGTGGCGCTACAGCGCCTTCTTCCACTCCGACCTGCTCCAGCGGATGCGCGCCGCCGGCCGCGACCAGTTGGTGCTGTGCGGCGTATACGCCCACGTCGGGGTGCTGATCTCCACAGTCGACGCCTACTCCAACGACATCCAGCCGTTCCTGGTGGCCGACGCCATCGCCGACTTCAGCGAGGCGCACCACCGCATGGCCCTGGAATACGCCGCCAGCCGCTGCGCGATGGTGGTCACCACCGACGAGGTGCTGGAATGAACGCCCTGCCCACATCGCTGTTGCAGCGCCTGCTCGAACGGCCGGCGCCGTTCGCCTTGCTCTACCGCCCGGAAAGCAATGGCCCGGGCCTGCTCGACGTGATCCGCGGCGAGGCGCTCGAACTGCACGGCCTGGCCGACCTGCCGCTGGACGAGCCCGGCCCGGGCCTGCCGCGCCATGACCTGCTGGCGCTGATTCCCTACCGGCAGATCGCCGAGCGCGGCTTCGAGGCGCTCGACGACGGCACGCCGCTGCTGGCGCTGAAGGTCCTGGAGCAGGAGCTGCTGCCGCTGGAACAGGCCCTGGCGCTGCTGCCGAACCAGGCGCTGGAACTGAGCGAGGAAGGTTTCGACCTCGACGACGAGGCCTACGCCGAAGTGGTCGGGCGGGTCATCGCCGACGAGATCGGTCGCGGCGAAGGCGCCAACTTCGTGATCAAGCGGCGCTTCCAGGCGCGCATCGACGGCTACGCCACGGCCAGCGCGCTGAGCTTCTTCCGCCAGTTGCTGCTGCGCGAGAAGGGCGCCTACTGGACCTTCATCGTCCACACCGGCGAACGCACCCTGGTCGGCGCCTCGCCCGAGCGACACATCAGCGTGCGCGACGGCCTGGCGGTGATGAACCCGATCAGCGGCACCTACCGCTACCCGCCGGCCGGGCCGAACCTGGCCGAGGTCATGGAATTCCTCGACAACCGCAAGGAAGCCGACGAGCTGTACATGGTGGTGGACGAGGAGCTGAAGATGATGGCGCGGATCTGCGAGGACGGCGGCCGGGTGCTCGGTCCCTACCTCAAGGAGATGGCGCACCTGGCGCACACCGAGTACTTCATCGAGGGCCAGACCAGCCGCGACGTGCGCGAGGTGCTGCGCGAGACGCTGTTCGCCCCGACCGTCACCGGCAGCCCGCTGGAAAGCGCCTGCCGGGTGATCCGCCGCTACGAGCCGCAGGGTCGCGGCTACTACAGCGGGGTGGCGGCGCTGATCGGCGGCGATGGCCAGGGCGGGCGCACGCTGGACTCGGCGATCCTGATCCGCACCGCCGAGATCGAGGGCGACGGCCGCCTGCGCATCGGCGTCGGCTCGACCATCGTGCGTCACTCCGATCCCCTGGGCGAGGCGGCGGAAAGCCGGGCCAAGGCTTCCGGGCTGATCGCCGCGCTGAAGAGCCAGGCGCCGCAGCGCCTGGGCTCGCACCCGCACGTGGTGGCGGCGCTGGCCAGCCGCAACGCGCCGATCGCCGACTTCTGGCTGCGCGGCGCCAGCGAGCGCCAGCAGTTGCAGGCCGACCTGTCCGGACGCGAGGTGCTGATCGTCGATGCCGAGGACACCTTCACCTCGATGATCGCCAAGCAGCTCAAGTCGCTGGGCCTGACGGTGACCGTGCGCGGCTTCCAGGAGCCGTACTCGTTCGACGGCTACGACCTGGTGATCATGGGCCCCGGCCCGGGCAACCCCACCGAGATCGGCCAGCCGAAGATCGGCCACCTGCACCTGGCCATCCGTTCGCTGCTCAGCGAGCGCCGGCCGTTCCTCGCCGTGTGCCTGAGCCACCAGGTGCTGAGCCTGTGCCTGGGCCTGGACCTGCAACGCCGGCAGGAGCCCAACCAGGGCGTGCAGAAACAGATCGACCTGTTCGGCGCCGCCGAGCGCGTCGGCTTCTACAACACCTTCGCCGCGCGCGCCCTGCAGGACCGCATCGAGATTCCCGAGGTCGGCCCGATCGAGATCAGCCGCGACCGCGAGACCGGCGAGGTCCATGCCCTGCGCGGGCCGCGCTTCGCCTCCATGCAATTCCACCCCGAATCGGTGCTGACCCGCGAGGGTCCGCGCATCATCGCCGACCTGCTGCGCCACGCGCTGGTCGAGCGGCGGCCCTGAGCCAGGAGAGCCCATGCACAGATATGTCGTGATAGACGCCTTCGCCAGCGAACCGCTGCAAGGCAACCCGGTGGCGGTGTTCTTCGACTGCGACGACCTCAGCGGCGAGCGCATGCAGCGCATGGCGCGGGAGATGAACCTGTCGGAGAGCACCTTCGTGCTCCGCCCGCAACAGGACGGCGACGCGCGCATCCGCATCTTCACCCCGGTCAACGAACTGCCGTTCGCCGGCCACCCGCTGCTGGGCACCGCCATCGCCCTGGGCGCCGAGACCGACAAGGACAGGCTGTTCCTGGAGACCAGGATGGGCACCGTGCCCTTCGCCCTGGAGCGCCAGGACGGCAAGGTGGTGGCCTGCAGCATGCAGCAGCCGATCCCCACCTGGGAGCACTTCAGCCGCCCGGCCGAGCTGCTCGCCGCCCTCGGCCTGAAGGGCTCGACCTTTCCCATCGAGGTCTACCGCAACGGCCCGCGCCACGTCTTCGTCGGCCTGGAGAGCGTCGCCGCGCTGTCCGCGCTGCACCCCGACCACCGCGCGCTGTGCGACTTCCCGGACCTGGCGGTGAACTGCTTCGCCGGCGCCGGGCGGCACTGGCGCAGCCGCATGTTCTCGCCGGCCTACGGCGTGGTCGAGGACGCCGCCAC
The DNA here is from genome assembly GCF_052044465.1 of Pseudomonas sp. 22490. Classification (NCBI taxonomy): domain Bacteria; kingdom Pseudomonadati; phylum Pseudomonadota; class Gammaproteobacteria; order Pseudomonadales; family Pseudomonadaceae; genus Pseudomonas; species Pseudomonas sp. 22490. The sequence goes on along the minus strand of NZ_JBQENS010000052.1, from coordinate 31,977 downwards.
CGGTTCCGCCGCCGGGCCGCTGGCGATCCACCTGGCGCGCCACCGGCAGATCCCCTACGGGCAGCAGATCGAGATCCTCCAGGGCGTCGAGATCGGCCGGCCGTCGCGCATGTACGCCCGCGCCGAGGGCGCCGGCGAGCGGGTCTCGGCGGTGGAAGTGTCGGGCAACGGCGCGGCCTTCGCCGAAGGCCGGGCCTACCTGTGAACGGGCAGAACGGAGGAACGCCGTGATGGGCGTCAACGCGAACATTTCCGAGTCCCTCACCGGGACCATCGAAGCCCCTTTCCCGGAGTTCGAGGCGCCGCCGGCGAACCCCATGGAGGTGCTGCGCAACTGGCTGGAACGCGCCCGCCGCTATGGCGTGCGCGAGCCGCGGGCACTGGCCCTGGCCACGGTCGACGGGCAGGGCCGGCCGTCGACGCGGATCGTGGTGATCGCCGAGCTGGGCGAGCGCGGGGTGGTGTTCGCCACCCACGCCGATAGCCAGAAGGGCCGCGAACTGGCGCAGAACCCCTGGGCCTCGGGGGTGCTGTACTGGCGCGAGAGCAGCCAGCAGATCATCCTCAACGGCCGCGCCGAACGCCTGCCCGACGAGCGCGCCGACGCCCAGTGGCTGAGCCGCCCGTACCAGACCCACCCGATGTCGATCGCCTCGCGGCAGAGCGAAACCCTCGCCGACATCCACGCCCTGCGCGCCGAAGCCAGGCGCCTGGCGGAAACCGACGGCCCGCTGCCGCGCCCGCCGGGCTACTGCCTGTTCGAACTGTGCCTGGAGTCGGTGGAGTTCTGGGGCAACGGCACCGAGCGGCTGCACGAGCGCCTGCGCTACGACCGCGACGAAGGAGGCTGGAAGCACCGCTACCTGCAACCGTGACGACACCGCTGCGCCGACGTTTCATGGCGGATAACCGCAAGCGGTTATTCGCCCTACGCGGCCTCGAAGCCCACCCAACCGCACGCGGTCATGCGTCCCGCGGCCCCGGAGTCGGGCCGTAGAGCGAATAACGCCACCGGCGTTATCCGCCGCTGCGCCGACGTTTCATGGTGGATAACCGCAAGCGGTTATTCGCCCTACGCGGCCTCGGAACCCACCCAACCGCACGCGGTCATGCGCCCTGAGCGGGCTCGGAGTCCGGCCCAGGCGATGTTCGGGGTTGGACGCCGTAGCCGAAGGCCCGGCGCAATCCGGCGATCGCCTGTTGCCGATCCATGCCGCGCACGGCCGGCGGATCGGCGCGTTCGCAGAATTCGCGCCAGACGAACAGGGTCAGCTCGGCGCCATCGGTAAGGGGTTCGGCGGTCGGCACGCCGAACTGCTGGAGCGTCCGGTAACGCGTGTCCTCCCAGAACAGTTCCTCGACCCAGTCGTACAGTGGCATCAGGTGGAAATGCACCGGCAGGCCGGGCATGTGGCCGTAGCGGCCGACATAGATGCGTCGCGGCCGCAGCAGCGCGTCCATTTCGCGCTCGACCCTGGCCAGCAGCGGCCCGAATTCGGCGAGGGCCTGTTCCGGCAACTGGTGGAAGGCCGTCGCCGGTTGCCGCGAGCCGAGCATGCAGTAGCCGGGCAGGGCCGAGTCGATCCGCTGGTTCAGCGTCCAGTGGCGGGTCTGGTGGATGATCAGCTCGGGCGGGATATGCATGGACGGCGCTCCGCAGATGGGACGCCCACTGTAACCCGTCGTCAGGGAAGATCCAGCCCGGTCTTGCGCCGTTTCATTTCGTCGATGCGTTGTCGCAGCGCCAGGCGCTGGGCTTCCGGCTTGGCCAGCCACCAGTCGCGCACCGCCGAGTTGTCGTAGCGCGTCAGCCAGGCGGGGAAGCGCGCCATCTGCGCTTGCGGAAAGTCGTTGGCGCGGCCGCGCAGGTAGTGATCGAAGAAACCCAGCACCAGGGCGTTGGGAGCCTGGATGAGGACTTCCGTCGGTGCCGAGCCGAGCAGCCCGTCGCGCAGCGGCCGGCGGATGAACAGCGGATTGTCGGTAAGCCCGGCATGGGCCGAATCGCGCAGTACCAGGCGATGAATGTCCTGGCGCTGGCCGGCGTGCTCGAAGCGTTCGTAGGAAAAGTCGTTGAAGCTTCTCGGGCGGGCCGGCGGTTCGATGCCGAACAGCCGGTAGAAGTTGCCAAGGTCGGCGTGCAGCATCAGCAGCGGTGCCGGGAAATCGCTGTCGAAGGGCGCGAAGTCGAAGTCGCCGCCGTCGAGGTTGACGGCCGCCGCGCAGCGTCGGTCGACCATGCAGACCGCGCCGGTGGTCGAGCCGCCGAAGGACATGCCCATCTCGCCGGTGTGCGCGAAGTCGCTGGCGGCCACCAGGTCGGCGACCCTGTCCGGGACCTCGCCGGCCTGCAGGCGGTCATGGACGAACAGGCGGTCGGCCAGCCATACCGGCGCGCTGAGGTTGACGGCGCGGTTGGCCGGGGCGGGCAGGTCGAGGGCGGTGTGCAACTGGCCGTCGAGGCGCTGGTCGAGATCGTCGCTGACATAGCCCTGGCGCATGGCCTGCGGCAAGCCGTCGTGGGCGGCCCGGCGCAGGTGTTCGACCAGCCCGGGGTCCATGGGCAGCAGCGTGCCGTCGGGCAGGCGGGTCGGCGNGCTGTGCTGGATGGCGTAGACCGCGTAGCCGTGGCTGGCCAGTTCTTCCATCAGGGTCCAGTTGCCGCCGGCGAAGGCGCTGTAGCCGTGGCTGTAGAACACCACCGGCAGGCGAGCGGAGTCGTCGCGTAGCGGGGCGTCCGGATAGGAATTGGTGCGCAGGTGCTTGAGGTAGGCGAGCAACGGCGGAAAGCCGAGTATTTCACCGAAGCCCCGCGCGGTGCTGCGTGCCTCGTCCGGGTCGAAGTAGTGGCGTGGTGCGGCGCCGGCGATCGGGCGCGCCGGGTACCAGGCACGTACCAGCAGGCGCCGCGGCTGCCCGGCCGGGGCGCCGAGCAGGCCGGGCCGGCTGGGGTCATCCAGTTCGAAATCGCGCACGCCGACCGCATAGGGGCCGCTCGGCGCCGGCAGCGGCGCGACCGGGAACAGGTACAGCGCGGCGATTGCCAGCAGCACCAGCAGGCCGTATAGCGAACCGGTCCGGAACGGCAGGCCGCGCACGGGCTTCCGGCGCAGGCAGGCGCCGAGCAGCAGGGAGAAACCGGCGAAGGCGCCGACGCCGGCTTGCCAGCGGTCGTCCCATGCAGCGTACAGGCCGGCGCCGAGCGCCAGCGTCGAGGCGAGCGCCAGCAGGCCACGGCGGCCGGGCAGGGCGGGTATCCACCAGGCGAGCAGGGCCGCCAGCAGGGTCGCGACCAGCAGCAGGTCGACAGCGGTCATGGTGCTTCGCTCCTCGTTTCCACGGGGCGCGTCGGTTGGCTCGGCCAGAACGCCGCCAGCGCCAGCAGCAGACCGACCAGCGCGTAGGGGGCGCGGCTGTCCAATTGGTGGAGCAGCGTGCCGAGCAGCGGCCCGCTGATCAGGCCGAAGCCATGTACGGCCACCAGGGTGCCGGCGGCGGCACCCTGTTCCTCGGCGCGCACGGCATTGGCGTTGAGCGCCGAGACTGCCGGGAACACCCAACCCATGCCCGCCGCGGCGACGAAGAAGGCCAGCCAGAGCAGCGGCGGCGAGTCGGCGAAGCACACGGCGGCGAAGCCGATGGCGGCGACCAGCCCGCCGACCCGGATCAGTCGCGGCGGTGGCCAGTCCAGGCGGCGCACCAGGAGCTGGGCCAGGATCAGCGCGACGCCCACGGCGGTCAGGGCGATGCCGGCCACCCGCGCGGCGTCGGCGGAATCCAGGCGCAGCCGGTCGAGGGCGAAGAAGTCCACGGTGATCTGCGCCACGGTGACGCTGAACATCGCCACGAAGCCCACCGCCAGCGGCCGCCGCAGGCGGCGGTCGCCGATCGCCAGGGCGGCGCCGCGGTTCGGCTGGCGACGCTCCTCGCGCGGCAGCCAGCGCCAGAGCGCCAGCAGGGCGACCAGGGGCAGCGCGCCGGTGACCAGCAACGGCAGGACCAGCCCGTGAGTCGCCAGCAGTCCGGCCAGCCCCGGCCCGATCACCATGCCTATCGCGCTGGCCGCGCCGAGTCCGGCCAGCGCCGCGGCGCGTCGTTGCGCCTCGACGTGATCGGCCACCAGTGCCGCCGTGCAGGCCGGCACCGCGGCGTAGAAACCGCCGGCGAGGCCGCGCAGGAGAACGATACCGGCGAAGGCGAGCAGGGTCGGCAACGTCCAGTGCAAGGCGAGCACGATGAACAGGCAGAGCGAGGCGTAGGAGAGGGCGAAGCCGGCCAGCCCGCCGAGCAGTATCCTCCGTCGCCCATGCCGGTCGCTGGCGATGCCCCAGGGCCGCGCCGCTAGCATCCAGGCGATGCCGCCGACGGTCACCGCGGCGCCGGCCTGCCAGGGCGCCAGGCCGAGCTTGCGGGCGAGCGGGCCGACCAGGGCGACGAAGGACATCACCGCGAGGGTGCAGACGAAGGTCTCGAACATCAGCGGACGCAGGTCCAGGGTGTTGGCGGAGGGCGGCGGGGTGGTCATCTCAGGGATTCCTTCGGGTTCGCGGCAGGCGCAGCCAGACCCAGCCGACCAGCACCAGCGGAGTGCCCAGGGCGAGCCAGGAGAGCAGGTCGTAGAGGCCGTCGCCGAGCAGCGCCGAGAGCAGCCCGAAGAGGCCGAGCAGGGCCAGCAGCAGGGGCCAGCGGAAGATCATCCAGAGACCGCGCCTCATGCCTTGCCCTCCGTCGCCAGGCTGCCGCCCGGCAGTTCCGCCAGGCGCTTCTCCAATGGCGTCTTGCGTCGGCCGAGCCAGAGGTAGAGACCGCTGGCGAGGATGACGATGCTGACGAGGTCGAGCAGCGCCCAGACGATCTTCAGCGGCATGCCACCGTAGTCGCCGAAGTGCAGCGGCTGCGACAGCAGGAGCGTCTTCACGTACAGCGGCATCTCGCGCATGTCGGTGAGTTCGCCGCTCTGCGCGTCGATCAGTGCCGGCTTCAGCAGGCGCTCGGTGAGCGGTGTGTTGCCGCGCATGAACACCGCATAGTGATGCTGGCTGCTGAACTGGGTGCCGGGGAAGCCGACGAAGCTGACCTCCATGTCCGGCGCCGCCCGGCGTGCCGTGGCCAGGGCCGCGTCGAGCGAGCCGAGGCGCTGTAGCGGCGGCGCGTCCTTGTAGGGCGCGGTCATTTCCGCCAACTGCCCGCCTTGCCAGAGCATCAGGATCGGCAGGGCCAGGGTGTTGATCACCCCGGTCACGCCGACCACCAGTACCCAGGACAGGGTGACGATGCCCAGCAGGTTGTGCAGGTCCAGCCACTTCAGGCGACGGCTGCGTTCGGCGCGTACCGTGGCGAAGTCCAGCTTGCGCATGAACGGCGTGTATACCACCACCCCGGACACCAGCGAGGCCACCAGCAGCAGGCCCATCAGGCCGAGGAACAGGTAGCCGGGCAGGCCGAGGAACAGGTCGGTGTGCAGCTTCAGCATCAGGTACATGAAGCCGCCCGGCGGCGGCAGCGCGTCGAAGAATTCCCCGGTACGCGCGTCGAACGGCTGCATGTGGCCGTTCTCCGGCGGCGGTACCAGGCTCGGCGCGCTGATCACCAGGCCCAGCGGGTCGTCCTTTTCGAATACCAGGAAGCGCACCACTTCGCCCGGCCGGGCGGCCAGGGCGCGGGCGATCACGTCGTCGTAGTCGATGCGCGGCGACTCGGCGGTGAGCGGCTCGAGCTGCGGATGCGGCTCGAAGTAGTGCTCGATCTCCTCGTGGAAGATCAGCGGCAACCCGGTGAGGCAAAGCATCAGCAGGAAGATCGTGGAGATCAGGCTGGTCCATTTGTGCACCAGGTACCAGGTGCGCAGGGTTTTCGCGGTCATAGGCTGGTCATCGGCGGTTTCTGGTTATGGTGGGGCGGACTCAGAAGTCCGCCGTGAGGGAAAGGGAAAGGGTGCGCGGCGAGCTGATCGACAGGTAGCCGTTGGCTGCGGTCCAGTAGTCCTTGCCCAGCGCGTTCTCCAGGTTGGCGCGCGCCACCAGCGGCTTGCCGGCGACCTGGAAGGCGTAGGCGGCGCCGAGGTCGACGCGGTTCCAGTGCGGCACGGAGAGGGCGTTGGCGCTGTCCACATAGGCCGAGCCGGTGTAGATCCAGCGGCTGTCGAGGGTCAGTCCGTCGACGAACGGGGTGTCCCAGCTGACCCCCAGGTTGGCCTGGCGACGGGCCACGCCGGGCGCGTCCTTGCCTTCGCTGGCAGGGTCGCCGGTCTTGTTCTGCTCGGGCTTGATGTAGGTGGCGCCGGCCATCACCCGCACGCCGTCCAGCGGTTCGCCATAGAGGCTCAGCTCCACGCCGCGGTTGCGTTGCTCGCCGTCGGCGCGGAAGACGTTGCTGGCGTCGGTATAGGCGTTCGGTTTCCTGATCTCGAACAGCGCCAGGGTGGTGGTGAAGCCGCCCAGGTCGTACTTGGCGCCGATCTCGTATTGCTCGGCCTTGTACGGTGCCAGCACCTGGCCGGCGTTGGCCGCGGTCATCGGCGCCGCCTCGCCCTGGCTGAGGCCCTGGATGTAGTTGGCGTACAGCGACAGGTCCTGCAGCGGCTTGACCAGCACGCTGGCCATCGGCGTCCACACGTGCCGCTTGTCGTGGCTGGTGCGCGCGCCGCTGGTCTGGTCGTAGTTGCGCGACTCGATCTGCTGGCGGCGCACGCCCAGGGTGACCTGCACGCGATCCTCGAGGAACGACAGCCTGTCGGCCAGCGCCACGCCGCCGAGGTCGGTTTCATTGGTCTTCGGAATGCTCCCGTCGAGGCTGGAGAAGTCCGGCAGCGGCGTATGCGGCGAGGTCTGGTAGAGGTTGCCCGGCTGCATCCCGGTGAAGGCATAGACCATGCCCAGCCGTTCGTGCAGGCGGTTGGCGCTGAGCGTCCAGTCGTGGCGGAGCGGGCCGGTGTCGAAGTTGCCGCGCAGGCCGACCTCGGCGGAATAGGTGCGGCGGTCGCCGCGCTGGCGTGCCAGGCTGTTGACGATATCGCCCTGGTTGCCGACGAGGATGCTGTTGGCGGCGATGGTTTCGTAGTTGCTCTGGCGGCCGCCGATGCTGGCGAACGCCGTCAGGTTGTCGGCGAGGTCGTACTCGCCGCGGTTGACCATGGAGTAATCCTCCTGGTCCAGGTAGGAATCGCGCAGGCCGAAGCGTGTCTTCGAGTCCGGGGCGTGGGGGATGTGGGTGGTTCCCGGGCCGGTCAGCAGCGGGCGCACCACGCCTTCCAGGCTTTCCTTCTGGTACAGCAGGTCGCTGGACAGGCGCAGGCGCTCGCCACGGAAGTCCAGGCCCAGGGAGAGCATGGGAAACTCGCGGCTCTGATGGTCGACGGCGGTATCGCCGTTGCGGTAGACGCCGTTGAAGCGCACGCCGAAGGCGTTGTTCTCGCCGAAGCGCCGGCCGATGTCGAGGTGAGTGCCGAGCTGGCCGCGCTGGGTCCAGTCGACGCTGACGCGGGTCAGCGGCTGGTCGTCGGCGCGCTTGGGCACCAGGTTGATGGTGCCGCCGACGCTGCCGCCGGGGGAAATCCCGCCGAGCAGGGCGTTCGGTCCCTTGAGCACTTCCACGCGCTCGGCGAATTCGATCGGTACCCGCCAGAACGGCAGCAGGCCATAGAGGCCGTTGAAGGCGACGTCGGCGTTCTGCACGCTGAAGCCGCGAATCGTGTAGCTGTCCACCAGGTCGCCGCGCCCGCCGACCACCCGCACCGACGGATCGTTGGCCTGTAGCAGGTCGGCGACGCTGCGCGCCTGCTGCTGCTCGATGGTCCTGGCGGTGTAGCTGGTGATGCTGAATGGCGCATCCATCACGTCGGCGTTGCCCAGCATGCCCAGGCGCGCGCCACGGGCCACCTGGCCGCCGGCGTACTCGGCGGGCAGGGTCTCGGCACCGGCGGCCTGGGCGGTGATCAGCGAGGATTGCAGTTCCAGCGCGCCATCGGTGGCTGCCGGCACCAGGGTGTAGCTGCCATCGCTGCGCTGCTGCAACTCCAGGCCGCTGCCCAGCAGCAGGCGGTGCAGCGCCTCGACCGGCGCGTAGCGGCCGCGCAGGGCGGCGCTGCGGCGACCCTCGGTGAGCGCCGGGTCGAACGCCAGGGATACCCCGTTGTCGCTGGCGAAGGCCGACAGGGTACGGCCGAGCGGGCCGGGGGCGATGTCATAGCTGCGCGCCGAGCTGGCGGCGGGCGCCTCGGCGGCAAGCAGGGCGGGGGCCGCGCCGGCGAGGGCGAGGGTCATGGCGGCGTGGATGGCCAGGGACAGCGAACGGGGGCGAAGCGTGCGTACGGGCATGTACAGGGTTCCTCGTGGTCTCTGCGGACCTTGGGTCGGGGCGGATTCCTCTACTTGCCAGCCGAGAAGGAAAAAGGTCTCAGGTCGAGGCGGTTATTTTTCTGCGGAGCACGGTATGTCGATGGCAACGCCTGTTCCGGCGCAACGGCGGACGGCCTGCCGGGGTGGACGCGAGGAGGCGGTTGCCACGGGGATGGCGGCCGCGCCGTCACGCCGGCACCAGGCTGATCCAGTAGTCGGTCACCCCGCGCACCTTCAGCGGATAGGTGGCCTGCAGCATGCCCAGCGTGCGCCGCAGGTCCAGCAGCGGATAGGCGCCCGACACCGCCAGCCTGGCCAGTTGCGGGTCGCAGCGCAGTACGCCGCGACGGTAGCGGGCGAGTTCGGCGAGCACCTCGGCCAGCGGCATCCGGTCGGCCATCAGCATGCCGCGGGTCCAGGCGTCCGGCAGGCCGTCGAAGGCCAGCCGGCGCGCTTCGCCGTCGGCGCCCAGGCGCACCGACTCGCCGCTTTCCAGCCAGCGCCCGCGTCCGTGGAGCGGGCTCAGTTCGACCCGCCCGGCGAGTACCGCGACCCGGGTCGCGGCCATCTCCTGGCGTACGTTGAAGCGGGCGGCACCGGCATGCAGCCGCGCTTCGGCGGTGGCGACGCGGAACGGACGCGGGTCGGCGCGGCTATCGACGAAGATCTCGCCGCGCAGCAGGCGTACCAGCCGCTGGCTGGCGTCGAAGGCCAGGTCCACGGCGCTGTCGGTGTTCAGGGTCAGCAGGCTGCCGTCGGGCAGGGGCAGGCGGCGCTGTTCGCCGACGCCGGTGCGCTGGTCGGCCAGCCAGTCGCGCAACGGTTCGGCCTGCCAGGTGGCGAGCCCCAGCGAGGCGCCGCCGAGGACCAGGGCGAGGTGCTTGATCGCGCGCCGCCGGTCCAGCCCGCGCTCGCGGCCGAGGGTCGGCAGGGCCAGCGCCGGCGGCAGTCGGCCGAGGCATTGCAGCAGGCGCTCGGCGCGCTCCCAGGCATGGGCGTGCTGCGGGCTGCGCTGCCGCCACTGGGCGCAGGCCTGGCGCGTGTCGTCGGTGCAGCCGCTGTCCTGCAGGCGCACCAGCCACTCGGCGGCCTCGTCGAGGATCGGCGAGGGAATCCGGCCTTCGTCCGCGGCGTTCATTCCATCAGCTCCAGGCACTGGCGGAAGGCCTGCTGCATGTAGCGCTTGACCGAACCCAGGGACACGCCCAGGCGCTCGGCGATGGCTTCGTACTTCAGGCCTTCGATCTGCGCCAGGAGAAACGCCTGGCGGACCCTGTCCGGCAGGCTGCCGAGCAGGGCGTCTACTTCATGCAGGGTTTCCAGCACCATCAACCGCTGTTCCGGCGGCGGCGCGAGGTCTTCCGGGAGGTTGGCCAGGGCATCGAGGTAGGCGCGCTCCAGCGACTGGCGCTGGAACCAGTTGATCATCAGCCCCTTGGCGACGGTGGTCAGGTAGGCGCGCGGTTCGCGCGCATCCAGTACCCGGCGCGAGGCGAGCAGGCGGGCGAAGGTGTCCTGGGCCAGGTCGGCGGCGTTTTCCGCGCAGCCCAGGCGTCGCCGCAACCAGCCTTGCAGCCAGCCATGGTGGTCCTGGTAGAGATGGCTCACAGCGTCGTGCAGGGAGGCGTCGGCCGGCGGCATGGAGGGGATCGCTGTTGTAATTGAGAATGAGTCTCATACTACTTACAGCGAGGGCATGCCTACAAGTCCCCCGGATCGGCGGCGCAGCGCCTCAGGCGTTTTCCAGGCCGTACTGGAAGAAAGCCATGTCGGCCAGGCGCCCGGTGGGGTAGAGGAGCCCCTTGCGGGCGGTCTCCAGGCGCGGGAACGACAGCCTTTCTTCGCCGATCAGGCGGTGCAGCGCGGTGAGGGTCCCGCCGTTGACGCTCGTCAGGCCCCGGCGTGGATACAGCGCGCGACAGGCGGCCACGTAGTGGCGGTCGAGGGCGGGAAACTCGCCCCAGACGCCGAGCAGGATCTTGCTCTTCAGGGTGTCGGTCCAGCTCACCCGGCTGCTGAGGGCATCCATCGACCCGAGCACCGTTTCCAGCAGCTTGCGGTTGTGCGCCAGGCGCGCGCCGTTGCCGGCGAAATCCACCAGGGACAGCTCGAAGAGTTCCGCTCCGGCACCGCTGAAGAGCTGCCGGGCCAGCGCTTTCATCAGGTCCAGGTTGCTGTTCTGCAGCAGTCCCGAGGAGCCACGGAACATGCCCCAGTTGGCCAGGTAGAAACCCAGGTGCAGGGCGGTGGTGTCGAGCTGTTCGGGGGCGGTCAGGTCGTCCCAGCTGCGACTGGGGTCCCAGACATACTCCCAGAGGTACTCCCAGGCCCTCAGGCGCGGGTATTCGTTGCCCGGGGCGGGCGCCAGGCTGGCGTAGTAGCGGTGGACATAGCGGGCGGCATCGAAAGCCATGCGTTCGTTCCCTGGCGGCTTGGAAAGACGGCATGGTAGAGCGTGTGATATCAAAAGGCCATATCGCTGTTCGCAGGGGACGCCGTAGCGCCCCCGCGGAGCGGCCTCAGGTGTTATTGCAGCCCTTGGCGATGGAGTCCTCGTTGGAGGTGTACGGCCGCGAGGGTTCCAGGTTCCACTCGGGCTTGTTGCGGGCGACGTTGAAGTGGCAGACCAGTTGTCGGCGCATGCTGCCGATATTGCTGTCGCGGTTGTCCGGGTTGTCCTTCCATTCGCTGTCCAGGTAGTGGTCGACCACCAGCTCGTTGAAGAAATTGTTGGTCTGGTTGTCCTGGATCTTGCGCCCGCAATCGGTCGGTACCACTTCCAGGGTCATGATCTTCTTCCTGAAGCCCGGATCGTCGCGCTCCACCCAGGTGGCGCTTTCCACATAGCGCTCGCAGGCATTCTTCTCGCTGGTCGGGTAGATCGCCTGCTTACGCCCGTCGTAGGCGAACTGCGCGTCCTGCTGGCGGGTCTGCGGCAGTCGCATGTTGATGATCGGGAGGAATGCCTGGACCGACTGGTACCACTGGATCTGGTTGAGCCGAGCGCCCTCCAGGCCGGCGTCCTCGGTGTAGAACGCGGCGAGGATCGACGGCGACTTCGGCGGGTTTTCCTCCCACTTGGCCAGGCGCAGTTCGTTCTGGGTGGTGAAGGATTCGTCGGCGATCTGCGCCATCGCCCGGATGCTCTGGTAGAAGGCCGGGCCGGCGGCGGTATTGCGCTCGTCGCGGACGTCGAAGGAGCACTGCCGCGAATGGTCGCCGCGGTTCTGCCGGTAGTTCGCCGCCCACTGCTCGGCGGTGCTGACGTTGATGTCCTGGCAGGACTTCTCGACGCTGTTCGGCGTGCGCCGCGAATCGGTGCAACCCTGCTGGGCGCGGTCGTCGGTGGCGGCGTCGATGGGGAAGGAACAGAGCACCGCATAGTCCTGGTGGTCCTTCGGATTACCGAAGATGGTGTCGAAGATGAAGCCACTCTTCAGGCCATAGGCGAGCTTGCGGTACTTGGCGTCCTTGCGCAGGTAGGAGGCGGAGACGCCGCCGCTTTTCTGGCTCTTCGGACTGATGCTGTAGAACATGTAGTCGGTCGAAGGCCAGGTGGCGCGGAACAGCACGCCGGAACAGAGGAATGCCGGCTTCGACGGTCCACCGCAATCCTGGCGGGTGTCGTTGTACAACTGGTTGAGCCGGGCGACCACGTCGTTGCCCCGGTCGGCCTGGGCCGCGGGTGTCAGCGCCAGGCCGGCGGCGGCGAGAAGGTAGAGAAAGGTGGATCTGCTTCCGTTCATGGGATGGACTCCACGCAGGTTCGAAGGAGCGGGCCGGGGGCGGCCCGGTTGGTCCCGATGGGGACGAGCGCGACGGGCGGATCGCGGGGGATGAAGCGCTTGCGACGGCATGGCCGTCGGCGTTGGGACGTCAGCGGGACGTGGCGGCGCCAGTCTGCAACCGGGCGCTGCCGGGAATGCCGGGCGACCCCGGCGGGCGCTGGGCGGCGGGGGCCTGCCGAGCGCGTAGGGGAAGTCGCTCGAGGGAGGCGGTGAAGACCGCCGGCGGAGATACGAACAGGGTGGGTAGCGGGGCGGATACAGCGTCGATTCCGTTACGCATCGCAGGCCTCCTTTGCGCCGCGCCGATGGGCTTCCGTCTTACCGTTCGAGCCTAGAAGCGCGGGCCGCGCCGCTCCAGCGGTGGGGTGGCTAGCTAGCAAGGGGGATTAATGCATTCGCAACGGCGCTCGCTGCGATGCACCGTGGTCCGGCATCCACAGGCCACGCCGCTGTCGGGCAACCGTTCCTGGCCGCGCCTGTTGGCGGCGGCGTCGCCCTGCAAGCGCCAGGTGTCGGGTTCCGCCGTCAGTCCATGTCGCCGCCATGGTGCGCGGACTGCTCCAGGAGGCTGCTCTTCGCCGTCCTGCCCCTCGCTTCCGGCGACAGCCGGGTTGCCTGCAAGGCGAACCAGAGGGTCGCCACATCGGCGGTGCTGTCCAGCGAGCGACCGCTGATTTCCTCGATGCGGCGTATCCGGTAGACCAGGCTCTGCTTGTGTATGTGTAGCCGCTGCGCGGCGTTCAACCAGGACCTGTTTTCCTCGAGAAAGACCTGCAGCGTGTATAGCAGTGCAGAGCCATTGGCCGCGTCATAGTCGTGGAGGGCGCCGAGGACCAGGCGGAACGCCCGCTCGGCCTCGGCGAGGCTTCTGGGTAGCCAGGGCGCCTCGTCGTCCAGTTCCGCGTAGCGACACAACGGTCGCCGGGAATGGCTGTGGGCCAGGGCCAGACGCGCTTCGCGCAAGGCCTCGGCGCAACGTTCGGCACGACGGAGCGGGGCGCTCACGCCCAGCGAGCTGTCCAGGGCTTCCTGCAGTGTCGAGGCGAGGCCGGCCTGGTGCAGCAGAATGATTTCCTGGCCTTGCGCGCGAACCAGCAGGCGTGAGTCGTGGCCCCGGAAAAGACCGATAGGGTCGGTCGCGAGCCCCTCGGAACTTGTCACGGAAACGACTGCATCGTCGAGATCGAGCCCGGGCAGCAGTTCCTCCAGCCGCTCCTCGGCTTGTTCCCGGTATAGCCGTCGTTGCAGCAGGTCGTCGAGCAATTCCGAACCCAGGCGCAGGTGGCGTTCGCTTTCGACGCGCAGCCGTTCGATCTCTATGCCGAGCACTGCCGTCAGGTGGTGCAGGAGACTGTAGTCCGGCAGCCGCTCGCCCAGGGCTATCAGCAGGCAGTTCCGGTCGGAAGGAATGCCGATGCTGAGCGCTTCGCCTTCCGCGAGCGGATGGCGAAGGACCATTGGCTGCGGCTCCGCCTGCTCGCGACGGCGGTTGCGCAGCGCGTCGGCCAACTCCACGGGCAGCCCTGGCAGGCCTGGCTGCCAGGCCGCCAGGGTGTCGGGAACGATGAGGTAGAGGCTGCTTCGCACGTCCTTGCCGAGGCGTTGCAGCAGCGCCGGCAGGCCCAGTCCCTGCATGCTCAACCGGGCGCTTTCGTATATCCGGGCCAGGGCGTTGCGGCGCTCGTATTCGTCTTTCTGTCCCGCATCGACGATGGCCCGGGTCACGGCGGCGAAAGGGACGCCGTAGTGGGTGAGAATCAACGGGAAGCCCAGGGCCTCGGCCGTCTCGCGTAGGGCATCGAGGTCGCTCGGGGCTTCCATGTTCTCGCCGATCATCATGCCTGCCAGGCCGGCCTCGGCCAGTCTTCGGACGTAACGCCGTTGCCGCTCGGCGTCGCTCGGTATGCCCAGCCCGGTGGTCATCAGCAGGTCACCCTCGCCGAGCCATTCGGTGGGGTCGTCGAGTTCGCAGACATGCGCCCAGCGAACCGGGCGGTCGAGGCCGCCGGCTCCGCTCAGCAGGCGCGAACGGAGTTCGGGGAGGGCGATCAGGTGGCGGATGCTCTGCGGCATGTCCAGGAAACTCCAGGCATGGGCCTTCAGTGTAATCGCCCCGGGCGCAGGCAGCGCGCCCTGTCACCAACTGGCGGGCAGCATCCCCAGTGCCGAGGCGATCGCGTAGACCCCGCTGGAGGCGAACACCAGGACGATCAGCCCCTGTATCAGCGGATGGGCATACCAGCCGCAGCTGAATGCCGGCAGTTGGTCGCCGTGGCGCCGCGCCGCGTTGAGCAGGAGGATGGGGATGATGCCCATCAGTACGCCGCCGAAGGTACCGGCGAAGTACAGCGCGTTCACGAAGCCGCCGAGCCCCGCATAGGCCAGCAGGAACGGCGGGACCGAGACCGCGGCGAGCACCGCCAGGCGTTTGCGCCGGTTGGTTTCGCTGCCCAGGCGGAAGTGGTCGAAGATATTGGTGAACAGGCACCCGCCGAGTCCCCAGTAGGAGGTCAGCATCGCCAGCAAGGCGAAGGTGTTCGCCACGTAGTAGGCCCATTGGCCGAGGGAGCGTCCCCAGCTCAAGGTCGCCACCTCGCTGAGGTTGTCGGGGCCGACCAGGGCGATGACCGAGGCAGGAATGGCCGCCACCAGCAGGAAGGTCAGCAGCATGCCGACCACGATCAGGCGCGGCACGCGCCCGGGGGTTGCCAGGTTGCCGCGCACCAGCTCCGGAACCAGGAACTGCGCGCCGAACACGAAGACCGCCAGGTTGAACACTGGAACCACGTATTGCCACTGGCTCTGCCAAAGGTGGGCGAGACGGGCGTCGTCGTGCATCAGGGTAGCGCCGATGAGGATGCAGACGATGGCCACCATGCCGGCGCTGATCAGCTTCTCGCCCACGCCGAGCGCCTTCAGGCCCAGGTAGAGCACCAGCGCCGAGGGGACGAAGAAGATCAGGCTGCCGACCTCGCGCGTGAGGCCGTACTGGCCGAAGAACTCGAGCATGATGTTGCCGCTGCCGGTCATGTAGGCGACCAGGGCCCCGTAGCTGTTGGCCGCCACCGCGATGAAGATCAGCCAGCCGCCGAGCGGACCCAGGTAACGCCGGGAGAGGCCGCTGAGCTGGTTGTTGCCGCGGGTTCTCAGGCAGGCTTCGGTCACGTAGAGCATGGTGACGATGCAGAAGAGGCAGGTCAGGGCCAGGCATACCAGCAACGGCACGTAGCCGACCTTGCGGGCGGCGTAGGCCATGCTCAGCACGCCGGCGCCGATGTTGGTGCCGATGATGATAGCGATCGTCTCGAGCGAGCCCAGGGGATGGGCCTTGAGGCCCGATGCGTTGTCGTTCGCTTCTCGCATACCCATTTCTTGTTTCCTCTGTCAGGGCGGTGGAGTTCGGTTCTTCGGGGTCAGTCGAAGATCAGGTAGGTCTTGCGCACGGTCTGGCGGATGTCCCAGGTGCCCTGGGTGGCAGCGGCGAAATAGAGCGCGTCGCCGGCGCGAAACTCCACGGCCTGGCCTTCGTCCGGGGTGAAGCGACCTTCACCGCTGACGATGTAGCTGTACTCGGCCTGCTCGACCTGTCGGCGGAAGCGCCCCGGGGTGCATTCCCAGATGCCGGTCACGCCGTTGCCGTCGGCGAGCGGGCGGTGGGCCGCGGTACGGGTCAGGGCTACCGGTTCGCCCAGCGGCTGGCCGACGGGCGTGGGCGAGGTGAAAGGACTTTCGTCGTCGAGACGGATGAGCGAAGGGTTCATGCCATGGGCTCCTCAGGATTTGTCTTCAAGGCCGGCGGGGGCGAAGCGCGCGAGAAAGCGGTCGGTGGCCGAGGGCGCGGTACCGGCGAGTTCCGCGCGTTCCTTGCGCAGGACGGCGTTGCGCACCAGGGAGCCACCCAGGTAGCGCAGCGGCTCGGGGGGGAAGCTCCGGCAGCGGCGTTCTACCAGCGGACAACGGCTCCACGGGTCGTCGCGGCCGAGGGCGAGGCTGGCGAGGATCCGCCCGCCCAGGCGGCTCGGTCCCACGCCGTTGCCGCTCCAGCCGATGCCGTAGTGGATGTTCTCGTGCAGGTGGCCGAAGACCGGCAGGCTGTCGTAGGTACGGTCGATGGGGCCGGACCAGCCGTCGACCAGCGGGATGTCGCCTAGCGAGGGATAGGTGCGGCGGAAGTCGGCCTCGGTCAGGGCCAGGCTCTCCCGGTCGACGTCGAATACCCGGCCGATGCGCGAGCCGTAGCTGATGGCGCCGGTGCCCTTGCCGAAGGCGATGCGCCCGTCGCGGGTGGTGCGGTAGTAGTCCACCATCAGTTGGGAATCGGTGATGGCTTCCCCGCCGGTCCAGCCGATTCGCTCCAGCCGTTGCGGTATCGCCTCGGTAACCGCGATGGAACTGTTCACCGGCACGATTAGCCTGGAGAGCCTGGGCAGGGCGGCCGACCAGGCGTTGGTCGCGAGAACCACCGCCTTGGCCTGAACCCGGGCCCCGGCGCTCAGCAGCTGTGCCGGCTGGCCGGGAACGATCTGGCTGACGCCACAACGCTCGTGGATTTCCACGCCGAGGGCCAGCGCCACGCGGCGCATGCCTTGCACCAGCAAGGCTGGTTGCACGGTGGCATTGCTGCGCTCAAAGACCCCGGCGAGATGCACCGGCGAACCGGTCCGGCGTGCCACTTCGCTGGCGTCGAGGCGCTCGAAGGGTCTGACGCCGAGCCGTTCGCAGGCGGCGAGGGTATCGTTCCAGGCGTCGAGGTGGTGCGCCGTGGTGGCGGTCCACAGCCAGCCCTTCTGCTGGAAGTGCGCATCGATGTCATGCCGCGCGCAGAACTCCCCGAGTTCCTGGATTGCCCGCTCCGCGCTTTCGCCAAGGAAGCGCGCCTGCGCCTCGCTGCAGAAGCCCAGCAAGGTACCGATCTTCGGCCACCAGGACATCACGAAACCACCGTTCCTGCCGGAAGCGCCGCCGCCGCAGACGTCCTGCTCCAGCAGCAGGACCCGTGCGTCCGGCTCCAGTTGCTTGAGGGTGATGGCGGTCCAGAGCCCGACGAAACCGCCGCCGACTATCGCCACGTCCGCCGAGTGGGTGCCGACGAGGGGGGCGCTGGCGGCGTCGGCCAGGTCGGTCGAGCGCATCCAGTGGCTGGGGGTCAGGGGAGGGGTGAGCGTGAGTTTCATGGCGCGGGTCCGGGGTCGCTGAATCTGGAGCAAGGGTGGCGAGCGGCGCCGTCCGCGACAATTGGACGCAACTAGGAATCGAGGAGGTGCTCTCGTACGATCGTATGAGTCTTGTGAAGGACAGGCCTGGTCGGGACTGCCCGCCCTGTCCGAGCGAGCTGGCAGGCCCGAGCGGCGCCGCTGAACCGGAGGCTCAGGCGTCGCGCAGTTCGAAGGCGGGAAACAGCTCTTCCAGTTCTCGCCATAGCTGCGCAGCGCCCTGCGGCGCGGGCTTCGCGAGAAGCTGCGGATCGAGCTGGCGGGCCGGGCGCGCCAGTTGTACGGCGAAGCGCTCCACGCCCATCGCGCGCAGGCGCGTCGCCAGGCGCCAGAGGCGTTCGCTATCGAACAAGCGCCAGTGCACCGTGGTCCGGCATTCGTAGGCCACGCCGCTGTCCAGCAGGCATTCCAGGCTGCGCCAGTTGGCCGCGCCGCTGCCGTCCACGCCGGTAATGGCGGCGACGTCCTCGGCCGGCGCCTTGACGTCGAAGCCCACCCAGTCGCTCTGCGCCAGCACCCGGGCGAAGGCGCGGGGGTTGATGCCGGCGCTGTGCAGGCCGACGCGGAAGCCCAGTTCGCGGATCGTGCGCATGGCGTCGCCGAGGGCCGCCTGCAGGGTCGCCTCGCCGCCGCTGAAGACCACCGCCTGCAACAGGCCCTGGCGTCGGCGGAGGAAGTCGAGCAGGCGTGGCCAGGGGATTTCCTCCGCGCCGCGCGGCGCGATCAGTTCCGGGTTGTGGCAGTAGCGGCAGCGCCAGGCGCAGCCCTGGCAGAACAGCACGCAGGCGAGCAGGCCGGGGTAGTCGAGGGTGGTCAGGGGCACCAGGCCCCCGACCCTGAGCGTGGCGCTCATCGCGTCTCGCGGAAATGGCGGCGTTCGCGATGCTCGGACTGCTTGCCGGCATTGAACGCTGCCACGGGACGGTGGTAGCCCATCACGCGGGTCCAGACTTCGCAGCGCTGGCGCTGGTCTTCGGGCAACTGGTTGGGGTTCATCGGTGGTACTCCTTGCTGGTGGATGAAAGGAACGACAGGCGACTCAACCGCCGCAGCCGCCGCAACAGCTCTTGGGCGTGGAGCGTTGCAGCAGCTCCTCGTCGCACTTCGGGCAGAACTCGTGCTCGCCGGCCAGGTAGCCGTGCCGCGGGCAGATCGAGAAGGTGGGGGTGACGGTCAGGTACGGCAGGCGGAAGCGACCGAGGGCGGTGCGCACCAGGGTCTTGCAGGCTTCGGCGGAGGAAATCCGCTCGGCCATGTAGAGATGCAGCACGGTGCCGCCGGTGTACTTGCATTGCAGGGCGTCCTGCAGTTCCAGCGCCTCGAACGGGTCGTCGGTGAAGCCCACCGGCAGTTGCGAGGAGTTGGTGTAGTAGGGCGCCTCCGGCGTGCCGGCCTGGAGGATGCGCGGATAGCGCTTGCGGTCCTCGCGGGCGAAGCGATAGGTGGTGCCCTCGGCGGGCGTGGCTTCCAGGTTGTAGAGGTGCCCGCTGTCCTCCTGGAAACCCACCAGCCGCGCGCGCACGTGATCGAGCAGGGCCAGGGCCATCTCGCGCCCGGCTTCGCTGTGCAGTCCCTCGCGGTCGTCGCTGAAGTTGCGCACCATCTCGTGCAGGCCGTTCACGCCGATGGTGGAGAAATGGTTGCGCAGGGTACCCAGGTAGCGTCGGGTGTAGGGATAGAGGCCGGCATCCATGTGCTGCTGGATCACCTTGCGCTTCAGCTCCAGGCTGGCGAAGGCGAGTTCGAGCAGGTGGTCGAGCTGGCGGTAGAGGCCGGCGGCGTCGCCACGGTGGCGATAGCCCAGGCGCGCGCAGTTGATCGTCACCACGCCCAGCGAGCCGGTCTGCTCCGCCGAGCCGAACAGGCCGTTGCCACGCTTGAGCAGTTCGCGCACGTCCAGTTGCAGGCGGCAGCACATCGAGCGCACCTGGTTGGGCTGCATGTCCGAGTTGAGGAAGTTCTGGAAGTAGGGCAGGCCGTAGCGCGCGGTCATCTCGAACAGGCGCGTGGCGTTGTCGCTGTCCCAGGGGAAGTCGTGGGTGATGTTGTAGGTCGGGATCGGGAAGGTGAATACCCGGCCGTGGGCATCGCCGGCCTGCATCACCTCGATGTAGGCGCGGTTGATCAGGTCCATCTCGGCCTGCAGCTCGCCGTAGGCGAAGGGCATCTCCTCGCCGCCGATGCGCGGCACCTGGTCGCGCAGGTCGTCCGGGCAGACCCAGTCGAAGGTCAGGTTGGTGAAGGGTGTCTGGGTGCCCCAGCGCGACGGCACGTTGAGGTTGTAGATGAACTCCTGGAGGGCCTGGCGCACGCTGGCGTAGTCGAGGCGGTCCTTGCGCACGTAGGGCGCCAGGTAGGTATCGAAGGAACTGAAGGCCTGGGCCCCGGCCCACTCGTTCTGCAGGGTGCCGAGGAAGTTGACCATCTGCCCCAGGGCGCTGCCCAGGTGCTTCGGCGGACCGGCCTCGACCCGCCCCGGCACGCCGTTCAGGCCTTCGTTCAGCAAGGTGCGCAGCGACCAGCCGGCGCAATAGCCGGCGAGCATGTCGAGGTCGTGGATATGCAGGTCGGCGTCGCGGTGGGCGGCGGCAATGTCGGCATCGTAGACCTCATCCAGCCAGTAGTTCGCGGTGACCTTGCCGGATACGTTGAGGATCAGCCCGCCGAGGGAATAGCCCTGGTTGGCGTTGGCGCGCACGCGCCAATCCTCGCGGGACAGGTATTCGTTCATCGACGCGGCGACGTCCACCAGGGTCTTGCGCTCGCGGCGCAGCCGGCCGTGGCGTTCGCGGTAGACCACGTAGGCGCGCGCCGTAGGGTAGTGGCCGGCCTCCATCAGCACCCGTTCGACCAGGTCCTGGACTCGTTCGATATCCAGGCAGGCGCGTTCCGGCAGGCGTTCCACCACGCGTTCGGCGAGCGCCTGCGCCTGCTGCGGGTCGAACTCGCCGGTGGCTTGGCCGGCGGCGGCGATGGCGCGTTCGATCTTGCCGGGATCGAAAGGGACTTCACGTCCGTTGCGCTTGAGCAGGGTGGCCGGCCAGGTAGCCTTCCGGGGCTGGGTCATTTCAACTTCTCCACAACATGATGTGTTTTGATTTTGCAAAACAACAATATGTTGTGGATTCTGGCGAGCGATGCCGAGCCGGCGTTGATCTGCGTCAACGTCCGGCGGATTGGCCGGGTTCCATTGGAGGTATTCCCCGTGCCCGGGTGACGGCGTATCAGGCCTGGGCGAGGCGGGCGAAGACCACGTAGTTGTCCAACTGCTGCCAGACCGTGGCGGCCTCGGCGAAACCCGCCTGGCGCAGGGCGGCGAGATGGAAATCGAGCGAGCAGTCTTCGTCTTCGCTGGCGCGCCTGAGCGGGCGCCGCGCGAAATGGGCGTCGCGCTGCGCCTTCAGCGGGGCCAGCCGGGGGATCTGCGCGGCGCGTTGCCACCAGTCTTCCCAACTGTCCGCGCCGCTGGCCACGGACGCCTGGAGGACCCGCTCGCGGTGCTTCCGGGACAATTCCGCGAGTCCCGGCCAGCGTCGGTCGTAGCGCATGTGGTCGGCGTTCAGCAGCACGCCGCCGGGGGCGAGCAGCTCGCCGGCCTGGGCGTAGAACCCGGCGAGTTCGGCGGGCGACAGCCAGTGCAACGCGGTGGAAGAGAGCAGCGCCGCGGGCCGTTCGCCGGCGAGGGACTCGCGCGCTTCGGCGACCCGTTCGGTCCAGCCTGGATCGGTGAGGTCGCACTCCACCACGCGGACCCGCTCGGCGAAACCGGCCAGCGCCGTACGCGCGATCTCCAGCAGCATGACGTCGGCGTCCAGCGCCACCACCCGCGCCGCCGGGAAGCGTTCGAGCAGGCGCCGGCCGAGGGAGCCCGGGCCGCAGGCGGCGTCGATGGCGGTGAAGCGCCCGTCGCGGCCGAAGAGGTCTTCGAGCAACTGGAACATCGCCTCGTAGCGCTCCTCGCGCTGGCGGATGTAGCCCTCCTGCTGGCGGTCCCAGCGTTCGAGGAGCGCCATGATCTGCTCGGTTGCGGTCATCTTTCCTCCTGGGGGGCATGCCCGGTTGAGAGTGGGGTCCTGTGCTTCGAGGGATACGGCGAGCGAGACGTTCCCTCGCCTCGATGAAGAAGAAACGGCGGGCATTCTTCATTCGAAGAAATGTTATGTTATAACTTATAAATATTCATAATTCATACCTGCCGACCATGACCCCCCATTCCTCCCCGCACCGTCTTCCTCCGCTGCGGCTGGCCCGCGCCGTGCCGTTCCTCTACCTGCTTCCCTGCCTGGCGCTGGCCGCGCCGGTCGACCTGGAGCCGACCGTGGTCAGCGCCACCACTACCGAGCGCAAGCTGCGCGACGCCCCGGCCAGCGTTTCGCTGATCGCCGCCGAGGACCTGCGGCGGCGCCCGGTGCGCGACCTGCAGGAAGCCCTGCGCGGTTCGGAAAGCCTGCAGTTCAACGGCGTCGGCATGTCCCGGCGGGGCATCAGCGTTCGCGGCATGTCCAGCGAGCACACCCTGGTGCTGGTGGACGGCCAGCGGATCTCCACCTCGTCCGGGGCCATCGCCCATTCCGACTTCGACCTCGGCTGGGTGCCGGTGGAGAGCATCGAGCGTATCGAGGTGGTACGCGGACCGATGTCCTCGCTCTACGGTTCGGAAGCCCTCGGCGGGGTGGTGAACGTGATCACCCGGCGCGCCACCGATACCTGGACGGGCAGCGGTCTGCTCGATGGCGGCGTGCGCGAGGACGGCCTCGGCGGGCAGAGCCACCAGCTCGGCGCCTATCTCGCCGGGCCGCTGGTGCCCGGCAAGCTGGGCCTCGCCCTGAACGGCGAGAGCCGCCGCCAGCAGGAAACCCCGGACGCCGATGAGCGCCGACTCTCCGAGCTGGAAGGCGGCAACGCCGACAGCGGTGGGCTGAACCTCAGCTGGACCCCGGACGACGCCCAGCGCATCGACCTCGGCCACCAGCGCGGGCGCGAACGACGCTGGCGCAACAGCGAGACCGGAGGGTCGCGCTCGCGCTACTACGAGTCGCGCGACGTGATCGAACGCGAGCGCTGGTCGCTCGCCCACAATGGCCAGTGGGACTGGGGCAGCAGCCAGCTGCGCACCTACCGCAACCGCCTGGAGCGGCACAACGCGCGTTCCGACGGACAACCGCCGAGCAACCCGCAGCGCCTTACCGACAGCGTGGTCGACGGCCACCTCAGCGTGCCGGCCTTCGAGCGACATCTCTTCACCCTCGGCGGCGAATGGCGCAAGGAAGAACTGGAGGATCGCTCGGTGAATACCGCCGGCGACGCCAGCGCGCGACACAAGGCGCTGTTCCTGCAGGACGAGATCGCCTTCGGCCCGGACTGGTCGCTGACCCTCGGCAGCCGCTTCGACAAGCACGAGGCGTTCGGCTGGGAAAGCAGTCCGCGCCTGTACCTGCTGCACCACCTTTCCGATGCGCTGACCCTGCGCGCCGGCGTCGGCCGCGGCTACAAGGCGCCGAGCCTGAAGCAGCTATCGCCGGAGTATGCGGCGGTCGGTGGCGGCGGGCGCTTCACCATCTACGGCAATCCCGACCTGAAGCCGGAGACCAATACGTCCTACGAACTGGGCGCCGACTACCAGGGCGATGGCTGGTCGCTGAAGGGCACGGTGTTCGAGAACGATGTCCGCGACCTGATCCAGACCGTCTGCGTAGCGCGCTGCGGGGTGCGCGGCGGCGAGGTGCGCAACTACGAGAACGTCGACAGGGCACGGATCCGCGGCCTCGAGCTGGGCGGCGGCGTGGACCTGCCGGCGGACCTGCGCTGGGAACTCAACTACACCTACCTCGACGCGCGCAACCGCACCGCCGGCCAGCGCCTCGGCGACCGCTCCCGGCACCTCGCCAACAGCCAATTGCGCTGGAGCCCCAATGCCCGCTTCAGCGCCCAGTTGCGCACCGAATACGTCGGCAGCCAGGTGGCCTACAGCAGCAACGTCGGCTATGCCCTGCCGGCCTACAGCCTGTGGCACCTGGAGCTGAGCCAGAAACTCAACGAGAACCTGACGCTGCGCGGCGGCATCGAGAACCTCGGCGACCAGCGCCTGGCCGACGACGACACGCACTTCACCTACGCCGAACCTGGGCGCACCTTCCATCTCGGCCTGGTGGCGAGCTTCTGATGCGCCGTTCGCTACTCTTCTGCGGCGCGCTGCTGGCCAGTCTCTGTGCCTGGGCGGAGTCGGCCCAGGTGCGTCTGCTCAGCAGCGATTTCGTCCTCCCGGGCAAGCACCAGCGCCTAGCCGGTTGGGCGCGCGAGGCCGGTGTCGAGTTGCGCGGCCTGCGCCTCGGCATCGGCGAGGCGCCGCCCGGCGAGTGGCTGGACGGCGGCAACCTGCTGATCCTCGACACGCCGCGGCCGACCGATCGCGCCCAGGTCGAGGAGGCGCTGGGCGAGCGCTTGCAAGGCGGGACGCAACCCTGGATCCGCGTCGGCGGCGGTCCGCCGGGTTTCGGCAACCTGCCGGCGGCGCTGGGCGGGCGCCTGGTCGGCTACTACGCGAACGGCGGCGAAGCCAACCTGCGCCGGCTGTTCGAGGCGGTCCGACGCTGGCATGCCGGCCTGCCCGTCGACGCGTTGCCGGCGCCGCAGCCCCTGGCGCAGGCCGGCTTCTATCATCCCGACGCACCGGCGCCGTTCGCCGGCCTCGCCGACTACCTGGCCTGGGGCGCCTCGCGCTGGGCCAGCGATGCCCCGCGCATCGCCTTCCTGATCCCGCGCGGCGCCATCGCCGACGCCCAGACCGGCGCCATCGACGAACTGTTGCGGCGTAGCGAGCGGCACGGCCAGGCGCCGCTGGCGGTGTGGTTCGACGACAGCGATCCGGAGGCGTTGAGGAAGTCCTTCGCTGGCGCCGATGTCCAGGCGCTGGTCAACCTGCAGCACCTGCAGAACGGCCCGGCGCGCCGTGCCGAGTTCCTCGCGCTGGACGTGCCGGTATTGCAGACCCTCGGCTACCGCGACGGCAACGAGGCCGACTGGCTGGCCGCCGCCAGCGGGGTGGCGTCGCGTACCGCGGCGGCCTTCCTCGGCATGCCGGAAACCTGGGGAATGAGCGATCCGCTGGTGATCAGCGCCCTGGAGAACGGCGAGCCGAAGCTGATGGCCGGGCAGGCCGAGGCCCTGCTGGACAAGCTCGACCGGCTGCTGCGCCTGCGTCGCCTGCCGGCGGCGGACAAGCACCTGGCGCTGATGTTCTGGAACCACCCGGAGGGCGAGAAGAACGTCTCCGCCTCGCATCTCAATGTACCGGCCAGCCTGGCCCGTCTCGGCGAAGCGCTGCGGGCGGCCGGCTACCGGGTTGCGACGAGCGACGAAAGCGCGCTGATCGATACCGCCCAGCGCCTGCTCGGCGGCTACTACCGGCCGCAGACCCTGGACGCGCTGTATCGCGACGGCCTCGCCGCGAGCCTGCCGCTGGATGCCTACCTGCACTGGTTCGAGGCGCTGCCGGCGGATCTGCGCGAGGAGATGCGCGCGCGCTGGGGCGACCCGCGTCGACATTGGGCCTTGCGCGATATCGACGGCCAGCGACGCTTCGTGTTCCCGGCGGCGCGCCTGGGTAATCTGCTGCTGTTGCCGCAGCCGCCGCGCGCCGGCCGTCCGGGCGAGGCCTACCACGACAGCGCGGTGCCGCCGGACCATCTCTTCCTGGCGGTCTACCAGTTCGTCCGCGAGGGTTTCGGCGCCGACGCGCTGATCCATTTCGGCACCCATGGCACCCAGGAATGGCTACCCGGCAAGGACCGCGGGCTGGCGGTGGGCGACTACCCGCTGCGGGCGCTCGGCGACCTGCCGGTGTTCTACCCGTACATCCAGGACAACGTTGGCGAGGCGATCCAGGCGCGCCGGCGCGGGCGCGCGGTCACCGTCAGCCACCAGACGCCGTCGTTCGCCCCGGCCGGGCTGTACGACGAACTGCGCGACCTGCACCAGCTGATCCACGAATACCAGCAACTGGACGAGGGCGCGGTGCGCGAACGCAGCGCCGAGCAGATCCGCGCGGCGGTGCGGGCGGCGCACATGAACGACGACCTGGGCTGGAGCGAGGCAGCGATGCGCGAGGATTTCCCGGCGTTCCTCGGCGTGCTCCACGACCACCTGCACCGACTGGCCGGCTCGGCGATGCCGCTGGGGCTGCACACCTTCGGTGTCGCCGCCTCGCCGGAGCTGCGCCTGGGCACCGTCATGCAGCAGCTCGGCGAGCCCTACTACCGCGCGCTCGGTCTCGACCCCGACGAACTGTTCGCCGCCGATTTCAGGGCGCTGCGGGAAGGTCGTGCCTACCGCACACTGCAACGCTACCTGCGCGACGGTGGCGAGATCGCCAAGGTGGCCGATCCGGGGGTTTGGGGAGCAATGGAACCAAAAACCAACGTAAGCCCTACCAACGCTTTTCGGTGTCTTCTTCCCAGGCGCCCATCTCGACAAAACAGTTGCGCATGTCGGCCTCCTGGCTGATCTCGGTCAGCAGGTCATGCACGCTCTTGTCCAGCTCATCGTCGCTCCGATACGGAATGGTCAACTCATAGTGGCCGGCATCCAGCCGCTTCATGCCATAGGGCTCCAGGCAGTAGCGCTCAATGTTCTCCGTGGCCCGCTTCCGGCCGCGCACGAACTTGCTGTTATTCACCACCGCGAGGCGCAGGGTGACGGTGGCCACCCGCTCGGCGGCGGGCGGCTCTGCCGGCGACGCGGCCGAAGGCTGCTGGTCGCGTGACCTGGCGCTCTTCTGGTACGCGCCGATCTCGACACCACGGTGGCGCAGGTAGCTGTACAGCGTGCTCTTGGAGATGTGCAGCTTCTCGCCGATCGCGCTGACGCTCAGGCGACCTTCGCGGTAGAGGGTTTCGGCCGCCATGGCGGTGGCCTCAGCCTTGGCTGGCAGGCCCTTGGGACGGCCACCGATCCGGCCACGCGCCCGTGCGGCCGACAGACCCGCCTGAGTCCGCTCGCGGATCAGCTCGCGCTCGAACTCCGCCAGCGAGGCGAACAGGTTGAACACCAGGCGGCCTTGGGCGTGGGTGGTGTCGATGGGGTCATTCAGGCTCTGTAAGCCGACCTTGCGCTCTGCCAGCTCGCCGACCAACTCGACCAGGTGCTTGAGGGAACGCCCAAGGCGATCCAGCTTCCAGATCACCACGGCATCACCCGGCCGCACGTTGGCCAGCAGTTTGTCCAACTCCGGCCGGGCGCTTTTCGCGCCGCTGGCGATGTCTTGGTAGATGCGTTCGCACCCGGCCTGTTTCAGGGCATCGACTTGTAGGTCGGCTTTCTGATCCCGAGTGCTCACTCGCGCATAACCGATCTTCATCAAAAGTACTGTTTACTCGACTACGTTAGTAATAGTTGAACTTTGATTAAGCGTACCAGTTATTTGAACCGTAGCGCGGGGAGCTTAACGAACCGAGCCATTCCTCGATAGAGTTCGGCAAAACCTTCGTTTTGTCGAACCATTGCATCGCCCTTTGTGATTGGCGTATAAACACACAAACACCTATTAGCGGAGAACGCTATGAATACCATTCGCTGGAATGTCGCCGTCTCGGCCGACACCGACCAGTCGCTTCGGATGTTTCTGGCCAGCCAGGGCGGCGGCCGTAAGGGCGACCTGTCGCGCTTCATCGAAGAAGCGGTACGGGCACACATCCTGGAGCTGAGCGCTGAGCAGGCCAAGGCCGCTAACGCCCATCTGAGTGAGGCAGAATTGACCAACGCGGTTGACGAAGCGCTCGACTGGGCACGTAAGCGCTGATGCGGGTCGTGTTGGATACCAACATCCTGTTCAGCGCCCTGATCTCGCCACATGGCGCGCCCGATGCGATCTACCGTGCCTGGCGGGCGGCGCGTTTCGAGGTGGTGACCTCGCGGATGCAACTCGATGAAATTCGTCGAGCCAGCCGCTATCCCAAGCTTCAGGCCATCCTACAGCCCGCCAAGGTGGGCGCCATGATCAATAACCTGCAACGGGCTGTGGTACTGGAGCGCCTGACCATCGAGGTCGAAGCCGATGATCCGGATGACTCGTTTTTGCTGGCCATGGCCTTGGCGGGCGATGCGGACTACCTGGTAACCGGTGATCGCCGCGCCGGCCTGCTGCAACGCGGGCACATCGAACGCACGCGGATCGTCACGCCCGCCGTGTTCTGCGTCGAGGTGCTGTGATCAATGCCGGTCGGTTTTCTGACTCAAGAGCAACGCGACGGTTTTGGCCGCTATGTTGATTCGCCCAGCCGTGAAGAGCTGGAACGTTACTTCCACCTGAGCGATGAAGACCGTGAAGCCATCCAGGTGCTGCGGGGTAACCATAACCGTCTGGGTTATGCCGTTCTGCTGACCACCGTCCGCTTCGTTGGCGTTCTGCCGGACAAGCCCGCCGCCGTGCCGGTGGAAGTCCTGCAGGTGCTTTGCCGACAACTGGCGATTCCAGACCCCGACTGCCTCCAGCGCTATAGCGATCATCGCCGCTGGATACATGCCACCGATATTCAGAACCGCTTTGGCTATCGTCATTTCACCGATCCGGGCATCGGCTTTCGCTTGAGCCGCTGGCTGTATGCCCTCTGCTGGACGGGCACCGACCGGCCGGGAGTGCTGTTTGAGCGAGCCACCTCGTGGCTGTTCACACAGAAAGTCCTCCTGCCTGGTGTGTCTCAACTAGAGCGCTTTATCGCCCAGTTGCGCAGTCGGGTCGAAGAACGCCTCTGGTTTACGCTGGGCCGCAGCGTGACTGAGGAACAGCGATTGCAACTGCAAGACTTGCTGACGGTGGCCGAAGGCAACCGCAGCTCCCGGCTGGATCAATTGCGCTCCGGCCCGGTCATGGTCAGTGGCCCCGCGTTGATTCGGGCACTGCGCCGGCTCGATGACGTGCGCGGCATCGGCATCACCTTGCCGGCGGCGGCGCACATCCCTCCCAGCCGTATCGCCGCCCTGGCCCGCTTCGCCAACACGGCCAAGGTCACCGCGATTAATCGGCTGCCGGCGTCGCGGCGGATGGCGACACTGGTGGCCTTCGCACTCTGCCTGGAGGCGACTGCGCACGACGACGCACTGGAAGTCCTGGAGGCCTTGCTGCGCGACCTGTTCAGCAACGCGGAGAAGGCCGACAAGAAAGCCCGCATGCGCAGCCTGAAAGACCTGGATCGGTCGGCCGCGACGCTCGCCGCCGCGTGCAAGGTCGTGCTGGACAGCTCGATCAGCGATGACAACGTGCGCGCCCGGCTGTTCAACGACCTGCCGAGGACCACCCTGGAAAAGGCCCTGGAAGAGGTCAACGCGCTGATCCGCCCGGTAGATGACGTCTATTTTCTTGCATTGGAAGCGCGCTACCGCAGCGTGCGCCGCTTCCTGCCCGACCTGCTCAAGCACATCCGCTTCGGCTTCAGCCCGGCCGGCAAGGGCGTGGCGGCTAGTCTGGAGTGGCTGCAACTGAACCTGCCGCGCCGGAAGCCAGAGGATGACGCGCCGCAGGAGATCGTGGCCAAGGCTTGGCAGAAGCACATCACCCGCGAAGATGGCTCCCTCGACATGGGTGCCTATGTGTTCTGCACGCTCGATGCGCTGCGCACGGCCCTGCGCCGCCGCGATGTCTTCGTCTCGCCCAGTTGGCGCTATGCCGACCCGCGCCTTGGCCTGCTCGACGGTGCCGAATGGCTGGCGGCGCGACCGATCATCTGCCGGTCACTGGGCCTGACCATCGACGCCAAAACCACCCTGGACGCCTTGTCCGTCGAGCTGGATGCAACCTGGCTGGCAGTAGCCGCGCGCCTGCCCGACAACCCGGCGATTCAACTGAGCGAGAACACCGAGGGCAAGACCGAACTGTCGCTCGGGGCGCTGGACAAGCTGGACGAGCCCTGCTCGTTGCTGCAACTGCGGGCGGCCGTGTCTGACCTGATGCCGCGTGTCGATCTGCCGGAAATCCTCTTGGAAATCGCCGCCCGCACTGGCTTTTCCGAGGCCTTCACCCATGTCTCCGAACGCAATGCACGCGCCGACAACCTGGTCACCAGCCTCTGCGCGGTGCTGTTGGGCGGGGCCTGCAACACCGGCCTGGAGCCCTTGATCCGCACCGACAACCCGGCGCTGCGCCGTGACCGGCTGTCCTGGGTCAGCCAGAATTATATCCGCGACGACACCCTGTCAGCGGCTAACGCCATCCTGGTCGGAGCGCAAAGCCAACTGGAACTGGCCCAAGTCTGGGGTGGCGGCGAGGTCGCCTCCGCCGATGGCATGCGCTTCGTCGTACCGGTGCGCACCGTGCATGCCGGCCCCAATCCGAAGTATTTCGGCACCGGCCGGGGTGTCACCTGGTACAACCTGATTTCCGACCAATTCTCCGGCCTCAACGCCATCACCGTGCCCGGCACGCTGCGCGACAGCCTGGTGTTGCTGGCGGTCGTGCTGGAACAGCAGACCGAGTTGCAGCCGACGCAAATCATGACCGACACCGGGGCCTACAGCGATGTGGTGTTCGGGCTCTTCCGCCTACTTGGCTACCACTTCAGTCCGCGGCTGGCCGATGTCGGCGGTACCCGCTTCTGGCGCACGCGCCCGGACGCGGACTACGGCAAGCTCAACGGGCTGGCCCGCCAGTCGGTCAAACTCGACCTGATCGCCGAGCACTGGGACGACCTGCTGCGCCTGGCCGGCTCGCTCAAACTCGGCCGGGTGCCGGCGACTGGCATCATGCGCACGCTGCAAACGGGAGATAGACCCACCCGGCTGGCCCAGGCGCTGGCCGAATTCGGGCGGATCGAAAAGACTCTGCACACGTTGACCTATATCGACGACGAGTCCAAGCGCCGCGCCACCCTGACCCAGTTGAACCGAGGCGAAGGCCGGCACAGCCTGGCCCGCGCCGTGTTCCACGGCAAACGCGGCGAGCTCCGCCAGCGCTACCGCGAAGGCCAGGAAGACCAGCTCGGTGCTCTGGGCCTGGTGGTGAACATCATCGTGCTGTGGAACACCCTCTACATGACGGCGGCCGTGGAACGGCTCAAGCAGCACGGCTATCCAGTGCTGGAAGAGGATTTGGCCCGGCTATCGCCGCTGATCTACGAGCACATCAACATGCTCGGGCGGTATTCCTTTGCGGTACCGGAAGAAGTTGCGCGCGGCGAGCTGCGGCCACTGCGTAATCCAGACGACGACCTGTGATCCCCCTAAACGCTATGAGCAACACCCAAGCTGCTGCTGGATCGGCGGGCACTTCACCGAGCCGAACGAACAGAAAACGCAGCAATCCCCTGGGTTGGGGCGCAGCAGCGCCTTGCAGTTGCTGCACTCGTAATAGAACTGGCAGGCGTCCGTGGGCATGGTTTCCGGCTTGGCGAAGCCGCAGCGCGGGCAAGTCAGCACGGACTCAAGGACAATGGCGCTCATCGTGACCTCACTTCTGCACTGTGGAGGGGTATCCCGCGTTCGCGGTCGCCTCAGTCAGTGCCTCGGGCTGGGCCTTATCGGGATCGTAGGTGACGGTCGCCGTCTTCTGGTCGAAATTGACCTGGACGTCACTCACGCCGGACACCTTCTCCAGCGACTTCTTGACCGTGATCGGACAGAGTCCGCACGTCATGTTCTGCACGTCGAGCGTGACGGTTTTCGGGGGAGCCGCCAGCGCCACGAAGGGCAAGGCGAAAAGCACGGCGATCAGCAGTTTGCGCATGGTTAATCTCCTTCAGTAGAACAGCGGGGCGAGCCACGGCACGGCCAATAGGCCGAGCAGCAGCACGCTGACGATCCAGAACACGAGTCGCTGTCGCACGAGCGTGCGCGGATCGGCGCAGGGTGTACCTGGCGTACAAACCTGTGGCACCAGGTAGAGCTTGCGGAATGCCAATCCCAGGAACAGTAGAGTCAACCCGATGAAGAGGGGGCGTAGTGGCTCCATCATGGTCAGAGCGCCCACCCACGTACCGCCGACACCGAGTGCCAACAGCACCAGTGGCCCGACACAGCACACCGACGCACCGATGGCGGTCAGCGAACTCGCGACCAGCGAGCCTTTCCCGGTGAGTTGCATCCCCATTCCCATCTCCTGAGCCTGATTGCCTAGGTGCTATTCTAAACTCCGTACCAAAGTACGGAATCAAGGAGAAAGTGATGGCCACAGAGCTGACCATTGGCAAGCTGGCAGACGCCGCCGGGGTGAACGTCGAGACGATCCGCTACTACCAGCGACGCGGGCTGCTGGATGAACCAGCCAAACCCTTGGGTGGCCATCGGCGCTATCCGGTGGACATGGTGAAGCGACTGCGTTTCATCAAGCGGGCTCAGGCGCTGGGTTTCACGCTCTCGGAAGTCGGTGGACTGCTGACGCTGGATGAGTCGTGCGCCTGTGCCGAAACGCGAGCACGGGCTGCACGCAAGCTCGCGTTGATCGAGCAGAAGATGGCCGACTTGGTCGTCATGCAGCAACTGTTAGGCGAACTGGTGCAGCAATGTGATGCGGGAGACGGCGGAACGATCTGCCCGATCATCGAGGCACTGATCAGAGAGTAATGCCTGGCGGGTGAGCTGGAGATCGGAAAGCCCCTTTACGGTGGGATTCAGAGCTTACGTTGGTTTTTGGTTCCATTGCTCCCCAAACCCCAT
>NZ_JBQENS010000051.1:0-38997 GCF_052044465.1 Pseudomonas sp. 22490 | reverse complement strand
AAGGCAGATGCTCTCCCAGCTGAGCTAATCACCCTTCACTCTCGAAGTGGGGCGCATTCTACCGACCGAAAAACCTAAGTCAATGCCCTGATTGAATTTTTTTTGAAATTTCGGCGATCGCCTGTCGCCACGGTCGGCGCCGGGGCCCAGGCCGGGCCCAGCCACGGGCCGCTCACTCGACCCGCAGGCTCAGGCGCGCCGAGACCCGGCCGTCGACCTGGCGGTCCAGGCCGGCCTCCGCCACCTGCACGCCCTGCCCGTTCAACTGCTCCAGCCAGGGCAGCAGCTTGGCGAATGGCGCCGGCTGCAGGGCCACCTGCACGGCGCCCTCGCCTTCGTTGTCGAGGCGCTCGACACTCAGTCCGGCCTGGGCCGCCGAAGCCGTGACCATGCCCTGCAGCGCCGCCGGGTCGATCTGCGCCTGCGGCGCCGCGGCATCGGCCTGGCGCACGTTGGGCGCCTGCTGCTGGATGTAGGCATGCAGCGCGCGCTGTTCGGTGAAGTACTGCCGCGCCGACTGCAAATGGCGCTCGGCCGGGCGCCACAGCGCCAGGTAGAGCATCACCAGCAGGAGGAACGCGCCGAGCCAGAGCAGCGCCAGGCGGTCCCGCGCCGGCAGCCCGCGCCAGCGGATCGCCAGCTGCGAGGTTTCCGCCTGGGCCTTGAGGCGCTCGTGGAATTGCGTCATCACCTTCATCTCAACCTCCTATCACCAGGCGCGCGCTGACCGTCGAGCCATCGCGGCTGGCCGAACCCAGCTGCACCGCCAGCCCGGACTCGCTGAGACGCGAACGCAGCCGTTCCAGCACGTCGAAACCGGGAGCCCGCACCTGGAGGGCGACGTCGCCGCGAGCGGCGCTGAAGTCCAGTTGCTCGACGCTCACCGTCGGCTCGCCGCCGATCACCGTGGCGGCCTGGCCAAGCAGGCCGAGCAACTGGCCCTCGCCGCCGCTGCTGGCGCTGTCGGCCAGGTGCTGGTCGAACTGCGCGCGCAGGTTGATCAGCTTGCGGTCCTCGGGAAACAACTGGCGGTAGAGTTCTGCGCTCTGCGCCGCGTAGCGGTCGCCTTCGCGCTGCAACTGCCAGGCCTGGACCAGGGTGAAGCCCCATTGCAATACCAGCCACAGCCCAACCAACCCCAGCAGCGGCCGCCAGCGGCGCCACTGGCTGCTCTGCTGGCGCGCGGCGAACTCGGCCTGGGCCAGGTCGGTGCCCAGCGGCTGCTCGCTCAGCCAGACGTGCGGATTGCCCGCCAGGGGCTGGACTTCCACCCCCTCCAGGGGCGCCACCTCCTGCGCGGCGAAGGCCCGCTGCGGCGGCGGGCAACTGTCGCGCAGCACCGGCCAATCCTCGCTGCCGCAGGCCAGGCGTACGGCGCCGCTGCCGCCGAGCAACCAGCGCTCTTCCAGCCAGAACAGGCAACTGCCCTCGCCCGGCAGGCAATCGGCATCGACATGCAGCGAAGCCGGCGCCTTGCCCGCGCCCTCGGCCAGCGCCAGCCAGGCGGCAAGCCAGGTGCGCTGCACGGCGAATACCCGGTGGCGGCCGTCGGCCAGCGCCGGCCCAAGGGCAAGGTGCATCTGCTCGACATCGTCGGCCAGTTGTTCCTCCACCGCGAACGGCAGCGACTGGCGCAACCAGCGCGCCTTCTGTGTAGGCAGGTTCACCGCGCAGGCGGTCACCGCCTCCACCGGCAGGTACAGCCGCCAGGGCGCGCGGATCTCCGCCAGCGCCTGGGCAAACGGCGCGCGCCGGCACTCGCCATCCTGCACCCACCATACCGCCAGTTCCCCATCGGCCCCCGCCGTGCTGGCGGGCGGCAGGAACAGCGCACTCACTCCACTCATCGCTCGTCCTTCTTCCAATCGTCGCCGCCCGTCGACGGGATGGGCAGGCCGCCCTGCCCCATGTCGCGGGCCATCACGCGTATCTTGCCGTCCTTGCCCCGCTGCAAGGTACTCACCAACACCTGCCGGCGGTCGCCCAGGCTGACCTCGCTGATCACCTGGAAGTAGCGGGTGCCGACGGCATAACTGACGTTTCCGGTCTTCGAACCCAACTGGGTCAGATGCTTGGTGAAATCGTCCTTGCTCTGGAAACCTTCCCGACCGCGGGCGTCCACGATGTTTTCCGCCTGTCCCGGATCGATCTCGAACATGGCGGCCAGCACCGGCGCGCTGGCAGTGTTCACGTTCAGCGGCGCATCTTCGGGCAAGGCGCTGACGAACGGCAGCAGGCGTCGATAGTCGGCTTCCGACAATTTCAGCAGGCGCAGCTCGGACACGTCCTTGAAACTGCGGTTGGCGGCGCGGTAGGCCGGCGCCTCCAGCAGGTACTGGTTGTCCTCGGCGCCTTGCTCGCCCTGCGGATTCTGGTCGGCGTCGAGCCAGTCGGCCAGCCGGTCCGGCAAGCCCTGGACGATCTCTTCCTTCATCCCCAGGGTGGCCAGCAGGCGACGGAACTGCTTCACCGAATCCGGCTTGACCTTGCGCTTGCGCACCAGTCCGTTGAGATTGAAACGCCCGCTGGGGTCCTCGATCCGCACCCGCAGCTCGCCGCCGTCGTCCAGCTTGAAGGGCGTCATCGGTCGAGCCCAGGCCTCGCCCAGGTGGTCCACCGGCTCGCGGGTATTCTCGCCGCCCTGGCGCAGGTCGCGGCGCAGCACCGCTTCCGCCAGGCGTTCGCCGCCCAGCGCATAGTGCCAGGCCTGGCGCACGTGCAACTGGTTGGCGCTGCTGCGTATCGCCAACTGCTGGCGGATGATCAGCCCGGCGCAGACGATAGTCACCACCGCCACCACCAGCAGCACGGTGATCAGCGCGACGCCGTTCTGCCCGCGCCTCATTCCGGCGCCCCCGGCATGCCTTCCGGCGGCTGCGGCACTCCGCCCTCGCCGTTCTCGCCATTCTCGCCGCCCGGCTGGCCCTGCGGCTGGTCCTGCTTGAGCGGCGGATCGAGCAAACGCCAGACGCGCACCAGCTTGCCGTAGTGGCGGTGCTCCAGGGTCATCTCCACCGCCAGCGGCAGGCTTTCCAGGCGCTCCTCCTCGCTGCCTTCGTCGGTCGGCCAGTGGCCCTGCCAGTTGTGCTCCTTGTCGAGGAAGCGCCAGCTCAGCGCGGTAACCCCGTCCAGCACCTGCTGCACCCGTGGCTTGCTGTCCTGGGCGCGGTCCAGAACCAGCCAGTAGCGGCGTTCGAGGGTCTCCCCGGACAGCGACCAGCGCACCCGCTGCAGGCGCGAGCGCGCCTGACCGAGCGGGTTGCGCCAGCCGCCACGGGTGAATTCGACGATCTGGTCGTTCTCGCCCTCGCTGAGGAAGGCGCCACGGTTATCGCCCAGTTCGTCGCGTACCGGACGTTCGACCGCCTGGGTCAGGTCGCGCTCCAGCGCGCCCATCGCCCGCACCAGCTCGCGCATGCGCTGCTCCTGCACGCGAGTCGCCTGGTCGGTCTGCATCACGCTGTCGAACATGCGGTAGGTGGCCAGGGCCAGCAGGGCGAAGATGGCGATGGCGATCAGCAGCTCGAGCAGGGTGAAGCCCCGCTGTAGCCTCATGGCTGGCTCCCGAGGAAACCGACGAGGCGCGCCGCGGCGCGTTCCTCGATGCTGCCACGCTCGCGGCCAAGGGGCTTCGCCGCGACCCAGACGATCACCCGCCGCATATCCTGCTCGGCGGTGCTGTCGACCTGGGTGCGCCACTCCCAGCGGCGCCCGGCGAACTCCAGCTCGCCCTGGTTGCGGCCGCTGGAGGGCGGCGTCTGTTCCAGTTGCAATTCGTTGAGACGGTTGTCGGCGATCCACATCGCCAGGGTCTTGTCTTCCAGCCGCGAGGCGTTCTGCAGGCTGCGCGCGCTGGCACTGAGCACGCTGGCCGCGACCATGGCGAAGATCGCCAGGGCCACCAGCACTTCCAGCAGGGTGAAACCACGCGCGCGCTTCATCGCCGCGCCACCTCGACCCGTGGCAGGCGGAAACCGTCGCTGCTCAGCGACAACGCCCGCCCCTCGGGTCCGCGCTCGGCCAGGCGCAGGCGGAACGGACTGAGTTCGCCACTGGAGAGGATCAGCAATTGCGGCTGGTCGGTGCCTTTCTTCTGCTCCTTCTCGCCCTTGCTGCCGGCCAGCACCAGCGGCTGGCCGTCCAGCTCGAAGGTCAGCTCCGCCCACTCCGGCAGGCGGTGGCTGTCGCGCGCCACCGGCAACCAGCGCGCCTTCGCTTCGTCGTAGCGCAGTACCTGGTAGGCATCGCGCTCCAGGCGCAGGCCGTACTCGCGGTTGTCCAGCACGGCCTCGTCGGTCAGCACGCCGATCAGCCCGGCGAGCCGCTCGGCCTCGCTGTCCAGCTCCCGCGAGGTGCTGGCGAAGCCGGTGCTGAGCACCGCCAGGCCGATCAGTACGCTGATGATGACCATCACCACCATCAGCTCGATGAGGGTGAAGCCGCGCGAAGCCCGCATGTCCGGTCAGTTGTCCCAGTTACCGATGTCGGCGTCGTTGTCGCTGCCGCCTTCCTTGCCGTCGGCGCCCAGCGAATACAGGTCGAACGGGCCCTTGGTGCCCGGCGCCAGGTACTGGTAGGGATTGCCCCACGGATCGACCGGCAGCTTCTTCAGGTAGCCGTCCTTGTTCCAGTTCTTCGGCTGCGGATTGCCGGTGGGCTTCTTCACCAGCGCCTCGAGGCCCTGCTGGGTGCTCGGATAGGCGAAGTTGTCCAGCTTGTACATGTCCAGCGCGGCAGCGATGGCCTTGATGTCGCCCTTGGCCACGGTGACCTTGGCCTGGTCGGGACGGCTCATTACCTGCGGCACCACCAGGGCGGCGAGGATGCCGAGGATGACCACCACGACCATGATTTCGATCAGGGTGAAGCCCGACTGTTGGCGACGCTGCAATGGGCGGCTCTGATTCACGCGATTACCCCACGAGTTGGTTGAGAGAAAGGATCGGAAGAAGAATGGCAAGGACGATGACCAGCACCACCGCGCCCATGAATATCAGCATGAACGGTTCGAACAGGCCGACCATCAGGCCGATCTGCGCCGCCAGGTCGTTCTCCTGGTTGCGCGCGGTGCGCGCCAGCATCTGGTCCAGCTCGCCGGAGCGCTCGCCGCTGGCGATCATGTGCAGCATCATCGGCGGAAACTGCCCGGTGGCTTCCAGCGAGCGGGTCAGGCTGGCGCCCTCGCGGACCTTCTGCGCGGCCTTGACCACTTCGTTGCGGATGATCCGGTTGGCGATCACCTCGGCGGCGATCGCCAGCGCCTCCACCAGCGGCACGCCGCTGCGGGTGAGGATCGCCAGGGTCGAGGCGAAGCGCGCGGTGTCGGTGGAACGCACCAGCCGACCGACCAGCGGCACGCGCAGCAGGAAGCCATGCCAGCGCTCGCGAAAGGCATCCTTGCGCAGCGCGTAGCGGAAGCCGATCACCCCGCCGATCGCCGCGACGAAGGCCAGCGCGCCCCAGGCCTTGACCCAGTCGCTGACGCCGATCAGCACGCGGGTCAACAGCGGCAGGGTCTGCCCGCTGTCGATGAACACCCGGACCACGTCGGGCACCACGTAGCCCAGCAGGAAGCCGACGATGGCCAGCGAAGCGACCATCAGGATCACCGGATAGAGCAGCGCCAGCTGGATCTTCTGCCGCGACTGCTGGCGCTGCTCGGTGTAGTCGGCAAGTTGCTCCAGCACCGGGCCGAGGTGCCCGGCATGCTCGCCGGCAGCCACAGTCGCCCGGTACAGCTCGGGAAAGGCGGTGGGAAACTCGCGCAGGCTGCCGGCCAGGCTATGGCCTTCGAGGACCTTGGCGCGCACCGCGAGAAGCATCGACTGGATGCGCTGCGAGGTGGACTGCGCCGCGGCGGCGCGCAGCGCCTCCTCGATCGGCAACGCGGCCTGGACCAGGGTCGCCAGTTGCCGGGTCACCAATGCCAGGTCGCGCGCGGACAGTCCGCGGGCGAACGTCAGGCGCCCGCCCTGCCCGCTCTGCTCGCGGGTACGGGTGGGCTTCACGTCGAGCGGCGCCAATTGGCGCTCGCGCAGCAACTGGCGGACCTGGCGCGCGCTGTCCGCCTCCAGCACGCCCTTCTGCTGGCGACCGCTGGGGTCGAGGGCGAGGTATTCGAAGGCGGCCATTATTCTTCCCGGGTCACGCGCAGGACTTCCTCGACCGTAGTGACGCCTTCCAGCACCTTGCGCCGACCGTCGTCGCGGATGCTTGGTCCGCTGGTGCGGGCATGCCGGGTCATTTCCTGCTCGGAGGATTCGTTGTGGATCAGCGAGCGCATGTGGTCGTCGAACACCACCAGTTCATAGATACCGGTACGCCCGCGATAGCCATGCTGGTGGCACTCGCCGCAGCCGCGGGCGCGATGCAGGGTCGGCGGCGCGGCGGGATCGACGCCGAGCAGCGCGCACTCGGCCTCGTCGGCGCGGTAGGGCTCCTTGCACGCCGGGCAGAGCACCCGCACCAGGCGCTGGGCCAGCACGCCAAGCATGGAGGAGGACAGCAGGAACGGCTCGATGCCCATGTCCACCAGGCGGGTGATCGCGCCGATGGCGCTGTTGGTGTGCAGGGTCGAGAGCACCAGGTGGCCGGTCAGCGAAGCCTGCACCGCGATCTCGGCGGTCTCCCGGTCGCGGATCTCGCCGACCATCACCACGTCCGGGTCCTGCCGGAGGATCGCCCGCAGGCCGCGGGCGAAGGTCATGTCGACCTTGGCGTTGACCTGGGTCTGGCCGATGCCCTCCAGGTGGTATTCGATCGGATCCTCGACGGTGAGGATGTTCCGCGTGCGGTCGTTGAGCGTGGTCAGGCTGGCGTACAGGGTGGTGGTCTTGCCCGAGCCGGTGGGGCCGGTGACCAGCAGGATGCCGTGCGGCTTGCGCACCGTTTCGTCCATCAGCTTGCGGTCGCGCTCGCTCATGCCCAGGTGCTGCAGGTTCAGGCGCCCGGCCTGCTTGTCGAGCAGACGCAGCACCACCCGTTCACCGTTGGCCGAGGGCAGGGTCGAGACGCGGATGTCCACCTCGCGCCCGCCGACCCGCAGGGAAATCCGCCCATCCTGGGGAATACGCTTCTCGGCGATGTCCAGCCGCGCCATGACCTTGATCCGCGATACCAGCAGGGCCGCCAGCTCGCGCTTGGGCTCCAGCACCTCGCGCAGCACGCCGTCGACGCGGAAGCGCACCACCAGGCGCTTCTCGAAGGTTTCCAGGTGGATGTCCGAGGCGTTCTCGCGGATCGCCTCGCCGAGGATCGCGTTGATCAGGCGAATGATCGGCGCGTCGTCCTCCTGCTCCATCAGGTCCTCGGTTTCCGGGACCTGGTCGGCCAGCGCGGCGAGGTCCAGGCTGCCGCCGAGGTCCTCGGCGAGCTGCATGGCCGCCGAGGAGTCGTGCTGGTAGGAGGCCGCCAGGGCCTGGTTGAAGGCGTCCTCGCCGAGCGCCCTGAGCGGCAGGCGGCGGCCGGCGAAGCGCTGCGCCTCGGCGATCGCCGCCAGCTCCACCTGCGGCCGGCAGGCCAGCCAGTACTGCTCCTCCAGGCACAGGAACAACAGGCCCTGGCGCTTGGCGAAGCTGAACGGCAGACGCCGTGGCGGTGCGGCCGGCGCGGCGATGTCGGGTAATGGGGCTGTCATCATGGATGCCTTATAGCGGTAACCTTACAGAAGTATCTTGGTCGTATATGACCACTGAACGGTTACCGTCAGTATTGTTAGTTGTTAGTCGTTTTGTGCGGCCGATCCCGAGTTCCTCTTGCAGAAGTATCCTGGCGAGCCGTTATCTTAAGCACAAGCGTGCCTGGCCCGGCCAGTCACACCTATTGATAGAAGTAGGTAGCCTACTGGCAACGAACTGCTATGATCCCTCGGCGATCTTCAGACATAACGATAAAGACCAGGAGTGATGTATTGCCTTTCTCCGGCGCCTCTTCCCGCTGGCTGCAGCGGTACGCCCCGGCCCTTCTGGCTGTTGCCCTGATCATCGCCATGAGCATCAGCCTCGCCTGGCAGGCGGCCGGCTGGTTGCGCCTGCAACGCAGCCCGGTAGCCGTCGCCGCCTCGCCGGTCAGCCACGAGTCGATCCGCAGCGATCCGACCCGCCTGGCGCGCCTCTTCGGCACCAGCGCCCAGGACCCCAACGCCCCGCCACCGGCCACCAACCTCGACCTGGTGCTCAAGGGC
The DNA here is from genome assembly GCF_052044465.1 of Pseudomonas sp. 22490. Lineage (NCBI taxonomy): Bacteria > Pseudomonadati > Pseudomonadota > Gammaproteobacteria > Pseudomonadales > Pseudomonadaceae > Pseudomonas > Pseudomonas sp. 22490. The sequence continues at coordinate 30,815 of NZ_JBQENS010000051.1, read as the reverse complement.
AGCTTCGTCCAGAGCGATCCCAAGCTGTCCAGCGCGATCATCCAGCGCCAGGGCGACAAGCCGCACCGCTACGCGGTCGGCGGCGAGATCAGCGACGGCGTGAAGCTGCACGCGGTCTACCGCGACCGCGTCGAACTGCAGCGCGGCGGGCGCCTGGAAAGCCTGCCCTTCCCGCACCGTTCCGGGGGACTGCTGGCCAGCGCGGACGACATTACAAGCGAGAACGACTCGATCGAACAACTGCAAAGCCTGCAGGATGAGAACGCTGCAGCATTGCGCGAGCGCCTGGACGCCTTGCGCCAGCAGATGGAAGCCACGCCCATCGCAGAACCCGCCGAAGAAGACTCGAGCGAGCCCACGACCACGCCTACGGAAAGCGACTGACCCGATGTCCCAGCCTTTGCTCCGCGCCCTGTTTGCCCCTTCCAGTCGTTCGTACGTTCCCGCCGTCCTTCTCAGCCTGGCCCTCGGCATCCAGGCGGCGCACGCCGAAAACAGCGGCGGGAACGCCTTCGTCCCGGCCGGCAACCAGCAGGAGGCGCACTGGACGATCAACCTCAAGGATGCCGACATCCGCGAATTCATCGACCAGATTTCCGAAATCACCGGCGAGACCTTCGTCGTCGACCCGCGGGTCAAGGGCCAGGTCAGCGTGGTCTCCAAGGCCCAGCTCTCGTTGAGCGAGGTCTACCAGTTGTTCCTCTCGGTGATGAGCACCCACGGCTTCACCGTGGTTGCCCAGGGCGACCAGGCGCGCATCGTGCCCAACGCCGAGGCCAAGACCGAGGCCGGCGGCGGCCAGAGCGCGCCGGATCGCCTGGAGACGCGGGTGATCCAGGTGCAGCAGAGCCCGGTATCGGAACTCATCCCGCTGATCCGTCCGCTGGTCCCACAATATGGCCACCTCGCCGCGGTGCCCTCGGCCAACGCGCTGATCATCAGCGACCGCAGCGCCAATATCGCGCGAATCGAAGACGTGATCCGCCAGCTCGACCAGAAGGGCAGCCACGACTACAGCGTGATCAACCTGCGCTACGGCTGGGTGATGGACGCCGCCGAGGTGCTCAACAACGCCATGAGCCGCGGCCAGGCCAAGGGCGCGGCGGGCGCCCAGGTGATCGCCGACGCGCGCACCAACCGCCTGATCATCCTCGGCCCGCCGCAGGCGCGCGCCAAGCTGGTGCAACTGGCGCAATCGCTGGACACCCCGACCGCGCGCTCGGCCAATACCCGGGTGATCCGCCTGCGCCACAACGACGCCAAGACCCTCGCGGAAACCCTCGGCCAGATTTCCGAAGGCATGAAGAACAACGGCGGCCAGGGCGGCGAACAGACCGGCGGCGGCCGACCGAGCAACATCCTCATCCGTGCCGACGAAAGCACCAACGCCCTGGTCCTGCTGGCCGACCCGGACACGGTCAACGCCCTCGAGGACATCGTTCGCCAGCTCGACGTGCCGCGTGCCCAGGTATTGGTGGAGGCGGCCATCGTCGAGATCTCCGGCGACATCCAGGATGCCGTCGGCGTGCAATGGGCGATCAACAAGGGCGGCATGGGCGGAACCAAGACCAACTTCGCCAATACCGGACTGTCCATCGGCACCCTGCTGCAATCGCTCGAGAGCAACAAGGCACCGGAATCCATCCCCGACGGCGCCATCGTCGGCATCGGCAGCAGCAGCTTCGGCGCGCTGGTCACCGCGCTCTCGGCCAACACCAAGAGCAACCTGCTGTCGACCCCGAGCCTGTTGACCCTGGACAACCAGAAAGCGGAGATTCTGGTCGGCCAGAACGTACCGTTCCAGACCGGCTCCTACACCACCAACAGCGAAGGTTCGAGCAACCCGTTCACCACCGTGGAGCGCAAGGATATCGGCGTCAGCCTCAAGGTCACTCCGCACATCAACGACGGCGCGGCCCTGCGCCTGGAGATCGAGCAGGAGATCTCGGCCCTGCTGCCCAACGCCCAGCAGCGCAACAATACCGACCTGATCACCAGCAAGCGCTCGATCAAGAGCACCATCCTCGCCGAGAACGGCCAGGTGATCGTGATCGGCGGCCTGATCCAGGACGACGTTTCCCAAGCCGAGTCGAAGGTTCCCCTGCTCGGGGACATCCCATTGCTCGGTCGCCTGTTCCGTTCCACCAAGGACACCCACACCAAGCGCAACCTGATGGTCTTCCTGCGTCCTACGGTGGTCCGCGACAGCGCCGGTCTCGCCGCGCTCTCGGGCAAGAAATACAGCGACATCCGGGTCATCGACGGCACTCGCGGCCCGGAGGGACGACCCAGCATCCTGCCGACCAACGCCAACCAGTTGTTCGATGGACAGGCCGTCGATCTGCGCGAACTGAAGACGGAATAACGGCGCCATACCGGCAAGGCGGCCTCATACGAAAAAAAGCGCTGCTCCTTTCGGAACAGCGCCTTTTCCGCATCTCCCCACCAACTCAGTCGAGGTAGATCATTTTCCGGGTCATGCCGCCATCGACCAGGAATTCCTGGCCGGTGACGAAACCGGCGTCCTCGGAGAGCAGCCAAGCCACCAGCGACGCGACATCCTCCACCGTTCCGACCCGGCCGACCAGGTGCTGGTCGTGGTCCAGCTCGGTCAGCGGCGCAGCCTCGCGCTCGGCGGCCTCGCGGGTATCGATCCAGCCGGGGCTGAGCGCATTGACACGGATATCCGGGCCCAGGCTGGCGGCCAGGGCATGGGTCAGCGCCAGCAACCCGCCCTTGCTCGCGGCGTAGGCCTCGGAGTCAGGCTCCGACTGGTGGGCACGAGTCGAGGCGATGTTGACGATGGCGCCATTGTGCGCGCGCAGATAAGGCGTGCAGTACTTGGCCAGCAGCATCGGACCGGTCAGGTTGACCGCCAGGGTCCGGGTCCACTCGCCGAGACTCAGCGCCTCCAGCGGCGTATTGCGCGGATTGGCGATGGCGGCGTTGCAGACCAGGCCGTCGAGGCGGCCGAACTGACCGAGCACCTCGGCCACGCTCATCGCCACCTGGCCCTCCTGGGCCACGTCCATGGCCACGAACCAGGCGTGCTCGCCCAGCGCCTCGGCCACCCTGGCCCCGCGTTCACGGTCGTTGTCGGCAAGCACTACCTGCCAGCCCTCGGCGATCAGCCAGGCACTGATGCCCAGGCCAATGCCCCGGGCCGCCCCGGTGACCAGGGCGACCTTGCCGTTGCCTCGCAGGTTGGGTTCGATCACAGCGCAGCCAGCCCCCGAGCCATGTCGGCCTTGAGGTCGTCGAGGTCTTCCAGGCCGACCGCGACCCGGATCAGGCTGTCGCCGATCCCGGCGCGCGCGCGGTCCTCGGGGGACAGTCGACCGTGGGAGGTGGTCGCCGGGTGGGCGATGGTGGTCTTGGTGTCGCCCAGGTTGGTGGTGATCGAGACCATCCGGGTAGCGTCGATGAAGCGCCAGGCGGCATCGCGCCCGCCCTTCACGTCGAAGCTGACGACCGCGCCGAAGCCGCTCTGCTGGCGCCGGGCCAACTCATGCTGAGGATGGCTCTGCAGGCCCGCGTAGTAGACCCGCTCGATGCCCGGCTGGCGCTCCAGCCATTCGGCCAGAGCCAGGGCACTGGCGCTGTGCGCCTGCATGCGGATACGCAGGGTTTCCAGGCCCTTGAGGAACAGCCAGGCGTTGAACGGGCTGAGGGTCGGCCCGGCGGTGCGGAGGAAGCCGACCACTTCCTTCATCTGCTCGCCGCGACCGGCGACCACCCCGCCCATGCCCCGGCCCTGGCCGTCGATGTACTTGGTCGCGGAGTGGATCACCACGTCCGCACCGAGCTTCAGCGGCTGTTGCAGGGCCGGCGTGCAGAAGCAGTTGTCCACCGCCAGCAGCGCACCCTTGGCGTGGGCGATCTCGGCCAGCGCGGCGATATCCACCAGCTCGGCCAGCGGGTTGGATGGCGACTCGACGAAGAACAGCTTGGTATTCGGCTTGCACGCCGCCTCCCAGGCCGCAAGATCGCTCAACGGCGGATAGTCGACCTGGATACCGAAGCGCTTGAAGTACTTGTCGAACAGGCTGATGGTCGAGCCGAACACGCTGCGCGAGACCAGCACGTGGTCGCCGGAGCTGCACAGGCTCATCACCAGGGCGAGGATCGCCGACATGCCCGACGCCGTGGCCACCGCCTGCTCGGCTCCTTCGAGGGCGGCGATGCGCTCCTCGAAGGTGCGTACCGTGGGGTTGGTGTAGCGCGAATAGACGTTGCCCGGCACTTCGCCGGCGAACCGCGCGGCCGCGTCGGCGGCGGTGCGGAAGACGTAGCTGGAAGTGGTGAACAGCGCCTCGCCGTGCTCGCCCTCCGGCGTCCGCCGTTGCCCGGCGCGAACCGCCAGGGTGTCGAAGGCCGCGCCTTCCAGGTCGCTGTCGAGACGCCCGGCATCCCAGTCCTGAGTCATGCCGCTCTCCCCTTTGTCAGTCGTTGTACAGATCGATGATCGCGCTGACCGCCTGGCTCTTGGCCTTGGTCGCATCGTTGCGCGCCTGTTCGATCCGGTTCAGGTAGGCCTCGTTGACGTCGCCGGTCACGTACTCGCCGTCGAACACGGCGCAGTCGAAGTGATCGATCTTGATCTTGCCGCCGCCGACCGCGTCGATCAGGTCGGGCAGGTCCTGGTAGACCAGCCAGTCGGCGCCGATCAGCTTGCTGACGTCCTCGGTGCTGCGATTGTGCGCGATCAGCTCGTGCGCACTCGGCATGTCGATGCCGTAGACGTTGGGGTAGCGCACGGCCGGCGCGGCGGAGCAGAAGTAGACGTTCTTCGCCCCGGCCTCGCGGGCCATCTGGATGATCTGCTTGCAGGTGGTGCCGCGGACGATGGAGTCATCCACCAGCATCACGTTCTTGCCGCGGAACTCCAGCTCGATGGCGTTGAGCTTCTGCCGCACGGATTTCTTCCGCGCCGCCTGGCCGGGCATGATGAAGGTGCGGCCGATGTAGCGGTTCTTGACGAAGCCCTCGCGGAACTTCACGCCGAGCCGGTTGGCCAGTTCCAGCGCCGCGGTGCGGCTGGTGTCCGGGATCGGGATGACCACGTCGATGTCGTGGTCGGGACGCTCGCGGAGGATCTTGTCGGCAAGCTTCTCGCCCATGCGCAGGCGCGCCTTGTACACCGAGATGCCGTCCATGATCGAATCCGGACGCGCCAGGTAGACGTGCTCGAAGATGCACGGCGCGTACTTCGGCGCCTTGGCGCACTGGCGGGTATAGAGCTTGCCTTCCTCGGTGATGTACACCGCCTCGCCCGGCGCCAGGTCGCGGATCAGGGTGAAGCCGAGTACGTCCAGGGCCACGCTCTCGGAGGCGATCATGTATTCGACGCCATTCTCGGTATGCCGCTGGCCGAAGACGATCGGACGGATCGCATTGGGGTCGCGGAAACCGACGATGCCATGGCCGGTGATCATCGCCACCACCGCGTAGCCGCCGACGCAACGGTCGTGCACGCAGGAAACCGCGGCGAAGATGTCCTCCTCGGTGGGCTGCAGCTTGTTGCGCACCGCCAGCTCGTGGGCGAACACGTTGAGCAGCACTTCCGAATCGGAGTTGGTGTTCACGTGGCGCAGGTCGGATTCGTAGATTTCCTTGGCCAACTGCTCGACATTGGTCAGGTTGCCGTTGTGCGCCAGGGTGATGCCGTAGGGCGAGTTGACGTAGAACGGCTGCGCTTCCGCCGAGCTGGAGCTGCCGGCGGTCGGGTAACGCACATGGCCGATGCCGACGCTGCCGATCAGGCGCTGCATGTGGCGCTGCTGGAAGACGTCGCGGACCAGGCCGTTGTCCTTGCGCAGGTACAGCTTATCGTCATGGCAGGTGACGATACCGGCAGCGTCCTGGCCGCGATGTTGGAGGACGGTGAGCGCGTCATACAGCGCCTGATTGACGTTCGACTTGCCCACGATACCGACGATGCCACACATGTGACGCAACCCCTACTTGGCTCAAGCTGGAAAGATGGGAAGCGCGATCGGTCCGTCCCGGACCATCGAGCTGACCAGGGCCTGTGGGCCGCTGGCTCCCGCGAATCGGTGACCTTCGCCGCCGACTGGCTCGCGGCACGTCCTGTGCCGCCGGCGCCGCGCCATCGACGCGCCGCCCTGGAAAACCGCGGGACCCGGCCTCGGCCAGTGTCCCGCCAAAATCACTGGCTGGGAAGCAGCCCGCCGATGCCGCTCGGCGGCGTTATCGGCGCGGCCGGCAACCACTGGCCGGCGAAACCGAGAATGAAGTTCTTCGACCAGTCGGCAACCATCAGGAAATGCGGCATCAGCACCGACTGCTGCCACCAAGGGTCCTGCTGTACCGGGGCCAGGCTGAGCAGGCCGACCAGCAGCACGACCAGCAGTACGCCGCGCGCACCGCCGAAGACCATGCCGAGGAAGCGGTCGGTGCCGGAGAGGCCGGTGACCCGGATCAGTTCGCCGATGAGGTAGTTGACCAGCGCCCCGAGCAGCAGGGTCGCGATGAACAGCAGCGCGCAGGCTGCGATGATGCGGGCCGAGGGGGTCTGGATGTACTCGCCCAGGTGCTGCGCCAGCGCCCCGCCGAACATCCAGGCCACCGCGCCGGCGACTATCCAGGTAAGCAGGGACAAGGCTTCCTTGACGAAGCCGCGACTCAGACTGATCAGGCTGGAAACGACGATGATGGCGACCATCGTCCAATCGACCCAGGTAAATGCCACTATGCAGCCCACAAGCAGAAAAGGCGCTGCATTTTAGCAGAGCGCGCCCGCGACGGTAAGCCGCGGGTCGCGGTCAACCGCGTTCCGGCTGGAAGCGCACGACGAAGCCGTTGAGCTTCTGCTGCTTGCTCAACTGGTCGCGCAGGCGATCCGCCTCGGCGCGCTGGATCACCGGCCCGACGAAGACCCGGTTCATCCCGTCGAAGCTGCGGATGTAGGCGTTGTAGCCCTGGGAGCGCAGGGTCTTCTGCAATTCCTCGGCGCGCGCCCGGTTGGACAGGCTGGCAAGCTGTACCGACCAGCTCTGCGGCAGGTTGTTGGCGTCCAGGCGCTTCTCCGCGGGCGGCGGGCTCGGCGGCGCAGCGGGCGGTTGCGGCTGGCTTGGCGGCAGGCTGGCGGCCGGCGCCTGGGCCTGGGCGGGCGGCTGGGTGGCCGGCGGGGTCGCCGGCAGGCCGCCGATCGGCTGGCTGGGCTGGCCGGCGGCGGCCGGGGAGCCTTCCTCGACGATCTCGGGAGCGATGCCTTCCTCGCCGGGCTGCAGTTCCGGCACCTCGGTCGGCTGCACCTCGACACTGGGCATGGCCGGCGATTGCGGGCGCGGCGGCGCTTCCACCACGACCTGGCGCGACTCGTCTTCGCGGGTGAACAGCATCGGCAGGAAGATCACCGCCAGGGCGATCAGCACCAACGCCCCGACGATGCGCTGCTTCAGCCCTCTTTCCAGCAAGGCCATGATTTACTCCCCCTTATCCGTTCTACGGGCCAGCCATTCCAGGCCTTCGGCCACGCTATAGAACGATCCGAACAGCAGAATGACATCATCCGCGGTAGCCTTGGCGCACTGCGCGTCCAGGGCGGCGGCGATATCCGCATGGCTGCTCGCCGGAACCTGGCGCAGGATCAGCGCCGCCTCCAGCTCCGCGGCCGGCCGCGAACGCGGGGTCGGCAACGGTGCAACGGCCCAATCCTGCACCAAGCCGGTCAAGGGTTCCAGTACGCCATCCAGGTCTTTGTCCGCCAGCAGGCCGAAGACCGCCAGGTAGCGCCCTCGTGGCGCTGCGGCACGCAGGCGTTGCGCCAGGTACTGGGCGGCCTGGGGATTGTGCCCGACGTCCAGCAGGAGCTGGCGTGGCTGGCCGTTCCAGGACAGGTCGCGGCGATCGAGGCGACCGGTCACCCGGGTCCGCCGCAGCGCCTCGGCCAGGCGCTCCGCCTGCCAGGGCAACTCGAGCAACGCGTAGGCCTGCAGGGCCAGCGCGGCGTTTTCCATGGGCAACCCGAGCAACGGCAGATCGTGCAGCGCCAGCGCCTGGCCGTCCGCGGCCAGCCCGCGCCAGTGCCAGCCATGATCGGCGAGCGCCAGGTCGTAGTCGCGACCGCGCAGGTAAAGCGGTGCCCCCAGCGCAGCCACCTGCTCCAGCAATGGCTGCGGGGGATCGAGATCGCCGCACAGGGCCGGTTTGCCGGCGCGCAGGATACCGGCTTTCTCGAAAGCCACGCTTTCGCGGGTATCGCCCAGCCAGTCCGCATGGTCCAGGCCGATGCTGGTGATCAGCGCCAGGTCGGCGTCGATCAGGTTGACCGCATCCAGGCGCCCGCCAAGGCCGACTTCCAGCACCGCGAAGTCCAGCCCGGCGCGCTCGAACAGCCAGAAGGCGGCCAGCGTGCCCATTTCGAAATAGGTCAGGGAAATCTCGCCACGTGCGGCCTCCACCGCGGAGAAGGCGTCGCACAGTTGCGCATCGCCGGCCTCGATGCCGTCGATCCGCACCCGCTCGTTGTAGCGCAGCAGGTGCGGCGAGCTGTAGACCCCGACCGACAACCCCTGCTCACGCAGCAGTTCGGCGAGCAGGGCGCAGGTGGAGCCCTTGCCGTTGGTCCCGGTAACGGTGACCACGCGTTTCGCCGGCCTTCCCAGGCCGAGCCGGCGCGCTACCTCGCGGGAACGCTCCAGGCCCATGTCGATGGCCGTCGGATGGAGTTGTTCGAGATAGCTCAGCCAATCGGCCAGGGAACGCTGGGTCATGCGGATACGGGGCTCGGCGAATGAGTGAAGGCCGACAGCAGATTGGCCAGGCGCGGCCGCAACTCGGCACGATGCACGATCATGTCGATGGCGCCATGCTCGAGGAGGAACTCGCTACGCTGGAAGCCTTCCGGAAGCTTCTCGCGGACGGTCTGCTCGATCACGCGGGGACCGGCGAAGCCGATCAGCGCCTTGGGTTCGCCGACGATCACGTCGCCGAGCATCGCCAGGCTGGCGGAAACGCCGCCGTAGACCGGGTCGGTCAATACCGAGACGAACGGGATGCCTTCTTCGCGCAGGCGCGCCAGGACCGCCGAGGTCTTGGCCATCTGCATCAGCGAGATCAGCGCTTCCTGCATGCGCGCGCCGCCGGAGGCGGAGAAGCAGATCAGCGGGCAGCGCTTCTCCAGGGCGACGTTGGCTGCGCGAACGAAGCGCTCGCCGACGATGGCGCCCATCGAACCGCCCATGAAGGAGAACTCGAAGGCGCAGGCGACCACCGGCATGCCCTGCAGCTTGCCGCTCATGGCGATCAGCGCGTCCTTCTCGCCGGTGTCCTTCTGTGCCGCGGCGAGGCGATCCTTGTACTTCTTGCTGTCGCGGAATTTCAGGCGGTCCACCGGCTCGAGGTCGGCGCCCAGCTCCTCGCGACCGTCCTCATCGAGGAAGATATCCAGGCGGGTACGCGCGTTGATGCGCATGTGGTGGTCGCACTTCGGGCAGACATCCAGGGTCTTTTCCAGCTCCGGACGGTACAGCACGGCTTCGCAGGACGGGCATTTGTGCCACAGGCCTTCCGGTACCGAACTCTTCTGGGACTCGGAACGCATGATGGAAGGGATCAGCTTGTCTACCAGCCAGTTGCTCATGCTCTTTGTTCTCCAGTGCAAGGTCGGGATGGCCGCACCGATCCGGTGACGGCGTCCCTGAGCAAATTCATCTTCGTGACCGCCGGCAGCGGTGGGCCCCACGGCTGCGAAACGTTTCGCGGCCTGTCCCATCCCCCGCCTGCGCGGTCACCTGGGCGATACCCGGCGAGCGGCTATCGCGAAATATCTGGCCTCCCTATCGGCGGCCGGGCGTTGTCGCGGAAACGGCGACACGCTAGTGGACGGCGGCGGGCCGCCCGTCGTCACATCATGTCTCGTCGCGGCGCCGCGAACGCACCGCGTCCACGAACGCGCGGACCCTCGCCGCATCCTTGACTCCCTTGCTCGCCTCGACGCCACCGCTGACGTCCACCGCGTAGGGCTTGACCTGCTCGACTGCCCTGCCGACGTTATCCGGCGTCAGACCGCCGGCCAGCACCAGGGGTTTGCCCAGGTCGGTCGGCACCAGCGACCAGTCGAACGCCGCCCCCGTGCCGCCGGGCACGCCTTCCACATAGGTATCCAGGAGAATCCCGGCAGCTCCCGGATATGCCGCCGCGCGCCCGACGATGTCGTCGCCGGGCTTCATCCGCAGGGCTTTCAGGTAGGGTCGCCGATGTCCCTCGCAGTCCTCGGCGCGCTCGTCGCCATGGAATTGCAGCAGGTCCAGCGGCACCGCATCGAGAATCTCGCCCAGTTCGCAGCGGCTGGCGTTGACGAACAGGCCGACGCTGGTCACGAACGGCGGCAGGGCACGAACGATCTCCCGCGCCCGATGGATATCCACCGCCCGCGGGCTCTTCGCATAGAACACCAGGCCGATGGCATCGGCGCCCGCCGCGGCAGCGGCCAGGGCGTCCTCGACTCGGGTGATACCGCAGATCTTGATGCGAACGGCTGGCAACGACGGAGAATCCTCGGCGAGTGAGCGACGAACCGCCGGACGGCCGGTCCGGCGGGAATTCTCGATGGTAGCAAAAGCCCGATTCGACGTCAGCCGACGATATCGGGCAATCCGGAAAGGAAATGCGGCCCCAGGTAGCGCTCGGGCAACTCGAACTCCCCGGGGTACTCCACCCGCACCAGATAGAGTCCGTAGGGGTGAGCGGTGACCCCACCGGCGCGCCGGTCGCGCGCCTCGAGCACCTCCTTCGCCCATTCGATCGGCCGCTCGCCGGCACCGATGGTCATCAGGACGCCAGCGATGTTGCGCACCATATGGTGAAGGAAAGCGTTACCGCGGATGTCCAGCACGATCAACCGACCATGCTCCAGCAAGCGCACGTGATGCATGGTCTTGACCGGCGACTTGGCCTGGCACTGCACCGCCCGGAACGAGGTGAAGTCATGGGTGCCGACCAGTACCTGGGCCGCCTCGCGCATCCGCCCGATATCCAGCGGCCGATGGTTCCAGGTGACCTCCTCGGCCAGGTGCGCCGGGCGGATCGGATCGTTGTAGATGGCGTAGCGATAGCGCCGGGCCATGGCCGAGAAGCGCGCGTGGAAATGCGCCGGCATCACCCTCGCCCAGGTCACACTGATATCCGCGGGCAGGTTGGCGTTGGTGCCCATCACCCATGCTTTCAACGGGCGCTCCACCGCGGTGTCGAAATGCACCACCTGGCCGCTGGCATGAACGGCAGCGTCGGTACGGCCGGCGCAGATCACCCCGACCGGCTCGGCGGCAACCTTCGACAAGGCGCGCTCCAGCGCTTCCTGCACGGAAGGCACGCCGGCTTCCTGGCGCTGCCAGCCACGATAGCGGGAGCCCTTGTACTCGATGCCGAGGGCGATTCTGGAAACGCCAGCGGCAGCCGATTCGGCTGCCGCTGGCGGAACAACATCGTTCATGAGGGTCGCTTCATTTCCGGATCAGGCCAGGCGCTCCAGCAACTCGCGGGCTTCCGCCTGCTGGCTGTCGTTACCTTCGGCCAGGACTTCGTCGAGGATATCGCGCGCGCCTTCGCTATCGCCCATGTCGATGTAGGCGCGAGCCAGATCCAGCTTGGTCGCCGCTTCGTCGGCACCGGAGAGGAAGTCGAAGTCATCGTCGGCGTCTCCGTCCAGGGCGGAGGCGACCGCTGCATCTTCGGCGGAGAAACTCGGCGTCGCGCTCTTCGGCTCGTCAAGGTTGCTGGCCAACTCGTCCAACTGCGCACTCACCTCGTCCAACTGGGCGGCGAAACTGTCCTCGCCCTTCTCCGGAGCGGCCGGCTCCGTCGGCTCGTCGGCCAGCGACAGGTCGAAGTCGTCCGGCAGGGACAACGCCGGCTCTTCGGCAGCCTCGGTATCGAGGGTGAATTCGTTGTCGGCGGGCGCCGCGGCGGGCACTTCGTCGTTCAGCGAAAGCAGGAAGTCGTCGTCCGAAAGCTTGTCTTCCGGCGCATCGAGATCCAGGGAGAAATCGCCCAGGTCGTCATGCTTGGGTTGGCTCGGAGTCTCTGCCAACTCCGCGAAATCCAGGCCGAAGTCGAGATCGTCGACAGGCTTGTCCGCCGCGGTCGAGGCCGCCAGGTCCAGATCGCTGTCCAGGGTCAGGTCGTCCAGCGCCCCGCTGTCGGACTTGAGGTCGGCCTGCACGTCGTCGCCGCCCAGGTCGTCCAGGCTCAGGTCGAAGGCGTCGTCGAGATCCTGTCCTGCCGCATCCGGCTTGGCCGCGTGACCGCTGTCGTCGAGCGACAGGTCGTCAAGGCTGAAGCTATCCAGCTCGTCCTGCGCCAGCTTGGCGCCGGCCAGGCCGGCAACCGCGGCGACCGCGACCATTGCCGGATAGCGCGACTTGAGCTGCTCGACCTGCGGCTGTGCGCCGCCGATTTCGCGCAGCTCGTTTTCCTGGCGAGCGAAACCTTCGCGATCGCCCATCTCGGCATAGACTTCCATCAGCTTGAGGCGCAGGTCGGTGCGCTGCGGCTCGTCGTAGATGGCGTTCTGCAACAGTTCGGCGGCCTGGTTGAAACGCCCGTAGGCGATATAGATGTCGGCCTCGCCCAGCGCATCGGAAGTCTGCGCGGTGGTCTTCTCGACCTGCGGAGCGACGGCTGCGACCTGCGGCTCAGGCTCGTCGAGGGTCAGGTCGTCGAAGCCGTCCTTTCCCAGGTCCAGCGCATCCTCCTGTTCCTCGCCGGTATCCGCGGCGAAAGCCTGGGCTTCTTCCTTCTCTTTCTGCGCATTGCGCCGCGACAGGATCATCAGCAGCACCAGCAACGCCAGCAGTGCGCTACCGCCGATCACCGCCAACCACAGCGGGTTGGCCAGCAGTTCGTCGAGGAAGCTCGGTGCCGGCTGCTCTGCCGCCTGTACCGGAGCGGGCGCCGGAACGGCAGGTGCCGGAGGCTTCTCGGCAGCTGGCGCGGGCGGCGGCGCCACCGGAGGCTGCGCCGGAGCGGCGGGTGCGTCTCCGGCCGGAGCAGGAGTCGGCGCTGCCGCAGCGGGAGTCCCGGGCTGAGCCGGTGCCTGCGCGGCCGCACTGGGCTGGGACGCATCCGGCAGGGCTGCGTTCGGCTGGGCTGCGCCCTGGCCTTCGGCGCCCAACTGCCCTTGCAGCTTGGCCAACTGGGCGTCCTTCAGCTGGATCAACTTCTGCAGCTTGTCCAACTGGCTCTGCAGATCCTGCATGCGACTCTGCAGTTCTTCGTTCTCGCGGCGAGTGCTGTCGAGGCTTTCCTTGGTCACCGCCAGGGTATCGGCGATCGCCTTGCTGTCGCCCTTTCCGCCCTTGTCGGCACCCTTGCTGGCCTTGCCCTCGCCAGACACCAGGCGCAGATTGTCCGTGGCGTCGACCTTGGATGGCGCCGACCCGGCGGCATTGCGCTGGGTCGCATCCAACTGCCTGGCGCCAGCGCTGCCCGCGGCCGGATTGCGGCTGCCGCGCCAGCTCTGGTTCTGCGCCTGCACCTGGGACAGCGCCTCGCGCGGCGAGCGCTCCAGCATCTGCTGTTCGGTGGGAATGCGCAGGACCTGGCCGCTCTTCAGCCGGTTGATGTTGCCATCGACGAAGGCGCCCGGATTCAGCTCCTGGAACGCGAGCATCGCCTGGGGTACGGAAACGCGATCGGTACGGTTGCGCTGGGCGATCTCCCAGAGCGTGTCGTTGGAAACGGTGCGATAGGTGTCGCTGCCTGCCGGCGCGGTGGTACGCACCGGAGCCGGAGCCTGCGGGGCTCGCGGGGCGCCGGTCACGCGCGGCGCGCTGACCGGCGCTTGCGGAGCGCTTGCCGCGGCCTGCGGGGAGTACAGCGGCGGATCCAGCAGGACGGTGTACTCGCGCAGCAGGCGGCCGTTCGGCCAGAGCACCTGGACCAGGAAGTTCAGGTAGGGCTCCTGCACCGGCTTCGACGAGGTCACGCGAATGACGCTCTTGCCGTTGGGCTTCACCACCGGCGTGAACTTCAGGTCGGTGAGGTAGTACAGGCGATCGACGCCCGCCTTGCTGAACTCTTCCGGCGACGCCAGGCTCGGGATCACCTCGCCCGAACCCAGGTCACGAACTTCGAGCAGCTCGATCTCGGCATCCAACGGTTGGTTCAACGCCGACTTCAGGGTGATTTCCCCCAGTCCCAATCCATGCGCCATGCCGGAAGTCAGGACCGAGGCCGCCGCGATTGCCCGAACCAGTGTACGAAGCCGAACCATAGTGTAATCCCTTGGTTTTAATATCTTTTCTCGTTTCACGAGAGGGAGTGCGTCGGTGCTTGCTGTCCGCTCGCCCAGCCATGCATGGACGGACGCTCCCCGGCAGCAGCGGATCGAACCAGTATTAACAAGCTCGAATAATTCTACAAATCTGTGGGTAAGTATCTTTTACAGATAGTGTTTTATCAACAACTCACCCAGGAGCACGGCATTCAGCGCGGCACCTTTTCGCACATTATCAGACACAATCCACAAATTGACCTGACAGGGATCAGCCTGCCCCGCCCTCACCCGGCCGACATAGGTCTCGTCCTGGCCGAGGGCATCGCCGACCACCGTCGGATAATCGCCCTCGCCGACCCATTCGATACCTTTCGTCGCATCGAGGACCCGCGTCACCGCGGCCAGGTCCACCGGCTCCGCGCACTGCAGGGTCACGCTGAGGCTATCGCCGAAGAATACCGGCGCCTGGATGCAGGTAACGTTCAACGGTCCGATACGCTCGCCAAGCAAGGCCTGCACCTCCGCGAAGATGCGCCGCTCGATCGCGCTGTGTCCCTCGGCATCCACCGCGCCGACCTGCGCGAGCAGGTTGAAGGCGATCTGGCGGTCGAAGAGACGCGGCTCCAGGGGGCGCGCATTGAGCAGTTCGGCGGTCTGCCGGGCGAGTTCCTTGACCCCTTCGCGCCCCAGGCTGGAGACGGAGAGGCAGGCTGTCAGGTTCAGTTGCCGGCAATCCAGCGTGGCCAGGAGTGGCGCCAGCACTTCGCACAGTTCGGCGGCTACGGCGCAAGGACTGGACAAAAGGAACGGCGCCGCTTGGGAGGCCAGGCGTTCGGCATTCACCGAAACCATGACCGGCGGTGCGACGCTCGGTTCCAGGGCGCCGCTCAGGTCGATCACCGAACAACCCGCCGCGCGGGCGCGCTCGGCATGGGCACGCGACACCTCGGCTGCCGCGGCGAAGAAGGCCAGGCCGACACTGGAAAAATCGAAGCTATCGACATCGCCGACGCGCAGGCTGCTTTCGGCGAAACCCATGCGCTGCCCGGCCGACTCGGCGCTGGCCAGCAGGTGCAGACGATGAAGCGGGAAGTCGCGTTCGTCGAGGAGACCGACCAGAGCCTCGCCAACCGATCCGGTGGCGCCTACGACTGCGACATTGAGGGGCTGGGACATGGGAAAAGCCTCGGCGGTCTGCGAAATAGGCGTGGCACTTTACTTGCCCACCTTCGCCCAGGCAATCGAGGCGCCGCCCATTGCGGGCGGCACCGGATCGATCAGCGCTCCAGCAGGATGCGCAGCATGCGCCGCAGCGGCTCGGCAGCGCCCCACAGCAACTGGTCGCCGACGGTGAAGGCGCCGAGATACTGGGAGCCCATGTTCAGCTTGCGCAGGCGCCCGACCGGAACGCTCAGGGTGCCGGTGACGGCGGCCGGGGTCAGCTCGCGCACGCTTACCTCGCGGTGGTTCGGCACCAGCTTGACCCAGGGATTGTGCTGGCTGATCAGGCCCTCGATGTCGGTCAGCGGCACATCCTTGTTCAACTTGATGGTCAGCGCCTGGCTGTGGCAACGCATGGCGCCGACGCGCACGCAGATACCGTCGACCGGGATCGGGTTCTTGAAGCGGGCAAGGATCTTGTTGGTCTCCGCCTGGGCCTTCCACTCTTCGCGGCTCTGCCCGTTGGGCAGTTCCTTGTCGATCCAGGGGATCAGGCTGCCGCCCAGCGGCGCGCCGAAATGCTCGGTGGGGAAGGCTTCGCTGCGCAGGGTCTCCGCCACCTTGCGGTCGATGTCGAGGATCGCGCTGGCCGGGTTGGCCAGGTCATCCGCCACCGATGCATGGGCGGCGCCCATCTGCTTGAGCAGTTCACGCATGTTCTGCGCGCCGGCGCCGGAGGCGGCCTGGTAGGTCATGGCACTCATCCACTCGACCAGGCCGGCGTCGAACAGCCCGCCCAGGGCCATCAGCATCAGGCTGACGGTGCAGTTGCCGCCGATGTAGTTGCGGGTGCCGGCGTCCAGAGCCTGGTCGATGACCTTGCGGTTGACCGGGTCGAGGACGATCACCGCGTCGTCTTCCATGCGCAGGCTGGAGGCGGCATCGATCCAGTAGCCCTGCCAGCCGGCCTCGCGCAGCTTGGGGAATACTTCGCTGGTGTAGTCGCCGCCCTGGCAGGTCAGGATCACGTCGAGGGTCTTCAGCTCGTCGATGCTGTAGGCGTCCTTCAGCGGAGCGATGTCCTTGCCCACTTCCGGGCCCTGGCCACCGACGTTCGACGTGGTGAAGAACACCGGCTCGATCAGGTCGAAGTCCCGCTCTTCCAGCATCCGCTGCATGAGTACGGAACCCACCATCCCGCGCCAACCGATCAGACCTACACGCTTCATCGCAACTACACCTATATGAGAGAAGTGAGCTGGCCGGCAGCCATCATGGCGCCGGCCAAGCCCGTCAGATTACAGATTCTTGAGTGCCGCGACTACGGCATCGCCCATTTCCCGGGTGCCGACCTTGCGGCAGCCTTCGGACCAGATGTCGCCGGTGCGCAGCCCCTGGTCGAGGACCTTGCTCACCGCCTGCTCGATGGCGTCGGCGGCGGTCGCCTGGCTGAAGCTGTAGCGCAACATCATCGAGACCGAGAGGATGGTCGCCAACGGGTTGGCGATGCCCTGACCGGCGATGTCCGGGGCGGAACCGTGGCAGGGTTCGTACATGCCCTTGTTGCTCGCGTCGAGCGAGGCAGAAGGCAGCATGCCGATGGAACCGGTCAGCATGGAAGCCTCATCCGACAGGATGTCGCCGAACATGTTGTCGGTGACCATCACGTCGAACTGCTTGGGCGCGCGCACCAGTTGCATGGCGGCGTTATCCACGTACATATGGGAAAGCTCGACGTCCGGGTAGTCCTTCGCCACCTCTTCCACCACTTCCCGCCACAGTTGGCTGGAGGCGAGAACGTTGGCCTTGTCCACCGAGCAGAGCCTGTTGTTGCGTACGCGGGCCATGTCGAAACCGACGCGGGCGATACGACGGATTTCGCTCTCGCTGTACGGCAGGGTGTCGTAGGCCTGGCGCTCGCCGTTCTCCAGCACGCGCTGCTCGCGGGGCTGGCCGAAGTAGATGCCGCCGGTCAGTTCGCGGACGATGAGGATGTCCAGCCCGGCGACCACTTCCGGCTTCAGGCTGGAGGCCGCGGCCAGTTGCGGATAGAGGATGGCCGGACGCAGGTTGGCGAACAGGCCCAGTTGCGAGCGAATCTTCAGCAGACCGCGCTCGGGACGGATATCGCGTTCGATCCTGTCCCACTTCGGCCCCCCTACCGCGCCCAGCAGCACCGCATCGGCCTGGCGCGCGCGCTGCAGGGTCTGGTCGGCCAGCGGCACGCCGTGCTTGTCGATGGCCGCGCCACCGATGACGTCCTCGGCCAGTTCGAAGCCGAGCTGGAACCTGTCGTTGGCCAGTTCCAGCACCTTGACCGCTTCCGCCATGATTTCCGGGCCGATACCGTCACCGGGGAGAACCAGGATCTGCTTGCTCATAACACCCTCTTGTCCTTCATTCATTGAACGGCGGGCATGCGCCGCCGCGATCGAACCGTCACTCCCGACGCAGCCACAGCACCAGCACGTCGGTGCTGAACGAGCCGTCGTCGGCAATCTCGAAATACTCCCTGACTTCCTCGCCCACCGCCAGCTGCAGGGTGCGGATCGCCTGGCGGAACACCTCCGGCGTACGCATCCGCTCGACCCACGACTGGAACTCCAGGCGCAGGCGCTGGCGCCGGCTTCCGGTTACCAGCAGGCCCGCCTCGCCGCTCAGGCGCGCCCACTCGGCCGGCGAGTAGTTGCGCACATGGCTGGTGTCGCGGAGCAGCTCGACGGTCTGCAGGAAGGTGTCCGGCAAGGCCTGCCCGGGCGCCGCCACGTCGACGAAGATCGCCACCCCGCCGGGCTTGAGCACCCGCCGCACCTCGCGCAGGGCCAGGCCGACATCGCGCCAGTGATGGGTGGAATAGCGACTGAAGACGAAATCGAACTCGCCGTCGGCGAAGGGCAGGCTCTCCGCCTTGCCCTGTTCGGTACGGATGTTCGCCATGCCCCGTTCCGCGGCGCTCTGCGCCACCACGGCGAGCATCTCGGCGGAAAGATCGTAGGCCACCACCTCCCCTGCCAGGGCGGCGACCTGGAAGCTCACGTGGCCGGCGCCGCAGCCCAGGTCGAGGACCCGCGCTTCCGGGCGCCCGGCCAGGGCGTCGCGCAGCAAGGCGAATTCCTCGCCCTGGGCATGCACGGCGCTGCTCAGGTAGGCCGAAGCCTGGGCGCCGAACTGGCGCTGGACAACGTCATCGTGGTCGCTCATGAACCTACTCCGGGAGAAAAACCGGGCGCACCCTACCCAGGATGCGCCCGGCAATGGGACTCACGTGGCGCTCAGCGGAACAGCCAGGGCTGCTGCTGGCGGTAGCCGTCCTCGAAGGCACGGATCGCATCGGCGTCCTGCAGCGTCAGGCCGATGTCGTCGAGGCCGTTGAGCAGGCAATGCTTGCGGAACGGGTCGACCTCGAAACCCAGCACCTTGCCATCAGGACGGGTAACGGTCTGCGCCGCCAGGTCGATGGACAACTGGTAGCCTTCGTTCGCCTCGACCTGGCGGAACAGTTCGTCCACCTCGGCCTCGGGCAGGATGATCGGCAGCAAGCCGTTCTTGAAACTGTTGTTGAAGAAGATGTCGGCATAGCTCGGTGCGATCACCGTGCGGAAACCGTACTCGTCCAGCGCCCAGGGCGCGTGCTCGCGGGACGAGCCGCAGCCGAAGTTCTCCCGCGCCAGCAGTACGCTGGCACCCTGGTAGCGCGGCTGGTTGAGGACGAAGTCCGGGTTCAGCGGACGCTTCGAGTTGTCCTGTCCCGGCTGCCCGACATCCAGGTAGCGCCATTCGTCGAACAGGTTGGGGCCGAAGCCGGTGCGCTTGATCGACTTGAGGAATTGCTTGGGAATGATCTGATCGGTATCGACGTTGGCGCGATCCAGCGGAGCGACGAGACCGGTCGTCTGGGTATAGGGTTTCATCTCGGTTCTCCTCAGGCGAGCAATTCGCGGACATCGATGAAGCGGCCGTTGACGGCCGCGGCGGCGGCCATCGCCGGGCTGACCAGGTGGGTACGGCCACCGGCGCCCTGACGGCCCTCGAAGTTGCGGTTGGAGGTCGAGGCGCAGTGTTCGCCGCTCTCCAGCCGGTCCGGGTTCATCGCCAGGCACATGGAACAGCCCGGCTCGCGCCATTCGAAGCCGGCCTCGATGAAGATCCGGTCCAGGCCTTCCTTCTCGGCCTGCTCCTTGACCAACCCGGAACCCGGCACCACCAACGCCTGCTTGATGGTCGCGGCGACCTTGCGGCCCCTGGCCACTTCGGCGGCGGCACGCAGGTCCTCGATCCGCGAGTTGGTGCAGGAACCGATGAATACCCGGTCCAGCTGGATGTCGGTGATCGCCTGGTTCGGCCGCAGGCCCATGTACTTCAAGGCGCGCTCGATCGAACCGCGCTTGATCGGGTCGCTCTCGCGGGCCGGGTCCGGCACGTTCTGGTCCACGGCCAGGACCATTTCCGGCGACGTGCCCCAGCTGACCTGCGGCTTGATCTGCGCGGCGTCCAGCTCGACCACCGCATCGAAGCGGGCATCGGCGTCCGACACCAGTCCCTGCCAGCAGGCGACGGCCTGGTCCCATTGCTCGGCGCTCGGCGCGAAGGGCCGGCCCTTCACGTAGTCGATGGTCTTCTGGTCGACGGCGACCAGGCCGACGCGGGCGCCCGCCTCGATCGACATGTTGCAGATGGTCATCCGCCCTTCGATGGACAGGTCGCGGATGGCGCTGCCGGCGAACTCGATGGCGTGGCCGTTGCCGCCGGCGGTGCCGATCCTGCCGATCACCGCGAGGACGATATCCTTCGCCGTGACGCCGGCCGGCAACCTGCCTTCGACCTTGACCAGCATGTTCTTCATCTTCTTCGCCACCAGGCACTGGGTCGCCAGCACATGCTCGACCTCGGAAGTGCCGATGCCGTGGGCCAGCGCGCCGAAGGCGCCGTGGGTGGAAGTGTGCGAGTCGCCGCAGACCACGGTCATCCCCGGGAGGGTCGCGCCCTGCTCCGGACCGACCACATGGACGATGCCCTGGCGCACGTCGTTCATCTTGAATTCGGTGATGCCGAAGTCGTCGCAGTTCTCGTCGAGGGTCTGCACCTGCAGGCGCGAGACCTCGTCGGCGATGGCGGCGATGCCGCCCTTGCGCTCGGTGCGGGTGGTCGGCACGTTGTGGTCCGGGGTGGCGATGTTGGCGTCGATCCGCCACGGCTTGCGCCCGGCCAGGCGAAGACCCTCGAAGGCCTGCGGCGAGGTCACTTCGTGCAGGATATGGCGGTCGATGTAGATCAGCGCCGAACCGTCGTCGCGCTGCTTGACCAGGTGCATGTCCCAGAGTTTGTCGTAGAGGGTCTTGCCGGCCATCGGGATTTCCTCATCAGCTCATTTCTATGCCCACAGGGCTTGTGAGGATGATCCTATGGCTTGTCTACGAATAACTCAAATTCATATTTTTCATCCAAAGCATTCCCAACAGGAATCCGTTGGCGCTAAGCTCCGGGCAGCCGAAACCAGCGGAGGCCCGCAATGGACCTGAACAGCCTCAACACCTTCATCGCCATTGCCGAGACCGGCAGCTTCTCCGAAGCCGGCGAGCGCCTGCACCTGACCCAACCGGCGGTGAGCAAGCGCATCGCCGCCCTCGAACAGCAGCTCAATGCCCGGCTGTTCGACCGGGTCGGCCGCGAGGTCAACCTCACCGAGGCCGGCCGCGCCCTGCTGCCGCGCGCCTACCAGTTGCTCAACGTGCTCGACGACACCCGCCGGGCGCTGAACAACCTCACCGGCGAGGTCAGCGGCCGGCTGGTCCTGGCCACCAGCCACCACATCGGCCTGCATCGCCTGCCGCCGCTGCTGCGCGCCTTCACCCGGGCGCATCCGCAGGTGGCGCTGGATATCCAGTTCCTGGATTCGGAAGTGGCCTACGAGGAGATCCTTCATGGTCGTGCGGAACTGGCGGTGATCACCCTGGCCCCGGAAACCGCCGAACCGGTGCGCGCAGTCCCGGTGTGGGACGACCCGCTGGACTTCGTCGCCGCCCCGGAGCACCCGCTGGCCCGACAGGGCACGGTGTTCCTCGCCGACGTCGCCAAGCACCCCGCGGTATTCCCCGGCGGCAACACCTTCACCCACCACATCGTGCGGCGCATGTTCGAAGCCGAAGGGCTGACGCCGAACATCGCCATGAGCACCAACTACCTGGAGACCATCAAGATGATGGTCTCCATCGGCCTGGCCTGGAGCGTGCTGCCGCGGACCATGCTCGACGACCAGGTGGTGCGCCTGCCGCTGCAGGACATCCAGCTCAGCCGCCAGCTCGGCTATATCCTGCACACCGAGCGGACCCTGTCGAACGCCGCGCGCGCCTTCATGCGCCTGCTCGACGAACAGGCATTCGGCAACGGCACTCCAGCGGCCTGAAGCGATTCAGGTCGGACGCCACGGGTAGGCCCTCCCCTCTTCGCCGTCCGCGGCCAGCGCTCACCCGACCTGCATGCCAATGCCCTCGCGACTCAGCCCTCGCCGACCCACGCCTGCACCTCGACCTCCACGTCGACCCCCAGCGCCAGCCCGGCGGTCACCGTCGAGCGTACCGGCAAGGCCCCCTGCACATGACGCTGGTAGACCTCGTTGAAACCGGCGAAGTGGGCCATGTCCGACAGCCAGACGGTGACCTTCACCAGTTGGTCGAAACGCGCGCCACAGTTCTCCAGCGTCTCGCCGATGCGTGCCATCACCGCTTCGGTCTGGGTCTGGATATCGCCACGCACCACCTCGCCGCTCGGACTCATCGGCACCTGCCCGGAAAGAAACAGGAAGCCGCCGGCCCGCACCGCGCGGGAAAAGGGAAACGGCAGGCTGCTGGGGTAACGCTGGATGTCATCGCTCATCTGGATTGCCTCCTGTGGATGAAGCGCTAGGAAGAAAAGCTTTCGGCCGCGGAATCGGCGTATTCATGTAGCACTGCGATCAACCTGGCTCATATCGACGCGCTCCGCCAGAAAGTCCAGGAACGCCCGCACGCGCAGCGGCAGATAGCCGCCCTGGCCGACGTTGACGGCGTGGACTTCCTCCAGGTCGCCCGGGTTGTATGCCTCGAGCACGGGAATCAGGCGACCGGCGGCTATGTCCTCGCGCACCTGGAACGCGGCCAGCCGCGCCAGGCCCAGGCCGGCCACGGCCAGACGGCGCAGCGCCTCGCCATCGCTGGCCTGGGCGTTGCCCGACAACGGCACCACGAGTTCCTCGCCGGCGTCCCGCAGCGGCCAGCCGGAGCGCGTTCGCACATAGTTGGCGCCGAGGCGGTTGTGCCCCAGCAGCGCCTGCGGCGTGGCCGGCATGCCATGCCGGGCCAGGTAGGCCGGCGCACCGACGATCAGCATGCGCGTGCTCCCCAGCTTGCGCGCCACCAGGCTCGAGCTTTTCAGCGGCCCCGCGCGCACGGCCACGTCGGTGCGCTGCTCGAGGATGTCGACGACCTCATCGGTCAGCACGATATCCAGCGTCACCTCGGGATGCTGCGCGAGGAACTCGGGCACCAGCGGCAGCAGGAAGTGATGTCCGAAAGGCACGTTGGCGTTGACTCGCAAGCGCCCGCGCGGCGCCGCGTTTTCGCTCGCACACCGCTCGGCTTCCTCCAGGTCGGCCAGGATACGCACCCCGCGCTCGTAGAACGCACATCCCTCGGGCGTCAGTTGCAATTGACGGGTGGAGCGGTTCAGCAAGCGGGTTCCCAGGCGCTGTTCGAGCCGGGTGATCAGCTTGCTGACTGCCGAGGGCGTCATGCCGCAACGTCGAGCGGCGGCGGAAAAGCCCCCCGACTCGACGACCCGGGCAAACACCTCCAGTTCGCCGGAACGGTTGACTTCAAGCCGGGCCATGGCGCCCTGCCTGATGATTTCGCTTCATAAATGATATTCCCCGCTGCGGTCTATTTCCCTTAAATCTTTGAATTCATCATCAGCTACAGGATAACCACTGAATTCAACGACATGAAACGACCCATCGAAAGACTTCCCGCCGCGACCTCCAGCGCAACCCGGGCCTTCGCGCTCGCGACGAGCCTGTTGTACGCCTGCGCCGCGCCGGCCGCTTCCTGGACCGCCAGTTGGCAGGCCAGCCCGCAGCCGGTCTGGGCTGAGGACTTCCTGTTTCCCAGCAACGTGCCGGCCGAACTGCACGACCAGACGGTGCGGCAACTGGCGCGAATCAGCCTGGGAGGAACGCGCGTGCGCATCGTCCTGGCAAATACCTATGGAAAGCGCCCGATCCGGATCGGCCGGGCCACCCTGGCCAAACCCGGTTCCGAGCGCGCCGCGGTCGCCACCGGCAGCCTGCATGACGTGACCTTTGGCGGACGCCGGACGGCGACCATCGCGCCCGGCGCCACGCTACTCAGCGATCCGGTGGCGATGCCGGTGGCCGCGCTCTCGCAGGTGCTGGTGAGTCTCTACCTGCCGGCCGCCACGCCCATGGAAACCTTCCACTGGGACGGCCGCCAGACGGGCTGGATCGTCGCCGGCGAGCAGACCCAAAGCCACGCATTGCAGCTGGACGCGGCGGACAGCCAGAGCACCACCGCGCGCCTGCTGTTGACAGGTATCCTGGTTGAAACCGAAGCGGCAACGCGGACGCTGGTGACGCTCGGCGACTCGATCACCGACGGAGCCAGCGCCAGCCTCGACCGGAACAGCCGTTGGCCGGACTTCCTCGCCGAACGCCTGGCCCCGCATGGCGTCGCCGTGGTCAATGCGGGGATTTCCGGCGCCCGTCTGCTGAGCGACGGCATGGGCGCGAGCGCGCTGGCACGTCTGGACCGCGACGTACTGGCCCAGCCAGGCGCAAGCAGCATGGTGGTGATGCTCGGCATCAACGACATTGCCTGGCCCGGTACCGCTTTCGCCCGGAATGCCGCACCGCCCACCCTGGAAGCGCTGATCGCCGGCTACCGGCAATTGATCGAACGGGCGCACAACCGGGGTATCCGGGTCGTCGGCGCGACCCTCACGCCGTTCGAGGGCGCACTGCCCGGCACGCCGTTGAGCGATTATTACCATCCCGCCAAGGAAGCCCTGCGCAGGCAGGTTAACGAGTGGATCCGTCATGCCGGCGCCTTCGATGCGGTGATCGACTTCGACGCGGCATTGCGCGATCCGGAGCAGCCGTCGCGGCTCGCCGCGCGCTACGACTCCGGCGACCATCTGCACCCCAGCGACGAAGGCAACCGGGCGATGGCGGCCGCCGTCGACCTCGACGTCCTGCTGGACGAGGTGCCCGACGGCCTACCGGCGGAGCCCCGGGCCGATAGCGCAACGAAATGAAAAAAGGCGCCCGAAGGCGCCTTTTTTCGATCACCGCTGACGGTTACTGGTTGTCCAGTGCCGGGCGCTGGCCATTGATGGCGATACGCTTCGGCTTGGCTTCTTCCGGAACCAGCCGGACCAGGTCGATGTTCAGCAGGCCGTTGGCCAGCGAAGCCGCCTTGACCTCGATATGGTCGGCGAGGCGGAACGACAGCTTGAAGGCGCGCTGGGCGATGCCCTGGTGCAGGTAGGTCACGTTGTCCGTGGACTTCTCGCGCTTGCCGCCACTGACGGTCAGCACGCCGCGCTCGACCTGCAGGTCCAGGTCCTCTTCCTGGAAGCCGGCGGCGGCGATGACGATGCGATACTCGTCGTCACCGTGCTTTTCGACGTTGTAGGGCGGGTAGGTACTCCCGGCCTCATTGCGCAGGGCCGACTCGAACAGATCGTTGAAGCGATCGAAGCCTACGGAATGACGGAACAGCGGGGCGAGGGAAAAAGCGTTGCTCATTGCGAATCTCCTGAATTATCAGCAAGTACTCTGGTGCGGAACCCGTCTTCGGCATCCCGCACGAACTAGATAGGGATCGTCGGAAGTATTTCAAGAGCCTTGAGAACGACCGTTCGTCGTGCTCAGATCGAAACTCATCCTTTCGAGAACCGTCGCCATGGAACGCGCAATCCCGACCTTCCCCTGCCGCGATCTGGACAGCGCCAGCGCCTTCTACCAGTCCCTCGGCTTCCACCTTGGCGCTCGCTATCCGACCTACGCCATCCTCCAGCGCGGCGCCCTGGAGCTGCACCTGTCGCTGTTCGAGGCGCTCGAACCGAAGATCAATTGCAGCGCTGCCTACCTGCGCCTGGAGGACGCCCAGGCGCTGCATCGCCAGGCCGCGGCCCTCGGCCTGGGCGGCCAGGGGATTCCACGCATCACGGCCCTGGCAGACCAGCCCTGGGGCATGCGCGAATTCGCCCTGATCGATCCCGATGGCAACCTGCTGCGGGTCGGCCAGGAGCTCGATGCGACGCCAGAGCAGCACCGGGTTCGCCTGGCCAGCGCCGACGACGTCCCCGCGGTGGCCGCGCTCTGGCAAGCCAATGTCCGCGAAGCCGGGGAAACCCTGGATGCCGGCGACCAACAGGCGATCCAGGCACTGCTCCTGGCCGCCTCGCGCAACCGCTTGCTCTGGCTGGCGGAGGCCCAGCAGCATCCCCGCGGTTTCGTCCTCGCCCACTTGTGGCAGATCGAGGACGGTCAGGCACGGGTCGGAGAGATCGCAGAGCTCTACGTATTGCCGCAGGCCCGCCGCCAGGGCCTGGCCCGGGAACTGGTGGGCAGCGCCGAGGAGGCCCTGCGCTCGCGCGGCGCCGGCCTGATCCGCGCGCAATCGGCCCTTGACGCGCCGCTGTCCAACCTGTTCTGGCAGGGCCTGGGCTGGGACGCCGACTACCTGACCTTCACTCGCTACTGACCTGGGGAGCATCATCATGCGCAACGTCATGCTGATCACCGGAGCCAGCCGCGGCATCGGCGCCGCCACCGCTCTGCTCGCCGCCGAGCGCGGCTATGCGGTCGTCCTCAACTATCTGCGCAACCGCGAGGCCGCCGAAGCGCTGCGCCAGCGCATCGAGCGCCAGGGCGGCGAAGCCCTGGCGGTGGCGGCCGACGTAGCCGAGGAAGGCGATGTCGAGCGGCTGTTCGCCGCCATCGACGAACGTTTCGGCCGCCTCGACGTGCTGGTCAACAACGCCGGCATGCTGGAAGCGCAGACGCGCCTGGAAAACATCGACGCGGCGCGCCTGCACAGGGTATTCGCGACCAACGTGACCGGCAGCTTCCTCTGCGCCCGCGAGGCAGTGAAGCGCCTGTCAACCCGCCACGGCGGGCGCGGCGGCAGCATCGTCAACGTATCCTCGATGGCCTCGCGGCTGGGATCGCCCAACGAATACATCGACTATGCCGCCGCCAAGGGCGCCATCGACAGCATGACCATCGGGCTGGCCAGGGAAGTGGCGGCGGAGGGTATCCGGGTCAACGCGGTGCGGCCCGGACTGATCGATACCGAGATCCACGCCAGCGGCGGCGAGCCCGGCCGTATCGAACGCCTGAAGGGCGGCATACCGCTAGGACGCGGCGGCACGGCGGAGGAAGTCGCGCGGGCGATTCTCTGGCTGGCGTCGGACGAAGCCAGCTACAGCACCGGCACCTTCATCGATGTCAGCGGCGGCCGCTAGGCCTGCTACGCAAGCTAGGCCGCCTGGCTGAACGACACCTGCAACAGCCGGTCGATGGTTTCGCAATCGCTTTCCCGGCGAATCCGCGCGAACAGCTCGACGGCTTCGGGATAGGTGCGCGTGAGCATGCCCAGCCACTGCTTGAGACGCCCCGGGGCATAGCGCGGGGCGAGCTTGCGCCGGGCCTGTAGCCAGAAGTCGCGCAGCAGCGGCAACAGCTCGCTCCAGGGCATCTCGCGGATTTCGCCGCCATCGCGCCAGGCGGCGATCTGCCGAGCCAGGCCAGGACGCGAGACCAGGCCGCGACCGAGCATGATGTCCTCCACCCCGCTGACCTCGCGACAACGCAGGTAGTCGTCGAGCGTCCACACTTCGCCGTTGGCGAACACCGGCACGCGCACCGCCTCGGCCACCCGCGCCACCCATTCCCAGTGCGCCGGCGGCCTGTAGCCATCGACCTTGGTCCGGGCATGCACCACTACATGGGCCGAGCCGCCGTCGGCCAGGGCCCGCGCACAATCCAGGGCGCCGTCGGGACTGTCGTAGCCCAGGCGCATCTTCGAGGTCACCGCAATCTCGCTCGGCACCGCGCGACGCACGGCGGCGACGATGTCGTGCATCAGCTCCGGCTCCTTGAGCAATACCGCGCCGCCGCGCGAGCGGTTCACGGTCTTGGCCGGACAACCGAAGTTCAGGTCGATCACCGGGGCGCCCAGCTCACAGGCGAACGCGGCGTTATCCGCCAGGCACGCAGGATCGGAGCCGAGCAACTGCACACGCATCGGCGTCCCGGCGCGGGTCCGGCTGCCGTCGCGCAGCTCCGGCGCCAGCTTGTGGAAAGCCGTGGCCGGCAGCAGGCGATCGGTGATGCGGATGAATTCGGTGACGCACCAATCGATGCCGCCGACGCGGGTCAGCACGTCGCGGAGGATTTCATCCACCAGACCTTCCATCGGCGCCAGGGCGATTTGCACGAACCACTACCTCGAAAATGACAGGCGGCGGATTCTAGAGAATCCGCCGCCCGGAACAAAGTGCGAATGCCTGCCGGCCGACACGCGACGGGTCAGGCCCCGGCGAGCAGAGCCTGGCCGTAGCCGTCGATGAACTCCGCCGGCATCCGCTTCGGCTTGCCGCTGGACAGTTCGATGCAGACGAAGGTGGTCTGCGCCCGCAGCAGCGTGGCGCCATCCGCCGGGCGTACCAACTGGAAGCGCCGGTTCATCCGCAGGCGCTGGTCGGACTCGACGATCCAGGTCGCCAGTTGCAGTTCGTCGCCCTCGTAGGCCGCGGCCAGGTAGTCGATCTCGTGGCGCAGCACCGCCATCGCCCGGTCCAGCCGGCGGTACTCGGCCAGGTCCAGGCCCAGCCGCTGCGAGTGG
This sequence comes from Pseudomonas sp. 22490, assembly GCF_052044465.1. NCBI lineage: Bacteria > Pseudomonadati > Pseudomonadota > Gammaproteobacteria > Pseudomonadales > Pseudomonadaceae > Pseudomonas > Pseudomonas sp. 22490. The sequence goes on along the minus strand of NZ_JBQENS010000051.1, from coordinate 2,510 downwards.
CGCCAGGCGCAGCGCTCCAACCAACTGACGTAGACGGCGTTGTTCGCGTGGCCGAGCCCGTCGATGTCCTCGGCGAGGACCCTGAGGTCGATCACGAACGGATCGGCGTAGTCCCAATTCATCAATGCTGCTCCAGGCTGCCGGCCAGTTCGCGCGCTTCCCTGGCCAGTTGTGTGATCTGATCCCAGGCCCGCGCCCGGATCAAGCTCGGCGGCGCCAGCCAGGTGCCGCCGACACAGGCGACATTGGGCAGGCGGAGGAAATTCAGCAGGTTGTCCAGGTTGACCCCGCCGGTCGGGCAGAAGCGGATGCCGGTGAACGGCCCCTTCAGGCTTTTCAGCATTTTCACGCTGGCAGTGCCATCGGCCGGGAACAGCTTCAGCGAGCGATAACCGTACTCCAGCGCCAGCAACACTTCCGAAGGCGTCATCACCCCGGGCAGGTATGGCAGGCCGGCATCCTCCGCGGCGGCGGCAAGGCGCGGCGTGCATCCGGGGCTGACGGCGAACTGCGCGCCCGCGTCGCGTGCCTCGAGAAACTGCTCGGTGTGGATCAGGGTACCCGCCCCCAGCAGGACCTCGGGCACCTCGCGATGGATGGCGGCGATCGCGTCCAGCGCCTGCGGCGTGCGCAGCGTCACTTCCAACACCGTGACGCCGCCCGCATACAACGCGCGCGCCAGGTCGGGCGCCAGCGCCACGTCCTCGATCACCAGCACCGGCAATACCGGGCTGGCCTGCAGCAGGACCCGATCCAGCGGCAATGTCATGGGCATTCCTCGATTCGAAACGGCTCGCCCCGCCGGATCGCTCCGCGCGGGCCACAGCGCTTTTTACCGAAGAACCGAGGTCAGGACAACGACAACCCCTCTGCTACGCGCCTCAGGAAGCGCTCGCCGTCTTTTCCACGCGCCGGCAAGCGCGCATCGCCGGGCGCTCCTCGAGCAGCGCCAGCAGCGACTCGCTCAGCCTGCGCTCGCCGAGCAGTCGGTGGTGGCCGCCGCCCGGCAGGCGCAGCAAGCGACTGGCCGGCCAGGCGGCATGGATGCGCTCGGCATTTTCCACCGCTACGCGCGTGTCGTCGTCGGCATGCACCACCAGTCCGGGCATTTCCAGACGGTAGCGCGCCACATCCAGGCACGCCGCGGATATGCCCGCCTGCCGCTCGACCAGGCGGATGAAATGCGAGCGAGCCAGGGCCGGCAAACCGACGAAACGAGCGAACAGGCGCAACTGTTCGAGAATCCGCGACGGCGCCGAGACCGTCACCAGCGCTTCGCTGCGCAGCCCCATCTGGGCTGCCAGCAACGCCGCCGCGCCACCCAGGGAATGACCGACCACCGCACGCAGCGGCGGCAACTCGCCAGCGGCCTCCAGCAAGGCGTGGGCGAACAGCACCACGTTCGCCTCCCTGCCCGGCGAGCGGCCATGGGCCGGCGCATCGAGGGCATACACCGAATAACCCGCGCCGACCAGTTGCTCGATCAGATGGGCGAACTGTGTCGGCCTGCCGGCCCAGCCATGCAGCAGCAGGACTGCCGGCCCCTCGCCCCAGCGCAACACCGACAGCCCGAAGCGCAGAGTGACGCGCTCCGAACTGGCCAGCAGCGGCAGCTCCCAATCCTTCGGCGGCCACTCGCCAGGCACCATGAACGTCCGACGCATACGCTCGGCCGTCCAACGCGGCGCGATGCGGCCGATCGTCCCGTTGAAACCGCGAATCCAGGTCAGGCTGCTCATCTCGCACCTCCTCAGTTCACCGCCTGCTTGGCGGCACGCAGAACCCGGTCGGACAGCTCCCCCGGCCCCAATGCCCGGGCCAGCGCCAAACCGCCAATCATCAGCACCAGGTCGGCCAGGGCGACGTCGGTTTCCTCGGGACTTTCCGCCAGGCTGGCGACCATGATCTCGACATGTCTGCTCAAGACCTCGCGAAACCCCTCCGGCAGGCGCGCCACCTCGGCTAGGGTCGCCGGCAGCGGACAACCGGCGTCGACCTGTGCGTCCCGATGCTTGCGCGACAGGTAGAAGGCGGCCGCCAAGGCACGACGCTCCTTTCCCGACAATCCGGGATCGAGTTCGCCGAGCAGTTCGCGGCGCTTGCCGAGCAATTGCTCGAACGCCTCGAGCATCAGCGCATCCTTGCTCTGGAAGTGGGCATAGAAGCCGCCGACGGTGAGCCCCGCCGCGCCCATCACTTCCCCGACGCTAGGTTCGACGGCGCCCCGCTCGAGCAGGGCCTGGGTGGCGGCACCGAGGATGCGGGCACGGGTCTGGGTTTTCTTGTCGCTCATGACGATCTCCGAAAATATTATGGATGAAATATTATATGCATAATAAAAATCGGCAAGCGTACGGCCGGGCCGTCTGTCAGGAAATTCGAAAAGGGAAAAAACAAAAGGGCCATTCCAATTCGGAATGGCCCTATAGAGCCCCGCAGAGCGGGAAAAAGTGGCGTCCCCTAGGGGACTCGAACCCCTGTTACCGCCGTGAAAGGGCGGTGTCCTAGGC
>NZ_JBQENS010000050.1:0-41785 GCF_052044465.1 Pseudomonas sp. 22490 | reverse complement strand
GGCGCCATCATCGGCGTCAAGTCGCCCGGCCAGGGCACGTACTCCGTCGCCGATCCCCGCGGCCAGAGTTTCGGCAAGTACCCGGTCACCGACTGGGACGGTCCGTCCGGCACCGTGATCGCGGCCAGTACTACCGGCCAGGACGCATTCGCCGTGGCCGACCCGCGCCCAGGCGGCGTCCGGCACAACAACGTGTTTCGCGTCGTCAGCATGGGGAGCCACGCCGGAACCGTCACCGGCGGGCACTCACCCAGCTCCGGCGGCCAGGCTGTTGCCGATCCCAGGTACCACAACTGGCACCCAGGGGCGAGCAGCCGCAAATTGCACGTCGGCGAGTGGGGAAGCGCTACCGGCACGGTCACCGGCTCCCAGCAGGTGGCCAGCGGCGCGCTGTCGATCGCTGATCCGCGCGTGCTCGATCGCACCAAGGGCGACGCCTACCTGACCGGCGGGCACTACGGTGTCGTAGGGTTCGACCAGTCCGCGGGCGCGGTATCGGCCAGTGCTCGGCACGACAATGGCAGGTGGAGCGTCGCCGACCCGCGCATGCCGGCGGCGAACGACCGGCTCACCTGCATCATCCAGTCGCTGGACGGCACCTGGCACCGGCCCTTCACCACCCTGGAGCTGGCCGCGCTGCAGAGCCTGGTGGACCCGGAAGAACAGTTGATCCTCGACGGCCTGAGCGACAGCGACTGGCGCGAGCGCATCGGCAACGCCGTACCGCCGGCCGCAGCCGAGGCCATCGCCGGCGTGATGGGTACCACCCTGCTGCTTGCCAGCATGGGCGAGACATTCATGCTCAGCAGCATGCCGATCTGGGTGCAGCCGGTGGCTATCGCTTTAAGTGTTCAACAGGCAAATTGAAGTAGAGGTCCATTTCAAATTACATATTGCTGAAAAACCTTTACCAACACATAGCAAACAAAACCACTAAAGAAGAAAACATTCCGGGCGCGATAGTAGATATATGTCTTCCGCTGACATTTATCCATTTTCAATCGTGCAATTTTGGATCGCGCCTGGTCTCGCTTTTCCATTGCGTCCAGCATCAAGTGGTTCGCTGAATGCACCTGAACGGTCCACTCGGAGCGCTTGAACGCGAATACACCGGCCGCGCCGAAGACAAGGAGGACATAGAGGAACATCGTTTCAACATTCAGCCCAATCTTTCCGAATGGGATTGTCTGAACCAAATAAGCACAAACGGCGATAATTGCCGCGAAGATCAAGTGGTCAAACTTCTCACTGCTTTCCCTGAAAGACGCATGCGCAATAAGACTTCGTTCTTCCATATCGTCCTTCTCCCTATTTTTTGGCCACCCCTCGAAACGGCTGACCCTAACTCAACCGTCTCCACTTTGCCAGCACACGGCGAGGACACCCCATGCAACCCCCTATCTACGTCGCCGGCCCATACCGGGCGCCGGATCCGGTAGCTATTGCCCGCCACAACGAACACGCCAGGAGACCACCGTACAAGCCAGCACCATTCTGCAGACATCCAGTGGCATTTACGAAGAGCTTCGTGCAGTAGGAGGTGCAACCGTGAACACCGAACAGTTCATCCGGGAGTCCGCCGCGCGCGGGCTTTCCCGCTGCGCCACACGGCTGGCCCTGGGCATCGGGCCCTGGGTATTCCGCGAAATGCTCAGCCTGATGCCGGACATCGAGTGGCCGGCGAAGGGCCAGTCACTGGACCACAAGCGGGCCAACTCGCAGAAACGTGGCTGCTGCACGCCGGCACTCGCCCGCGCACTGGACCAGGCCCGCCAGGCACGCAAGGAAAAGCACACCCACACCGTGCGCGGCCAAACCGGAACCCTCGAAGAGTTGGTCGAGCTGCTGCCGAGCCCTGTCTCGGCCAGCACCGTCCGCAGGCGACTCGCCGGGGGCATGCCCCTCGAGGACGCGCTGCTCATCCCACACCTACCGCCGAAACCAGGCCATCGCCCACTTCAGCAGGTGCAGCCATGAAAGAACGTCCGATCCTGTTCACTGGACCGATGGTCCGCGCCATCCTGGAAGGTAGGAAGACGGTCACCCGCCGAGTGGTGACGCCGCAGCCCGACTTCCACGGTTCAATGGTCGATCCCAATACGCCATTCAAGACGCTTGATGCCGGCCTGCACGCACGCATCACCTGCCCCTACGGCCAGCCCGGCGACCGGTTATGGGTGCGCGAGACGTGGACTGACGTGAACATGTGCGGCGCGCCGGCGCTGGCATATCGGGCGGACGAGGATATTCGCGATCTTATGGAAGAGCCGGGCTTTCTGGATGATCGCGGAGCCTTCAACTACGACGACCCGCGCGTCAAGCCATATCCATTCGCCTGCTGGTACGCCGAACTTGATCAGGCGCGCTGGCGGCCGAGCATCCATATGCCGCGTTGGGCCTCCCGCATCCTGCTGGAGCTCACCGCCGTTCGCGTAGAACGACTGCAGGACATCAGCGAGGAGCAGGCACGGGCCGAGGGATATCCCGCCGAGCGCGAATGCGAAACGGGCGGTAGTGGCTTGGATGCTTGGCTCTGGTTCCGCTCCCTTTGGGGAGAGATCAACGGCCCAGAGGCTTTCACCGCCAATCCCTGGGTCTGGGTCATCGAATTCAAGCGGGTGACACCATGAGCGACCTCTTCTATCTCCAGGACAGCCGCAGCAACGCCGGGAGCCGAGCAACGTTCTGGCGCGCCGGCGGCGGCTACACCACCAACCTCGACGAAGCCGAGACGTTCACCAGCGCCCATGCCGTTCGGCAGTACAAGTGCCGGGAAACCGATCTGCCCTGGCCGGTCGACTACGTGCGCGCCCGGGTCGAGTACGGCGTCGATCACCAGGACCTGGAACTGTCCCGGACGCAGGCACTCGCCACCGCCCCAGCGGACGACCGCATCTACGTCGCCTACGACAGGGACTGGGACGGCAACTGCCTGGTCTGGGTACCCGATGCCGCCGGCCGGACATCCAACCTGGCCGCCGCACGGACCTGGCCGCTCGACCACGCCGGCATACTCACCGCGCGCGGGCTAGCGCCCTGGCCGAAGTCCTACATCGACCAGCATGCCAGGCCTGTTGCGGTGGCGGCCTCCCTCAACCACAAGCAGGCCCTCCGGCTCTTCGGCCTGAAGCTACCCAAGCCGGAGCACCAGGGCCAGCGCCGCCTGAGCTACAGCACCAGGCTGAATTGCAGCGGCTGCGGACGCTTCATCACAGAGCATCAGCGCTTCGACGACTGCCCCAACTGCGGGGCAAGGAATGCACCATGACCAGATCCAATGCGCCGCTGGTGCAGAGCGAGGCCGAAAAAAACCCTCCGAGATGGCGGGGTTTTATCTAATGAGCCTCTCTATTATGCTGTTCAAACCTATGAATTATCTTATTTGCTAATTCTGAAGCATCCTCTTCGAGGAAAATTTCTTTCTCTACCGGAATCTTATTAAGGATACTAACTGCTTTCTCGAAGGCAAAGCTTAAAGAATTTTCTTGCGGCTTACTAATTATCAAATAAACCTTAAAAGATTCCTTCGTGCTTTTAATACTAGTCATTTGACCGAGCCACTTGTGAGCCTTGTCCTTCAAGTAGTCCCCATCAGAAAGATCAAATGACACTGGTTCAATACAATGCCATATCCCATTCTTCCACGCATGCTTAAACTCTAATTCATCATCTAGGACGGAAATCTTTTTTGAGACAAACTCTTCAGACGGAATAAATGGAGCAAGATGGCGTTCAAAATCTCGCCATATATCTAGCTCTGTACGACGTTCCTTACTCGCAGGTGCATCATACTTTGAGATTAAACGACTATATAAGTGCTCTAGTTCATCTGGCAAGCTGCCAATCGCCAAGCCATGACCTAGCTCGCTCCACTGCAGGGAGCTGTCATCATCTGGCAAAACTTTCTTCAATAAAGTCCTAAGAGACTCATCACCAGAAAATTTTAGTTCGCACTGTAGCTTACTATTTAACTCATCAAATCGATCAACTATATGCCGCATCATCTTCCTAAATCCTTCCCTATGAAAGTCAGGAAAAACAGAAGATATTCTAGAAATTGTACTCCTGCACTTTGCTGAAATAAACTCCTCTTCAGCAGAGTACATAGCTACTCCTACGTTTACAAACTCCCCAGTTGTTCTATCGTGAACATACCTAAGAACAGAGTAATCGTAGTTTGTCAGTTTCATGCTAAAACCCTCTGAAGCTCAGAGAACGCATCATCCGCGTTTTGCCGTAAGTCCTTAATATATTGGACCGTGTTCTGCGCTGCTTGGTTCCCAAGTTTCCAGTCATCAGGTAATGCAGCCACATACTCATCCAGACGAGCATCCGTTATGGCCTTTAGGCATTCCCCGAGTCGTGTGAAATCCAATTTTTGTGCTCGAATCTGGTGCCAAAAAATGTGCTTTTCTGGGTCAGCCAAGCTTTCGCCGCCCCCCAACACCCAGGGACTCTTCCAAAACAAGATAGCGTCCATAAGAAAAGCCAAGTCATGATCGATCACGGCAAGATCCTCTCCGCGGACAAGGCAATTAGGGTTTCGGGGGTGCCTGTCACCATTTGCTACGAAGGTGTCGAAGGCGAAAATGTCCGCAGCTCTCTGCAGCATCGGTCCCTTCACAGGCAATGCTGGAGCAACGATCATATAGCCAGCCGGCAAGGCCGCCGAGCCGAACGCGTAACGACTGCTCGTGGCCATCATATGGTCAACCTCAGGAAAGGAAGCCCCTGCGCTGAACCTAGGGGGGACTTCGACCAAAATCGGTTCAGGCACATGCAGGCCAAGATCAGCCGCAAAAAAAGCTGCTAGCGCTTCGCGAATCAGACCCGTAGGGCCACTCTCACAAGCAGTGAACTTAGCGATCACATCAATGCGCACCCCTGCGAGATCCGCGCACTCCAGTAAACACGCCTTGTTCCTGCCGTTCCTAGCTGGCCGATCGAAGCGTACCGCGTAGGCCGTCCTAAACATGCGCCTTCCCTGATGCCATTTTGACTTGAAAAACTCGCGCGATTCTACACGCATCTCAAGCCTTCAGCATCAATATGGCATCAATGCTTAGGCTTTGCCATGCCCACCACTGCGTCAGCAGCGCGGCCGCCCTAGGTAACTGGCACGCCAGCCTTCTCGGCGCCGACACCAACATGCGGCCGGGGCTACCCACGGAATCGCTGCCGATCAGCGCAGGAGGCTCCGACCATGCGTAGAGCGCTGACCGCCCTCGGCATCATCGCCGCCCTCGGCCTGGCCGTGGTGGGGCTGGTGGAGATATTCCCGATCCTCCGCACGCTGGCGGCCTGGCAGACGGGGTGCTTCGGATGAAGCAGAAACCAGGCATCGCACTTCCCCAGCGGAGGCCCACCGGATCAGGGGCACATGCCCGCCAAGGCTGGTCCCGTCACCGGTGAACCGGTGCATCCTACCTGAAATCATCCATGCCCGCGGCCCAACGGAAAGGGTCGCGGAACAGCCCGGCCGGAGAGCTGGGATAGGTAACGCCCAATGAACACCCTGTTTCTGTTGATGGCTCAGTACGATGGCGCCGCCATCATTCCCCTCGAACGCGTCTGCGCCGACTACTTCAGCCACCTGACCCCCGAGAAAATGAAGATGAAGGTAGCGGCCGGCGAAATCGACTTGCCGCTGGTACGCATGGAGAACAGCCAGAAGTCTGCGCGTGGCGTACACCTGACGGACCTGGCGAACTACCTTGACGAACGGCACAGAACGGCGAAGGAGGAGCACGAAAAGCTCATGGGGCGCAGAACCCTGCGCCGTGCATCCTAACCCTCCCGCCTACCGGGCCTCGATCGTGGGGCCCTCTATTATCTGCTCCAACCACGGCCAGTCTTCGTACTTGTCGCCGTTCCCTCTCAGATGCGTGTATCGCCGCATCGAATTCCAGTCCCGGTGGCCCGAGACGCTGGCCACGCGCGGAATATCCCATCCGATCTCGAAAAGCCGACTGATGCCGTCATGTTCTACTAGCATCAAGGTGTTGCTGACAAATATCCTTAAGAATCAGCACACTACCATCATGGTGTTGCTAGAAGGGAAAGGCCTATGCGGGTGTTCTACACGGATGAGAGTTTCGAGCTGAATGGCGTGCCCTTGCCAGGGATTCCGTTCCTGGCCAATGCCGGTGCAGAGCTGATCGAGTCGGCCAATCGTTACCTTTTCCACATCGCGGTCGTGCGAGGGCGCACTCGCTCTCCCGCCACCTGGCGAACCTACGCAGACCACCTCTACGAGTTTTTCTCCTTCCTCGAAGAGAACGCTTTGTTCTGGACTCGGGTGAACCAGGAGCACATTGCGGTCTGGCGCAACTCGATGCTGGATCGTGGCCTGTCCCGCTCCACGATCAACAAGCGCCTTTCGACCACCAGTGCGTTTTACACTTGGTGCGCTCGCCAGGGCTTGGCCGAACAGCTGCCATTCGAAACTCAGGATGTGCTTGTGTCAAAACCCAAGGGGTTCTTGGCCCACGTCGATGCTTCAGGGAATCGCCTGCAGGCCAATGAGTTGACCTTGCGTACTCAGCAGCAACTCCCCAAGTTTCTGAGCATCCCGGAGGCCGTCCAGTTTATCGGGGCGCTGTCGCCTCGCAGGACGCAACTGGTGGCCTACCTGATGTTGCTATGTGGTCTGCGTCGTGAGGAGGCCTGCGCGCTCGATGTTCGGGTTCTGCCGACGCCGGCCGGACATTCCCCAAGTAAGGCCATCAAGATGACGCTCGATCCGAGTCTTACGCCGACTAAGGGCTCCAAGGAGCGCTGGGTGATGGTGCCATACGACTTGGCGGGCCATCTGTTCGACTACATGATGCGGGATCGACCGAAACTAGCCGGCATGTACCACAAGCGCCATGGCGCGGAGACAACCAGGCTCTTCCTGACCCGTGATGGCGCTGAGTTGTCGCTGGATGGCTTGGATGTGACCTTTCAACGAGCCTCGGCCAAGTCTGGGGTGAAGTGCACGCCTCATCGTCTCCGACACACCTTCGGCACCTACGAATTTTTGCGCATGTCCGAGCGGCGCGGCACGGATGGCGCGTTGCACTGGGTACGGGATCGTCTGGGCCATTCGAGCATCACCACCACCGAGGTTTACGTGCATGCGGCGGACCTGCTGAAACATGATGAGGTGGACGGTTACGTTGAAGAGGTCCTGCAGCGCGTAGGGAGTCGTTCATGATTGGCAGGAAGCGGGTCGTTCGGAAAGTCGAGTCCATCACACTGGATGGCACTGTTGTCGATTTGCCGCCGTCATGGTGCTTCACCATCAGCTGTCAGCACCATGGTGAAATCCGCTTCGATTTCGATCCATGGTGCCGGCGTGATCGCGATGACCTGGTGATGCATGTACGGGATGCCGTGTGGTCGCTGCGGCATGAGCTGGTGGGAATCACCCTGCAGGGGATATTTCAGCAACTCGCCACTTACTTCTTGCCATTCTTGGATGACCTTGAGAAGAGTGGCTGCGTTGTCAGCCGCTTGAGCCAGATTGACGAGAAGGTGGTCAGAGATTTCCTGGCGTGGCTCGAGCGACGCATCGCCGGCGGGGGGCGGCGGACCGGTCAACCGCTGTCACTCTCGGCGAAGAAAAACGCCTATTCTGCGCTGAAGACAGTGCTGACCAACCGAATGAAAAAGACGCCGGAGTCGGTCAGCACTCAGTTGAGGTTCCCCAAGTCGCCGTTCCCCAATATCAATCGGTTGGTGCCGAAGCGCGCGTCCTACAGCAAGGGCGAGCAGAACAGGATCATTGCGGCGTGCAACCAAGACTTGAAGCGGATTCACAATGAAAGGGGCGAAGACTCATTGTCTCCGGCCCAGGTTTTGGCGGTGCACCTGATCGTTTTGGCATTGGCCACCGGCCGGAACTTTCAAGGCCTGCTTGAGCTGCGACGAGATAGCCTAAAACCCCATCCGCTCAAGGATCGGGAAGTTCTCATCACTGAAAAACGCCGCGGCGGTTCCACGCAGGCCGCATCATACCGGGCGCAGGCTGCCGACCAGGGGGCTGAGCAAGAGCAGATACTCACGATTCCCACCACCGTGGGCAACCACTTCCGGTGGCTGGCTGAATTCACCCGCTCACTGAGCGACGAAGCGCGCGCCGAGGATCGCGACGTCGTATTCCTGTGGCAGGTGCCCCATACCGGGCGCCACCCAAGATCCACCCGTCAGGGGCGGGTTAACCGCTTCACCCAAGTGGATGCCCGAAACGCCATCGCGGATTTCGTGGCACGACATGAACTGGTGGATGACCGTGGGGAGCGCCTTCTCTTCAGCGTCGCTCGTTGTCGCCCGACCTTCGGCACCAACCTGTATGCCCGAACACGAGATATTCGCAAAGTCCAACTCGCACTGGGCCATGCATCCGCCGAGACCACCGCACGCCACTATGTGTCGTTACCGGCAGTTGCTGAGCGGGATCATGTCTTTGTGGGTCAAGCGATGGTGGGCTGGATCACTTCCGCGGATGAGACAAAAGCCACGGCACTGGCCGCCGATGGCAGGATTCCGCTGCAGAACGTGCACGAACTCCTGAGCGGCGGATACAACACCGTCGTTGCTCGCTGCAAGAATCCCTTTCGCGAGGGAGGAGAGGTTTGCGGCAAGTACATGGTCTGCTTCAGATGCCCGCAGATGGTGGTTTTCGAGGACGATCTCTGGAAGATGTTCAGCTTCTACAACAAGCTGCTTGCCGAAAGAAACAAGATCGCCCCGCATCACTGGGTCAAGACATACGGCTGGGTCATCAAGACCATCGACAACGACATAGCAACGCAATTTCCGGCTGACCTGGTCGAGGCAGCAAAGAGCAAGGCCAGGCTGACACCTCATCCCGCCTGGGCGGTCTCTGGAGCCGCATTATGATCCCGCTGCCGCTTGACGTTACTCGCCTGGCAGATCTGACTTTCCTGCAAAAAGCACGTTTGCCTGTCTCGGCCGCCGTCGATACGGCAGGCTCGCCGGTGGTAATCAGCCGGTACGAAGATGACGTCTGGAATTTCTGGCCGTACATCTCAAGGGAGAATGCCAAGGACGGTGAAAAGCGGATCATCTGGGGTATCGCGCTGCCGGACGGTTCAAGGCTGACCGACGAGGCGCATCGCAGCTTGTTGGCCTCGGCCAAGGATTTCATTTGGTCGCTTCATGTCGATCCCATCGAGGGCGGGAAGCGCCTGGGGCTGAAGACACTGATCTCCCTGATGGGCAACCTAGCGTTTCTGCTGCGTTGGATGGTCAGTCAAGGCATCACCAGGTTTGCCCAGTTGGATGGCAGAACCCTGGAGTACGTAGTGGCAGCCAAGGATGGAAAGTCCGCCAAAAGTACCGTGATGAAGAGGTTGCTCCTGGTCGAGAAGTTGTATGCGCAGGTGGGGAAGATCGATGACTACCTGCCATCTCATCCCTGGCCATTTGAAAGTGCTGCCCTGCTGGCCGGCATGGACCAACGCATGGCCCACCGAGTGCCGAAAACGCCGGTGATTCCCGAGTCGGTGTTCGTACCGCTTGCTCAGAAAGCCATTGAGTACGTTGAGCAGCGTGCGCCGGCGATCTTGGTCGTTCAGGCCGAGGCGGAGCAGGCCATGGCGGCAGCCGAGGCGCGTGGCGTGAAAGGGCATGCCTATCGACAGGTCTTTGGTACGGAAGTGGCCAGGGCACACGGCTATGCAGGGCTCAGAGAACTGCATGCCGAAATGGCGCTACTCAGGACGGCCAGCTACATCTGCATCAACATGTTCTCCGGCCTGCGCAACTCCGAAATGATGTCCTTGGAGTCCGGGTGCATCTCAAGGGAGCCCGGAATCGATGGCAGCTACGAGTGCATCTGGTTGCATGGCACGATCTACAAGACCGGCGAGCGACCACACAAATGGCTAGTGCCGCCGATCGTGGTGCAAGCGGTCGATCTCGCCGAGCGCATGATCGAGCCTTTCCAATCGATGCTCCGGGACGAAGAGCGGAAGCTTCGCAAGCTGGAAACCATCGAGTCGAAGCATGCAAAGCGCTTGGCGGAAATATCCAGGAGCAAGAACAAGCTGTTCTTGGCGACGCACTATAGCCAGCAGGGACCGGTGGCCGTGATGCCGGGCGGCGCCGCCGTCAACAGGTGGCTGAAGGACTTCTGCCGGCATTTCCAGATCCGAGCCGACAACGGCGAAGTGTGGGACCTGGCTTCCCACCAGTTCCGGCGCACGTTCGCCTACAACTATGCTCGTTCGGAGCTGGGGGATCTGCTGTACCTAAAAGAGCACTATGGGCACTGGAGCCTCGACATGACCATGTTGTATGCCGACGGCGGGGCCGACGAGTACCAGATCGATAACGGTCTGCTGGACGACGTGGTGCGCGCTAAACAGGAACGCCAAGCGGAGATACTGGCCGGTTACCTCGACTCCGATACCCCCTTGGCCAAAGGTGAGGATTGGCTGGGCACGTGGCGCCCCATGGTTCGCACCGCCAAGAACAAGGACGAGTTGATTCAGGAGTTGAGCAGCACGATCACCCTCAACGGTACCGGGCATAGTTGGTGCGCCGGTAATGCCAAAGGGGGCAGCTGCGGTGGGCTGTGTCTGTTCGAGGCCGATATGTGCGTCGACTGCAATATGGCGCTGATCGGCCCTGAACACCTTCCTGTTTGGAAAGAAATTGCTGAGCAGCAACTAGTGGTGCTGCAACTACCCGATATGGGCGTACCGGCCAAGAGCCGGGCCAACCGCATTCTGGAGAAAGCGAATCAGGTGATCAGCAAACTCGATGGCAGTAGGTCGGAAGCATGAGCGGCGTGGACGCAGCAGGTAATCCCGAGGCGCTACGGGCGCACAAGGAAGCGTCGCAGCGGCAGACCCGCCAAGAGCTAGAGTTGGCGCTCGCTCGCCTAAGAAATGGCAATCCGCGCCGCGTTAAGCGCGGCGCTGCGATCAGCGCAACGACAGTGGCGAGAGAAGCGGGTATCGATCGCTCCACGCTTTATCGTTTCCACGAGCCCATCCTGACGGCGATCCGCAAGTTCAACGAAACCATGCCGAAGCAGCAACTGGAGGCTAAGCAAGGGGAGCTGGGGGAAGCACAGGCCAAGGCCCGCGAGTATCGGGAGGCACTCGAGGCGGCGCGAGATGAAATTACTGCATGGGCTCGTCAGAACTATTTGCTGACTCACCGCGTACGGGAGCTTGAAGCCACTATCCAGCAGCGCGACAAGCTCATAGCGGACTTGCAGACTAGATTGGCCGTGACTGCGAAGTCGGTTCCGCTGAGGTCGGTCGCCGGGCCCCGCGATCACTCCGAGTGAACCCAGGGCACTGTACTTTAAGACCGCTCTAAGCATTGCTCGCAGCGTTAGGAGTAGGTGTTCCGACTCAACCCTGTGGGTTACTGAGCCCAGATCACTTGCAGAACGCAGGTGGCTCGTCGACTACCAACCTTCTTTGCTTTGCAGGTATTGGATGGAAAACAGCAACGAGCCCGATGGCTCTCCGCTTTGCCGGTGGCGGAGATAGCGTGAGCCGCTCTAGAATGGGTTTTATAGGTCTTTATAGTCGATTATAGAAACCGCTCTGAACGCCTGTTGGCGCTGTCCGCTGGGTAGAGCAACGCGGAGGCCAAAGAGCCCAAGCCCGTCTAACGGCTGTGTAGATGATCGCTCGATCCAGCCGCACCGGCACGGTCACCCGCCTGAATTGGCTGCCCTGGCTTTTGTGGACGGGAATGTCACCGGGGAAGTTCACCAGAACTTGGAGAGTCTCTAGGAAAGCCGGGGCGATTCAGTCCAAGTAACCGTTTTAAGCTCACTTACCACTTTCTGGGCGGCTTTCTAATTGTAAGCTTCACCTGACTAGTCATAGGAAAGCCCAGGCTACTGGATTGAATCAGCTCTAGACGATCCTTTTCCATGTGATTGGTGATGTCCTTCTCCGAATCCTCGCTCCACACAACAAAACCCTCTCCCCGACCGGACAGCCGAGAGTTGAGGAAATTGTCGATGTGGGCAACACGCACAGGATCACGGGTGATGTAGCCAATCGGCACGGTTGCAGCACTATCATCGCTCGGCTGGAAGTGGTACTGCACCACAGCGAGCTGGCCGGGGATCAAGAAGATTTCAAAACGATCCTGAAGATCCGATCCTTCGAACGCGATCCCGTTTGGAATACGGTTATGGTAGGTGCTGCGCAGCTGGCCGAACTCCTTCTTGTCATCGAATGGCAGGATCGCAGTGATCTTGCCTTTGACATGTGGGGCTTCGCTCAGCTTTTCTGCTGTCTTGCGGCAGAAATCGCTCAGCAGCGTTCCATTGGCCGCCCAAAGAGGGACAGAGCTCGACAACCATAGGGCAGAGTGAATCGTACCCTCAGGCCAGTCCTTGGAGAGGTCTTCCAGCATGCGGCCTAGAGTGATTCGGTTGTTGTTGTCATACAAGGGTCCAATCATCGCCCTTGTTTCCTGGTTGCCATACCCGGTTTTGCGATCCTTGTGATCGATCAGCCATGAGTTGATGTCCAACCCTCGATCGTCCAGGTAACGTGCTAGTACCTCGTCTTTGAACTCCTGGCAGTATTCCTGTGGACTCATCCCGTCCTTGGGCATCCTGAGACTGTTGAGGTAGTCGGATATCTTGGCTTCCAGATCCATGCTTAACGGGCGCTGGCGAGTACCCCCGACTTTCTCGGCGACACGTTTGATGATCTCAACATTGCCGGCCTGCGTTGGCAACAAGCCGATTTCCAGATCCACTTGGATATTGACTGGGGCCATCTGGTCACAGGTGCCGACCTTGTAGAGTCGGGTCTTGCGGGTTTCCGACTCGGAGAGTTTCGAGAAATCTAGGAAAGCTCGGTATTGATCGCCGAAGGCATCCGCGACAGCCAGTACAGACCACCCCTTGCTTTCTGGCGGCACAGGGATCTGTGGAAGCCCCCAGCGGGTTCGGTTGTGCTGGCTTGGCGGCATGATCGTCTTGGTGAGCAGCTCGAAGATGGGGCGCTCAATCCTCTCCTCATACTTGGTGAGGCTCGGACTGGCCGATGAACTGCCCTTGGTGCGATCCATAAGCATCGATGACGGCGTCAGATGCCCATCATTGGTGTAGACCGCCAGCTTGTTACGGATGAGCGTCTCGATCAACACGTCACATTCGCGCTTAGACAGGCCGAAATAATCTCGGATCTCGCCAGGCAGCACTTCCTGCAAGGCCAGCAGCAAGCGGCAGGTAAACTCCTCAACCGCAGGAAGGGAAACCTCCTTCGTCCAAGCACAGTTGATCTGGTATTGATACGCCGGCACCAATAGGGAAATGGTGTTGCAGATGCGAAAGCCAGAGGCGTCGGCGGCTTGATATTCATCATTCATTGCGCTGGCCCTCAATCACTGTGGTGCCGTCAACGATTTCGTAATCATCTGGCGAAATGGCGTGCTGCTCGGATACATAGCGAACAACGCTGCCCAACGCGGAAGGTGCGTTCACGCCACTCCACATGCGCTTGGAGCCGATGATCACCAGGCGATCCTTGGCTCGGGACAACGCCACATTGATCCTGGATTGATCTACCAGGAAACCTTGAAGACCCTTGTCATTATTCCTAACTAAGCTGAGGATTAATAAAGCATTCTCGCTGCCCTGATAGGAATCTACAGTATCAATCCTGACGGCATCGCGCAGTGGGGCCGCCCATTCCGCTCGACTCAGTTCCTCTTCGATCAGACGTTTCTGCCCCCGGTACATCGTGATTAAGCCAATCGGCTGTGGGCTCATTGGAGTGCGCTTGGCGTTGAGCTTTTCCATGTGCTCGGGGCGTGCCAGTTGCCGCAGCAGATGCAGGCACACAGCGACCTCATGCTTGTTCACGAACTTGCCTTTCTGAGGCTCGTCTTCATTGACCGCCCGCTCCCCTGTGCCGCTGTCGATCCAGCTGACTGGTTTGTTCAAGGGATAAGGCAATTCCGAGCACCAGGGATCAGCTTTCTTGCGGAAGCTGTACAGCTCGTTGTTATAGAAGCAATGGCTGACGACCTTGCCGATCGGCTCAATCATCCGGTACTGAGTATCCAAGGCAATGCCATTGTTCACGAGAAAGGCGCGCTCAAAATCGGTTTTGAGCACCTCCCGTTCATCAATCTGCAGCTTCCTGGCGACCTCTCGTATATGTTTCTTCTCATACATGGGCGCCAACTGCTTGTGGTCACCCACCAGGAGAACACGGCGACCGCACTGCATAGCGATCATCAATTCCGAAGCTTGTGCTCGCCCTGCTTCATCAACAATGACCCAGTCGAACTCCATCTCCTCAATGTGAATACCGCCCGCCCCGATTCCCACCAGAGTGCCGCACACCAGTTGCGAGGTCTTGACCAGGAACTTGTCATAGTTCGCAGCCCCTGAGCCCAATACGTCAATCCAGTCCTGGCTGATTCCAATCAGATTGTTCAACCGCTGAAGTGCCAGCTGATTGGTGACGCCATGCTGCCGTGCCACCTGAGTGGACAGCTCGCTCCAGAACTCCGGAGCAGCAGGTGATGGTAGATTGAACTCATACTTTCGGCTGTCCATGTGGTGCTGAAGCGACTCCACACAGCTTTTGATCTTGGCGTCATAGCCCATGACCTTGTCGATGCGCGTTTCTTCACTGATTTGGCGCTTGGCGGCAATTTCATCTCTCTGCTTGGTATACGTGCGCACTCGATCAAGAATTGGGCTGATGCTGCGATGCAGTTTGGCCAATTCCTCCACCAGTTCCTGGCTGAGCATCAGGCGGGAGGAAAGCGCATTGATCCGCTTTTCATATTCACGCTGAAACTTGTAGCGAATTTGGCGCTGGATCGAACTGGAATGACACTGGAGCATTTGGTCATCGATAGCCGATTCATGACCCAGGCGAATGACGCTCAAGTCTGTACCAAGCGCTGAACACAGCTCTCGGGCCTTGATCGCCACAGTGTCTACCGAAGCATGCGATTGCCCCACCAGAAGGATATTCCCCGCCAACTCATTTTCGAACAGGTAGTGGATCAGCTTGGTGACAAAAGCGGTCTTGCCAGTGCCTGGCGGGCCCTGGAGGACAGAAATCGGGCCCTCGGAGACGGTTCGCTGGAAGGCCACAATTTGCCGGGGGTTCAGTTGCTCGAATTCAGAGTCGTATCGAGCCCTGATCGCCACTTCTTCTGGAATCTTGCCAATGACTTTCGATTGCTGTGCACCGTCCTGATCAAAATAGGCGGGCAGGTTCGAGATGCGGGATACACCATTCAGCACGCGCTCCATCGCTTTTTTGCGGCGCTCACGTGATGCATTGTTGAGTTTTGACTCAAAAATCAGCTCCGTACCAGGAGTCAGCTTTTGCTTCACGCTGCGAATGCCGGCAGAAAACATGCGCACTGCCAGTCGGGTCGAGCTGCATTCCTCGGCAACCACTTCCCCAAATGGACGACTTTCACCATCTAGGTAGATGCCGATATCACCTGCATCCTCGTTGAAGTCCAGATCCCGGCCATTCTGCGCCACATAGGGGATTAGCAGCGCTCCGGTCTGGCTCTCCTCGAAGGTCGCGTTTTCAATCTCAACCCTCATCAATTGGTCGCCCTCCGTCTCCAGCATGGCCTTCCAAATGGTGAAGGGCCTTACTGTCTGATCGACGAAAGCATCACATTCATCCTCGACAACCTCCTCGCCTTCCACCTCATCAGACTTCTTGAGGAAGCTCTGCACGGGCTCCTGGTTTAACAGGAAGCGGACGAATGCCTCTTCCGTTGCCTTGGTGGAAATACCTTTCTGAATGGCAATAGGTTGGGTGAAGGTAGCCTGAGCTTTATGGCCTGCGGAAATGTAATCGCTGAAGGATACGTCCGACAGCCATGCAGACGACAAGGTCTCTCGCACAGGGTCGAAATTGAAACTAAGTCGCTTATCCTGCGCAGTGATCTTTATGTACAGCTGCTCTGGGTTACGATCAGCACGCTCGACTTGCAGGTAGTACGCCGATTCACCTGCCTGAAGCAGCATTTCTGTAGCAGGCCACTTGAAAACGTCAGCTACGAATTTGAGGGGCTGTATTTCAGGGAGTGAGGGTTTTTTCAGGGCCTCAAGTTCGGCCTTGATGCTTTCATCCAATGGATCGATGGCTACCGGAATGCCGTTAGGCTGCTCCTTGGCCAAGGCAAACTCGATGGCTAGGGCCTTGGGAGCTTCCTCCCCCAGAAGCTCCTCAACGATCTGATAGACCGCATAGCAATCTCGCCCGAAGCTGTCGGTGCTCGCCGGATTGATCGGGCCATACTCAACGTTGTACGGATCTGACGTATCGCCAAAATCCAGGGCGTCAATGAAGATGAGGGACAGTAGCTCATCCGCCTGGCTTGGGCACACCAGAATGTTGCCTGGGTGCAGATCTCCATGTGCGAAATCTCTGCCATGAACATTGATCAGCAGGTTGCACAGCGCCGAGGCCGCCTCTAGCTTTTTTTCAAGAGTGTCCAGACCTGCAATGAAATCTGGCCAGCTTTTGCCCTCCTCAAACCGAGTGACCACAAACAGTCCGTTGCCGCTGGCAAACATGCCATGGCTCAACAGGCTCGGTAATGGTAACTCGTCTTCCAGAGTCTGCTCGATACGCTTACGCATGCGCAGAATTCGGCGATTGATGCCAGGGTTCTTGATGTCTACAACAGCCTTCGGCCAGAATTTGAGAAGTGCCTCTTCGCCTTCAAATACGCACCGATAGACCATCTTCTCAGCTGTCGTCTCAGGGATTACACCCGGTGCTGGAGGGAAGTAACTCATCAGCATGTAAGGGTTCCAGTCGGCCTTGATGAAGTCGCCTTTGGCGATCTCCTGCATGACCTCCTGTGTGTCGTCGTATTGCAGCGGTTTGCCGATTGCCAGGGTGTTTAACTCGGCAAGCATTTCCGAGGCGTTGGCAAAGCGGTTCTCCGGCTCAAGATCCATTGCCTTGGCAAAAAAAGTATTCAACTCGCCATCGAAGGGATCATTGGGTATCGAACGCCAGACGGGAATTCCCTCTTCCAGGACAAACTTGGCGCCATGAAAGCAAATCTTGTGGGCCACAAGGGCCAAGAGGTACACATCCTTCGCAAAAGGGCTGAGGACATCCCCTTCGGCCGCGTAGACATCCTCGGGCAGCAGCGTAGAGCTGCTTTTCAGGCGCTCAGCCAGATCCTTGACTGTGCCCTTGTCAGGAATGAACGCTGCATGAAAGCTTGAGGCCAGCACAATGCGCGAATCCTGTGAGTACCAAAGGTTCTGGGTATCAATATCTCGATGGGCGAAGCCCATGCTGTGCATTTCAGCAAAGGGCGCAAGTAAGGCTTTGGTCAGGTCGAGACGATCATCCACCGACCATTTATGGCCGTGAAGATTGAGATGCTGCTCAAGGCGCAGGGTGTTCTTGCGCAACTCGAACAACTCAACACAGTCGCTTGTGATGTTGTCTTCCACCATGGGAGACAGGGGCCTCAGCAGGAAGTCTTCCAGTGGGCTGTTGGCAGCGCTGGCGGTTCGGAACACAAAGTCCTCGCGGGTAACGATCCGACGCCATGTTTCGTCATCGTGAAACGCCAGGCCCAGTGCTGCCAGATCCCAGCGACGCATCATGGCTTTGCTGATGGGTGGGCCGGCGTTCGTGGCGGGGTACTCACTGAACAGGTGCTGGTCATGCACACGGTCAGGTGCAATGGCTGCCGTGTATTCAAGATATTGAAACTCTGCGAGCTCGACACGACTTCCACGAAAGAAGCTGTCAAAAATGGGCTGGTTCTGGTTCGGACGCGACCTGCCCATCTCATCGAATATGATCATCCTGACTTTCTGAACGTAATCTTCGTAGTGTTTACCGCCGATCTTCAGAAAGTCTTCCAGGGTGTGGACGAACTGACGTTCGTTTTCCGGTAGGTACTCCGGGGTAGCGCTGCCGCAGAGTACGACATGCGCCTCGACATAGGGGCAATACCCCAGCTTGTGTTCAAGTTCAGTCTTTAGGATGGCTGCCAGGCGGTAGCCCTGGTCGCGCTTACGGTGATATGCGCTTTTGCCTCGGTTCTGCTCGCCACGCTTGGTCGTTATGATCCAGTTGCCATCGTAGCTAGTCAGCTTGCCATGCCATTCCTTGAGCTCGACAACCAGCAGCCGGTCATGGGTGACGATAATAAGGTCAAATTCCATCGAGCCTTGCTTGTCGGCCACTAGCACTGAAGCGTAGCCATACCAACTGTCCCGCAGATGCTTCTGCATCTGATCCAGAGCATTTGTCTCGCTTTTGTGCAGCCCATTGCCCCGAACGATGATTTGCATATTGGCTTCCCTACTGCTGACCTGCGAGCGACCTTAAGGCGCTAGAGGCAATAGTGCCTCCATGGCAACCTGCTTGCGTTCGACCACAGCTCCTGCTGGCTTTTGAAACACTCTGTCGGTGTTGGCTTCAGACACTGGCAAAGCCTGTAAGCTTGCCCAGTGCCAAGACTGATACAAATGGAATAGGAAAACAAACGATACAACTGATCAAGTGTCAGCCCAGCCTGCCGAATTGGCGGACAGGCGAGAAAGGCGGCAAGGTTTACCGGGCCTGTCACGCACTCCAACAGGTGATCCGCCGGCTATAAAGCCCGGTAGCTCGCATAGTGGACGGCGCTCGCTGGCTGCCCGAGCTCTGGCCGCGATAGGTGACGTTGAGACTCTGCAAACTATCCTGGGCCAACAACACCTGGATCACAGCAAGCCGTACCTCAGCGTTGATCAAAACACCCTTCGCCGGGCATTCGAGCTGTGCTTGGCGTAGGTTTCGTACCGTTGCGGGCCGGGATTGAGGGTTGAAAACCGCTTGGGTGTGGGAAAATTGCGGCATTGAGTTGGGATTTCGACCAAGTCCGTTATCTTCAGGACATATTTCGTTGTGTGACCTGATGGCGCGAGCAATTAGGGCAGATTATGGCCTTTCGTTTCCGGCGACTCGTGAGACGCTGAACTCATTACGAATACCGAGGAAAGCCCATTGGACTATATCCTTGTCGCCTACGCCTTCCGGGAAGAGCTTGAGAAGCAGAAGGGCTTGGATCAACTCCCGGACCACTTGAAGAAATTTCCATGTGGCTGCTGCGGCGTGGTGTCTGAACTGCTCGGTGACTATTTCAATACGCAGCTTGGGTTGCGGGTTGAGTATGTTTGCGGCGAAAAGGACGGTGGCTCTCATGCCTGGATTGAGTTAGATGGCGTCGTCATTGACATCACCAGCGACCAATTCGAAGGACGCCCGCCGGTGTTCATCGCTGCAAAAGATAGCTGGTACACCTCTTGGGAAGAGGCATCGCGGAATTTTGCAATCCACCATCCAAGTGCCTGGACATATCGCGAAGAGCGCGAAGTGCTTCGAAAGGTGCTCAGTAGTGCCGGGCTTCCCGATCCAGACGTATAAGAAATCCCACCCATAGCAGTTCGCGAAAACCGTAGCGCATGACTTTCCGAATTCAGTGTGCTCCCCTTATGCGCAACGCATGAGGCCGATGCGGTCAGGCTCGCCCCCTACAGGGTAATAGCTGTGTTTTGCGAAACATTTGCAATGTTGGGAGAACTC
Source organism: Pseudomonas sp. 22490 (assembly GCF_052044465.1). Taxonomy (NCBI): domain Bacteria; kingdom Pseudomonadati; phylum Pseudomonadota; class Gammaproteobacteria; order Pseudomonadales; family Pseudomonadaceae; genus Pseudomonas; species Pseudomonas sp. 22490. The sequence goes on along the minus strand of NZ_JBQENS010000050.1, from coordinate 22,193 downwards.
ATGGCGCAGGTCGTGAAAGTGGAGATCATCGATCTCCAAGAAGCTGCAAGCCCTGGTAAACGAAGCGCTGACCGACTTCGCGTTATAGGGGAACACGAACTCCTCGCGCCGGGGCATCGAATGCAAAATTCGCCATGCCTGATCTGGCAGGTGGCACCAGACATCATTCCCGTATTTCTGGCCCGGATTCTTCATGTCGGTGATCAGCACTGCCTGGCGTGCTTCGTCGATGGCGTCCCAGCGGATCCGGGTGATCTCTTCCTGGCGGCGCGTTGAGAAAATCGCAAAGCCGATCATCCGAACCATGTCGATCTGCTGCTTGCGACGCTCCCGCATTTCAACGAAGTAGGCAAGGATGGTGTCAAGCTCCTCCAAAGTTGGGCGCCTGTCCCGCTCGTTGCTCCTGGAAACGCCTCCCATCTTGCGCAGAACGCGCCTGGCGTCGGCCATGGCCACCGGATCCACCTCGTAGCCCCATGCTGGGCGCGCAACCGTCAAGACGGCACCGAGGTGAGAAAGATCGTTGCCTACAGTCTGCGGCTGCACGCCGCCCTTCTCGATGCGATCCATTGCGTACTCGACCAACACCTGGGAAGTCAGGTCCCGGTCGACCACATCCCCCAGCCATGTCGCAGCTATCGCCTGGAGCGTCGCCTCCTTGGTCCTGCCCAACGGTCGCAGTTTCCCGTACTCCTCAAGATACTGCTTGATCATTTCCCGTACAGTGACGCCCTTGCGATTGGCTCGCTCGATCGCGCCTGGCGCTGCCAACTCTGCCTCTCGGCGCTTCAGCCAGTTCTGGGCCGCCGCCTTCCGGTCGAATGTCTGGCTTTCCTGATAAACTGCCTTCCCCTGCCGCATGATGCGGATCTGAGCCGTAAAAGCTGCGGACCCATCCTTGCGCTTCCTTTGAGTAATCGTCCCCATTTGCTACACGCCCGTCTCGCGTTGCTACATTTAAGCAAAGGAGATTAAGCAATAGTGCTAAACGGTAGCAAATCGGAGTGAATCAGCAGCAACCGGAAACCCCATGAAACCCGCAGAACTACTCGCAAGCCCAGCAACTACGGTATCTAGGAGGTTTTCTGTCGCACCGATGATGGACTGGACCGATCGCCACTGCCGCTTCTTCCTGCGCCAGTTGTCCCGTCACACCTTGCTCTACACCGAGATGGTCACTACCGGCGCGTTGCTGCACGGCGATCGCCAGCGCTTCCTCCGCTACGACGAATGCGAGCACCCGCTGGCGCTGCAGCTGGGCGGCAGCGTGCCGGCGGAATTGGCGGCCTGCGCGCGGCTGGCGGAAGAGGCCGGCTACGACGAGGTCAACCTCAACGTCGGCTGCCCCAGCGACCGGGTCCAGCACAACATGATCGGCGCCTGCCTGATGGGGCATCCGGCGCTGGTGGCTGACTGCGTGAAGGCGATGCTGGATGCGGTGGAGATAGCGGTGACGGTGAAGCACCGCATCGGTATCAACGGGCGCGACAGCTACGCCGAACTCTGCGATTTCGTCGGCCAGGTACGCGAGGCCGGCTGCCGGAGCTTCACCGTGCATGCGCGGATCGCCATCCTCGAAGGGCTCTCGCCCAAGGAGAACCGCGAGGTGCCACCGCTGCGCTACGAGGTCGCGGCGCAATTGAAGAAGGACTTCCCGGACCTGGAGATCGTCCTCAACGGCGGCATCAAGACCCTTGAGGCCTGCCGCGAGCATCTGCAGACCTTCGACGGCGTGATGCTCGGTCGCGAGGCCTACCACAACCCCTACCTGCTGGCCGCGGTGGACAGCCAGTTGTTCGGCAGCGAAGCGCCGCCGCTCAGTCGCAGCGAGGCCTTGCTCCGTCTGCGTCCGTACATCGAGCGACACCAGGCCGAAGGCGGCGCGATGCATCACGTGACCCGCCATATCCTCGGCCTGGCCCAGGGCTTCCCCGGCTCCCGGCGATTCCGCCAGTTGCTCTCGGTGGACGTGCACAAGGCCGCCGATCCGCTGCGGGTTTTCGACCAGGCGCTGGAACTTCTGGCGGGGCGATAGCTCCCATTGAGCCGCGCCTGCGGCTCGGGTAAGGTCGGGGAATTCTTCTTCCCAAGAACCCACCTGACAAGACCTCGCCATGACTTCGAAGCTGGAACAACTCAAGCAATACACCACGGTGGTCGCCGACACCGGCGACTTCGATGCCATTGCCCGCCTGAAGCCGGTGGACGCCACCACCAACCCGTCGCTGCTGCTCAAGGCCGCCGCCCTGCCGCGCTACGCCGAGCACCTTCGACAGGCTACCGCGGGTAGCGGCGGCGACGCCGGACTGGCTTGCGACCGCTTCGCCGTGGCAGTCGGCAAGGACATCCTCGGAGTCATTCCCGGACGTATTTCCACCGAAGTCGACGCGCGCCTGTCGTTCGACAGCGAGGCCACCCTCGCCCGCGCCCACCGCCTGATCGAGCTGTACGACGAACAGGGCATCGACCGCGAGCGGGTTCTGATCAAGATCGCCTCCACCTGGGAAGGAATCCGCGCCGCCGAGATTCTGGAACGGGAGGGCATCCAGACCAACCTGACCCTGCTGTTCTCCTTCGCCCAGGCGGTGGCCTGCGCCGACGCCGGGGTGTTCCTCATCTCGCCGTTCGTCGGGCGCATCTACGACTGGTACAAGAAGAGCGAGAACCGCGACTACGCCGGCGCCGAGGATCCCGGCGTGCAGTCGGTCTCGCGCATCTATCGCTACTACAAGGCCAACGGCTACAAGACGGTGGTGATGGGCGCCAGCTTCCGCAATCTCGGCCAGATCGAGCAACTGGCCGGCTGCGACCGCCTGACCATCAGTCCCGACCTGCTGCAACAACTGGCTGACGCCCAGGGCGAGCTGCCGCGCCTGCTGCTGCCAGGCGAAGGCGAGCCGCGCCAGGTGCTCGACGAGAGCGCTTTCCGTTGGCAGATGAACGAGGACGCCATGGCCACCGAAAAGCTCGCCGAAGGCATCCGCCTGTTCGCACGCGACCAGGAAAAGCTCGAATACCAGTTGGCGACCCGCCACTGATCGCCGCTGCCGGCGGGACGCGCATGCAGGGCGTCCCGTTCCGGCGCAGCGGAGGATTCAGCAGGAATTCGGGAAGGGATCGACCGGTTAATGGCGCTCCAGGGCGCTGACCAGGTCGTGGAAGGCTTCGCGGTTGGATTCGTTGAGGCCCATCAGGATGCGGTGCGCCTCCAGGACCTTGTCGCGCACCACATCTTCCGACTGGTCCTGCGGCGGCAGGTCGGACAGGCATTCCGGGCACGGAATCGGACGATCGACGATATTGAACACCTGATCGAAGCCCATCGACTGCAACAGACGGGTAATGTCCGGATTGGTGGTCACCAGCGTGGGCAACAGGCCGATTTTCTGCCGCGACAGGATGGACAGCTTGGCCAGCAGGCCGAGCGTGGTGCTATCGATGCTCTGGGTTTCCGTAAGATCGATGATGATCGCCGAAAAATTCAGCGCAGCGAAGATCTTTTCGATGGTGGAATCCAGGGCCGAGCACAGGGTGAGGCGGACCTCACCGACGAATTTCAGAACGAAGGAGCCGTTCTGTTCGGCAAACTGGATTTTACCGGTACTCATGCAAGGTTCCTGCTCAACACCAGCAAGGCGATATCATCCGGCATCTCCGCCAGGTTGGCCAGCCCGAAGACCTGGCGCAGCCCGTCGAGGGTGCCTCCGGCGGCTGCCACCTGTTCCGGTAGCGAAGCCTCTTTCTCCTTCAGCGTAGCTCCTGGCAGCACATCGAGGATGCCATCGGAAAACAGCGACAGGCTGAAGGAAGGCGGCAACTCCATGACCCGGTCGTCATAGGTCGCATCGTCGAACAGGCCCACCGGCAGGCCACGGCCCTCCAGGTAGCTCGCCTGCCCTTCGACGAACAACACAGGAAGCGGCAGGTGGCCGCCGATGCTGTAGGTCAGGCTGTTCTTCTCCAGGTCGATGACCCCGCCGAGCATGGTCACGTGCTTGCCCAACTTGGTGTTGATCAGGCCGCGGTTGATGTGCGCCAGCACCTCGGACGGCTTGAACTCCGGGAGCGTGCCGTTGCGCCTCGACTCATAGAGCAGGCGCGTGGTCATGAACTTCAGCAGCACCGTGACGAAGGCCGAGGAAGCGCCATGGCCGGAAACGTCGGCCAGGTAGAACGCCACGCGTCGCTCGTCGACCCGGAAGTAGTCGACGAAGTCGCCGGAGAGATACAGCGACGGAATGATCCGGTGGGAAAACTCCAGCCCCTCGATGCTCCACGGCGTCACCGGAAGCATGTTCATCTGCACCTGGCGGCCGGCGTTCTGGTCTTCCTGGAGCAGGTTCAGGCTGGCCTGCAATTCGCGGTTGGCGGCTTCCAGCTTGTCGCGGTAGCGCTGGTTCTCGACCCGCAGGTAGGCGCGATCCAGGGCCCGGCGCACCGAATGCTCGAGCACCGCGAGGTCTTCCAGGGGCTTGATCAGGTAGTCGGCGGCGCCCAGGCGCAAGGCTTCCACCGCATCGCTCATCACGCCGGCTCCGGAAAGTACGATGATCGGCGTTTCCGAAGCGGTCTGGCGGATGCGGCGGATCAGTTCGAGGCCGTCGATCTGCGGCATGCGCAAATCGCAAATGACCAGGTCCGGCTGTTCGCTTTCGAAGATCTGCAGGCCCTGCAGACCGTTGAGGGCCTGCAACACCTTGAAGTTGCTGTCTTCCAAGTAGGCGGCGAGGCTTTCGCGCACCACCTCGTCGTCATCGATGATCAGCAGCGTGGCACTGACTTTATGCATGGGTCATCCAGGCAAACGGCGCCGGAAACAGTGGGTCCTAGGCGCTTATTGTAAGTGACAACAGCGCGGCTACGGGGTTCGACAAGGCGCAGACGGTACTCCCATCCGTTGAGCAGTTCAAGCCGTTGACCTTTGCCGGAAAATCCGCCTTTGTCCGTCCGATCCCGTCCGCACGGTATAAACTTTGACGATAATCGCCAGGATTGCCAGTCGCCCTCCCATCGCCCCGACCATGAGGATCAGCCCATGCAGCCCATCGAGCACAACTACAGCGAGAAGCGCGACTTCATCCGCATGAAGCTCGACACCCCGGTCACCATCCGCTGCGAAGGCCGCGAGTCGGTGGCCCTGTGCCGGGACCTGTCCGCCAGCGGGCTGCTGCTGGAAGCGCAAAGCGAGCTGGCTCCGGGCGACCACCTGCGGGTGAGCATCCCGTCCACCCACGAGACCCTCACCGGCCTGGAACTGGAAGCCCGCGTGGTGCGCTGCGAACGGCTCGGCCCGGGGCGGCATAGCCTGGGGCTGAGCATCGTCGCGATCCACTGAAACGACGAAAGGCGACCCAAGGGCCGCCTTTCCAGGTGTCGCACGAAGCGGGTCGACTTAGAAGTCGTCCTCCACCTCGCCGTCCTTGACCTTGAACTCGCGGTTCTGCAGGTAGGCGTTGCGGATGAAGATGTACTTGTCGCCGCTGATCAGTTTTTCCGACTTCAGCAGGTTGGCACGGGTGTCGACGGTGTTGATGCCGAACATCACGTTGCGCGCGCGTACGTCGTCCATGTAGTGGTAGGGACCGACATAGATGTCCGGGATCTTCGCCGGGGCATCGCGCAGCGTGCTCGGGCCGAGGAACGGCAGCATCACGTACGGGCCGCTGCCGACGCCCCAATAACCCAGTGTCTGGCCGAAGTCCTCGTCGTTGCGCTGCAGGCCCATCGGGGTCGCCACGTCGATCAAGCCGGCCAGACCGAAGGTGCTGTTGAACAGCAGGCGGCTGGTGTCCACACCGGCATTGTGGAACTTGGCCTGCAACAGGTTGTTGGCCAGGTTCTTCACGTCGCCGAGGTTGTTGAAGAAGTTGTGCACGCCGTCCTGAACGAAGTTCGGGGTGACCTTCTGGTAACCCTGGGCCAGCGGTTTCAGCGCATAGGTGTCCAGGGTGTCGTTGAAGGTGAAGATGGGACGGTTGATGCTTTCCCAAGGGTCTTCTTCACTGGCCGCCAGGGACAGCGTGGGTGCCAATGCGAGGCTGGCGCAAGCCAGGATTCGGGCACTACGTTCGATCCAGTTCACGCCGCGGGCGCGCATTGCTGTATCTCCTTTGCATGACTAGTCTTGGCCGCCAGCGCGGCTTCAGCGTGCGCGCAGTATATAGGCTCGCATCGATTTTGAGACTAGAAGAGTTACGAGATGGCTGACAGACAATTGCTACACACGGCCCATATCCCGGTGCGCTGGGGCGACATGGACAGCTACGGGCACGTCAACAACACCCTCTATTTCCAGTACCTGGAAGAGGCCCGGGTGGCCTGGTTCGAAACCCTCGGCATCGACCTGGAAGGCGCTGCCGAGGGGCCGGTCGTGCTGCAAAGCCTGCACACCTACCTGAAGCCGGTGGTGCATCCGGCCACCGTGGTGGTGGAACTGTACGCCGGCAAGCTGGGCACCAGCAGCCTGGTACTGGAACATCGCCTGCGCACCCTGGAAGATCCGCAAGGCACCTATGGCGAAGGCCACTGCAAGCTGGTCTGGGTGCGCCACGCGGAAAACCGTTCGACGCCCGTGCCGGACAGCATACGCGCCGCGATCGCCTGACTCAGGCGCCCGGATAGGCCGCGTCGAGCACGATCTCCAGAGCGTCCGGGCGCCAGAACTCCTGGTCGAACTCGACCACCCTCTGCCCCTCCGCGTAACTCAGTCGCTCCAGGTACAGCGCCGGCGAACCCGGCGCCAGTTGCAGCGGCTCGGCCTGGGCCGCGTTCAGCGCGGTCGGGTGCATCGCCAGTTGGCAGCGCGTCGGCTGCAGGCCGAAACGCTCGCGCAGCAGGCTCATCAGCGAAGTATCGAGGTCGTGGTTCAGCAGGCCCGGGCACCACCCGGCATCCAGGGCGATCAGTTCGATCAGCACCGGACGCTCGTCCACCCAGCGGCGCCGTTGCAGGAAATACACCGGCGCGCTGTCCTCCAGCCCCATCCGCTTGGCCAGCCAGGCGCCGGCTGCTCGCCGCTCGGCGTGCAGCGTCTCGGTACGCGGCTGGCGTCCCTGGGCGCTGACGTATTCCATGAAGCCGGTGGTACGGGTCGGGTTGTAGCGGATCCGCGGCGGCGCGACGAACCAGCCGCGGCGGTTCTCGCGATAGACCAGGCCTTCGGTTTCCAGTTGCTGCAGGGCTTCGCGAAGGGTGATGCGGGTACACAGGAAGCGCTCGGCCAACTCCCGCTCGGAGGGAAGTTTCACCTGCAGCACGCCCTGGGCGATATCCGCGGCGAGCTGGTCGCGGATGCGCAGGTACTGACGAGATTGATCGACCGGCATGACGGCCTCGCTGATTCAGACCGGCCGATTATAACGGCAGCCCGTCGGCCTATCGCCACTGCCACGAAAACGTCACGGCAGCGTCACAAAACCCCTCTAGGCTGGCCTAGACCATTTGCCAGACGCCTTTCGCATGCCCAGCTCCGACCAACTCCCGCGCTTCACCGCCCTGCTCTTCGGACTCTCCGGCGGCCTGGTGGATTTCGGCGCCCGGACCCTGTCCCTGGCGCTGCTGCGCAGCCATCCGCATAGCCCTGCCGAACACCTCCGCGACGCCAGTCTGCTGCCCTTCGCCGAGGCACAAAGCTTCCTGTTGCGGCGCAAACCGAACAAGAGCGAGCGCCAGCGCCTGGAGCAAGCCCTCGACGAAGCCGCCGGGGAACAGGCCGAAGCCATCGCCGGTGCCGTGGCCCTGTTGGAGAGCCTGGACGAACAACGGATTCCCTACGCCTGGCAGGACGAGCTACCGGAATCGGTCTGCCAGCGCCTTGCCGCGCCGCTCGGCCGAGCGGACGCCCTGATTCCCCTCGCCGGCGCGCGCCCCTGGCCGGCCCCCGATGGCTGCTGGCAGGCCCTCGCCCGGCTGGGCATCGAGCGCCTCGACGGCTGCGTGCTGGTCAGCGCCCAACCGCGTCAACTCCAGGCCGGACTCAATGCCGGGCTATGGACCATCGGCCTGGCCGCCAGCGGGCCGTCGTGCGGCCTCTCGCCGGCCGACTGGGACGCTCTCGGACACACCGAGCGCGACCGCTTGCGCGCCGACGCCACCCTGGAACTGTACCGCCTGGGCGTGCATTCCGTGATCGATCACCTGGGCGAGCTGCAACCCTGCCTGCACGACCTCGCCGTCCGCCGCCTGAAAGGAGAAAAACCATGAGCCGCGCCCGTCACCGCTTTCTCGACGAACTGGCCGAACGCTTCGCCAGCCATGGCGCCGAGCCCTATGGCGAGGCAGTCAGCCAGGCCGAGCACGCGCTGCAGTGTGCGACCCTGGCCGAGCGCGCCGGCTGCTCGGACAGCCTTGTAGTCGCCGCCCTGCTGCACGATATCGGCCACCTCTATGAAGACCCGGCGCAGATCGACGAGGAGGACCTGCGCCACGAGGAATTCGGCGCACGCCTGCTACGCGAGCTGTTCCCCGAGTCGGTCTGGCAGCCGGTGCGCCTGCACGTATCGGCCAAGCGCTTCCTCTGCGCGGTGGACCCGAGCTACCACGCCAGCCTGTCGCCGGCCTCCCGGCACAGCCTGGTGCTGCAAGGCGGGCCGTTCGACGAGCGTGCCGCCGCGGCCTACATCAAGGCGCCCTATGCCCAGGACGGCCTGACCCTGCGCCGCCTCGACGACCTGGCCAAGGACCCGGCCATGCGCACCCCCGAACTGACGCACTTCTTCCCGCTGCTGGAACGCCTGCTGCGGATTGATCCGGATCGCGCACATCTGCGCCCGACAGGTTAATCTGTTCGGCATGGACGGACCTTTCGGCGCCCGCCGGAGGTCCACCGAAGACTTGTACGTCGAGGGAAATACCATGCCGAAAGAGAGTCTGCTGCGCGAACTGTCCGCCCTGCGCGAGCAACTGGAGCAACAACCGCCGCTGAACGAAGAGCAGCGCGCCGAACTGGAACTCCTGATCAGGGACATCGAACTGAAACTGGCCAACGAGGACGCCCTCAACGAAGGCAGCCTGGTCGATGGGGTCAACCTCGCCGTCGAGCGCTTCGAGGTCAGCCACCCGACCCTCGCCGGCACGCTCCGCTCCATCGTGCAGAGCCTGGCCAACATGGGTATCTGAACGACTTGCCGAAATGAAAAGCCCCGGCATGGCCGGGGCTTTTTCGTATCCGCGTGTTGCGAGGCGTTACTGGCGCACCAGGCGTCGGTTGTCCGGTGCGACCTCCGCCAGGCTGCGGTAGGGATTGATATCCAGGCCGCCACGGCGTACGTAGCGCGCGTAGACGCTGAGCGCCTGCGGCTGCAACAGGCGCTGCAGGTCGAGGAAGATGCGTTCGACGCACTGTTCGTGGAAGTCCTGGTGCTGGCGGAAGGAAACCAGGTAGGCCAGCAGGCTGGCCGGGTCCAGCGCCGGGCCCCGGTAGTCGACCACCAGGGTGCCCCAGTCGGGCTGGCCGGTGACCGGGCAGTTGGACTTGAGCAGGTGGCTGTAGAGCTGCTCCTCGACGATCCGCCCGGCGTCGCAGCGCAGCAGTTCCGGGCGCGGCTGCTCGTAGCCGTCGACGGCGATGTCCAGCTCGTCGATGCAGCGCCCCGGCAGACGCCCGATGCCCTCCTCGGCAACTTCGTCGAGGCTGCGCAGGCGCACGCCCACGGGCGCCCCGGCAGCGGCCGAGAGGTCTTTCTGCAATACCGCGCGAAGCGCCTCGCGACTATCGAAGGCGGACTGGTTGAGGGAATTGAGGTAAAGCTTGAACGACTTCGACTCGATGATGTTCGGCGAGTCCGCCGGGATCGAGAACTCGCCGATCGCTACCACCGGCTTGCCGGCCGGGGTCAGCCAGGACAGCTCGTAGCAGTTCCAGATATCCACGCCGCGATAAGGCAGGGTCTCGGCGCTCAGGCCAAGCTCGGCCCATTTCGCCGTGCGTGAAATGGGAAACAGCAGCGACGGCGTGTAGCTGGAGACGTATTCGCTGGTCTTGCCCAGCGGCGAATGTTCGGCGGGATGCTGCATGAGGGAAACCTGCTGGATGAATCGCGCAGGGCCCTTCCCCGCGCGCCGCGCCGCACTGGCGGGCGGCGGCAAGTGTATACGGATCGGCCGGCATCTTCACGCCGGCCGTCCGCCGGCTCAGGGCTGCACGGTCAGTTGACCGACCATCCCGGCCTGGTAGTGGCCGGGGATGTTGCAGGCGAACTCCAGCCGGGTGGCTTTGGTGAAGGTCCAGGTCAGCTCGGCGCTCTTGCCCGGCTCGACCAGCACGCTGTTGGGGTCGTCGTGCTTCATCATCCGGCCATGGTCCATGCCGGCCATGCCGTGGCCCATCTGACTATGGTCCATCGACGCCATGCCGGTCGGGGTGAGCATCCCGGACTGCTGCATCTCCAGCATCTCCTTCTGGTGCTCGGCATGCATCGCCGCGTCTCCCAGGTTGAACTCGTGCAACAGCTTGCCTTCGTTCTTCAGCACGAAGCGGACCGTCTCGCCGGCCTTGACCTCGATCGCCCGCGGCTTGAAGTACATGTCGCCGAGCACCACCTCGATGCTGCGGCTGGCCTGCGCGGCCTGGGCCGGCTTGCCGAAGGCCTGGCCGTGGGCCGGTGAAGCCTGGGCGCTGGCACCGAAAAGCACGCCGAGGACGATCAGGGAAGCGGGAAGCAGGCGGCGCGGAAACATACGGGGAATCTCCATCGGGTTGATGTCGCCTATCCTGTGTCGCTGCGCCTGCCGGCTGGCTGTCGGGAGCATTACATCTTTGTCAGCTTGCCGCCGTTGCGGACCGCGAAGGCTAAGATCGCCCAGCGCCACCGACGGGCATAAAAAACCCGCCGACCGGAAACCAGGGAACCGGTGGCGGGTGAAGACGGGATCGGAGCCCTCCGTCATCCCGTGTGGAGCCGGGGGTGGAAGAACTGGCGATCAGCAGTTTTCCTTGTCCTTCTTCGTCGCTTCGGCCTGCTTCGCCAGTTTCTCCTGGTGCGCGGCACGAGCCTTGGCGGCCTGGGCCTGCATGCGCTCGAAGACGATGTCGCCGCCGCTGTCGGCCATGGCCGGAACGGTCGGGGCGAGGACCAGCAGGAAAGCGAGGGTGGAGGCAGTGAAGGTACGCATGGGAAGTCTCCTCGAATGAGTTCCCCTGTAGTCTGCGCGGGGGCCACTGTCGCCCCCGTTACCCACTGATTACGATGCTGTCAGAAACAGGTCGGCATGGCCGGCAAATGTAACGAGGGATGAACATGAAACTGCTGATCGTCGAAGACGAACCGCGCATCGGCCAGTACCTGCGCCAGGGGCTCGCCGAGGCAGGTTTCGCCGTCGACCTGAGCGACGATGGCAACGAGGGCGAGCAACTGGCCCTGGGCGGCGACTACGACCTGCTGATCCTCGACGTCATGCTGCCCGGCCGTGACGGCTGGCAGATCCTGCGCAGCGTGCGCGACGCCGGGATGACCGTACCGGTGCTGTTCCTGACCGCCCGCGGTGCCGTAGAGGACCGCGTGCGCGGCCTCGAACAAGGCGCCGACGATTACCTGGTGAAGCCGTTCGCCTTCGTCGAACTGCTCGCCCGGGTGCGCACCCTGCTGCGCCGGGGCAGCCAGCAGTTGCAGGAGACCACCCTGCAACTGGCCGACCTCGAACTCGATTTGCTGCGCCGCCGGGTGCAACGCCAGGGCAAGCGGATCGACCTCACCGCCAAGGAGTTCGCCCTGCTCGAACTGCTGCTGCGGCGCAGCGGCGAGGTGCTGCCCAAGTCGCTGATCGCCTCGCAGGTCTGGGACATGAACTTCGACAGCGATACCAACGTCATCGAGGTGGCCATCCGCCGCCTGCGCGCCAAGGTCGACGACGACTACCCGCAGCGCCTGATCCATACCGTGCGCGGCATGGGCTACGTTCTCGAAGAGCGCGACGAATGAGCGCCGGGTTCGGCTCGCGGATGTCCCTCGGCGTCCGCCTGAGCCTGCTGTTCGCCGCCTGCACGGCGGCGGTCTCGCTGATCGCCGGATTGATCTTCAGCAGGGCCATCGACGAGCATTTCGTCGAGCTCGACCATATGGCGATGTCCGCCAAGCTCGCGGTGTTTCGCGATGAGCTGCGCGGCCTCGGCTCGGAACAACAGATGCGCCGCCGCGAAGCGGAACTGCTGCGCGAACTGGCACGCCATCCCGACCTCGGCCTGCGCCTGAACGGCCCGGATGGCAACCTCTGGTTCGAGCGCCTGCCGCAGCCTGCGCATCCCGGCCTGCCCGCCAACCGCGAACTCGGCGCCCCGCTGGAGCCCGGCAACGACGCTTCGCCGCGACTCACAGTGATCCTCGACATCAGTCATCACCAGCACTTCCTGCAACGCATGCGCCAGTTGATCTGGCTGACCATGAGCCTGTCGGCGCTGGCCACGGCGCTGCTCGGCGCCTGGGCCACCGGCGCCAGCCTGGCGCCGCTGCGACGGATGCGCGAAGTCGCCGCGCGGGTTTCCGCCAACTCCCTCACCACCCGCCTCGACGCCAGCCGGATGCCAGAGGAGCTGCGCGGACTGGCCGGCGAGCTGAACGCCATGCTGGCGCGCCTGGAAGAAGCCTTCCAGCGCCTCTCGGCGTTCTCCGCCGACATCGCCCACGAGTTGCGCACCCCGCTCACCAGCCTGCTGACCCAGACCCAGGTGGTACTGTCCCGCCCACGCTCGCGGGAGGATTATCGCGAGGCCCTGCACGGCAACCTCGAGGAGCTGGAACGGCTCACCGCGATGGTCAACGACATGCTGTTGCTGGCCAAGGCCGACCACGGCCTGCTGGCGCCCAGCCGCCAGGCCCTGGACCTGGGCGCGGAAGTCGACTCGCTGCTGGAGTTCTACCAGCCGCTGGCGGAAGACCGCGACATCCGCCTGCTACGCGAAGGCAGCCTGAGCCTGCCCGGCGACCGCGGCATGCTGCGGCGGGTGCTGGCCAACCTGCTGGACAACGCCCTGCGCTTCACCGCCGATGGCGGCGAGATACGTATCCGTCTCGGCGACCGACGCCTGAGCGTGGAGAACCAGGGTCCGGCGATTCCTCCCGAGCGCTTGCCGCGCCTGTTCGACCGGTTCTATCGTGCCGATCCGGCGCGCCGCGAAGGCCAGGGTGAACACGCCGGGCTCGGCCTGGCGATCTGCCGCTCCATCGTCCAGGCCCACGGCGGCGAGATCCGCTGCGAGTCTGCCGACGGCTGGACCCGTTTCGTCATCGATTTCGCTCGCCCGCGCCGATGAAACGCGAAGCCCCCATGACGGGGGCTTCTGTTTCATGCCTTCGAGCGCTTCATTGGCGCATGCCGCGCCCGCTCACCAGCAGCCTTACGCAGCCGAGATAGAGCACCGCGGTGGCCAGCAGCATGAAGCCGATGGCCACGCCGATGCGAATGTCGGAGACGCCGAGGATGCCGTAGCGGAAGGCGTTGACCATGTGCAGGATCGGGTTGGCCAGCGACACTGTCTGCCAGAACGGCGGCAGCAGGTTGATCGAGTAGAACACCCCGCCCAGGTAGGTCAGCGGCGTCAGCACGAAGGTCGGGATGATCGAGATGTCGTCGAAGTTGCGCGCGAACACCGCGTTGATGAAACCGCCCAGGGAGAAAATGGTCGCGGTAAGCACCACCACCAGCACCGTGATGCCCAGGTGGTGCACCTGCAGCTTGGTGAAGAACAGCGACAGCATGGTCACGATCACCCCCACCGCCAGGCCGCGCAGTACGCCGCCGATGGTGTAGCCGAGGAGGATGGTGTGCGGCGATACCGGCGACACCAGCAGCTCCTCCACCGAGCGCTGGAACTTGCTGCCGAAGAAGCTCGACACCACGTTGCCGTAGGCGTTGGTGATCACCGACATCATGATCAGGCCGGGCACGATGTATTCCATGTAGGTGAAGCCGCCCATGTCGCCGATCTGCCGGCCGATCAAATTGCCGAAGATCACGAAGTACAGGACCATGGTGATCGCCGGCGGCAGCAGGGTCTGCGGCCAGATCCGGGTGAAGCGGCGCACCTCGCGGTAGACGATAGTGTTCAGGGCGACCAGGTTGGCGCTCAGCTCGCTGCTCATCGGGCGATCCTCGTCAGGTTCTTCTCCACCAGCGACACGAACAGCTCCTCCAGGCGATTGGTCTTGTTGCGCAGGCTCAGTACCTCGATGCCTTGTGCGCCCAACTGGGCGAACAGATCGTTGATGCCCTGGCTTTTCTCCACCTGCACTTCGAGGGTGTGATCGTCCACCAGCCGCGTCGGGTAGCCGTCGAGAGTCGGCGGCAGGGCCTGGACGTTCTTCAGGTCGAGCAGGAAGGTTTCCGAATGCAGGGTCATCAGCAGGTCACGCATGCTGGTGTTCTGCACGATCTCGCCGTGGTCGATGATGGCGATGTTGCGGCAGAGCTGCTCCGCCTCTTCCAGGTAGTGGGTGGTGAGGATGATGCTGATGCCTTCCTGGTTGAGTTCGGTGAGGAAGCTCCACATCGAACGACGCAGCTCGATGTCGACCCCGGCGGTGGGCTCGTCGAGGATCAGCAGGCGCGGCTGGTGGACCAGTGCGCGGGCGATCATCAGGCGCCGCTTCATGCCGCCGGAGAGCATCCGCGAGGCTTCGTTGCGCTTGTCCCACAGGCCCAGTTGGGTCAGGTAGCGCTCGGCGCGCTCCTTGGCGATCTTCGCCGGGATGCCGTAGTAGCCGGCCTGGGTCACGACGATGTCGAAGACCTTCTCGAACTGGTTGAAGTTGAACTCCTGCGGCACCACGCCAAGGCAACGCTTGAGGCCGGCCGGGTCCTTGTCGAGGTCGTGGCCGAACACCGAGACCGAACCGCTGGTCTTGTTCACCAGGGTCGAGAGAATCCCGATGGTGGTGGACTTGCCCGCGCCGTTGGGGCCGAGCAAGGCGAAGAAATCACCTTCGGCGACGTCCAGGTCGATGCCCTTGAGGGCCTGGAAACCGTTGCCGTAGGTTTTCGTCAATTGACGGATGGACAGGGCGGAACTCATTAGGCTTCCCGTGTCGGAAGGTGAAGAGGAAGAGCTAGATAAGGCTACGGGTAACAAAATGCAACAGTAGCCGGCTCAGGTCAGTTCGGTCATTACCGCGGTGCGGAACGCCGGGCGCTCGCGCAAGCGCAGGTACCAGGCCTCGAGGTGGGGCAGCGGCGGGCGCTCGATGGGCATCTCGAACCAGGCGTAGATGAAACAGCCCAGGGGAATGTCACCCATGCCGAAGCGTTCGCCGGACAGCCAGGGTTGGCCGGCCAGGGTCTGGTCCGGCACCCGCAGCAACTCGCCGCAGGTCTGCAACGCCTTTGCGATCAGGGCCTCGTCGCGTTGCTCCGGCGGCGTACGCAGCGTTCCCCAGAACAGGTCGCGGAACGGCCCGGCGAGAGTCGAGGTGGTCCAGTCCATCCACTTGTCGGCGTCGGCGCGGCGCACCGGGTCCTGCGGATAGAGGTCGCCCGGCGCATAGCGGGCGGCCAGGTAGCGGACGATGGCGTTGGACTCCCAGAGGACGAAGCCGTCGTCCTCGATCACCGGCACCCGACCGTTCGGGTTCATCGCGCGGAACGCCGGCTCATCCACCAGGCCGAACGCCCCGCCGGCATCCACCGTCCGGTACTCCAGGCCAGCCTCCTCGGCGCACCACAACGCCTTGCGCACATTGCTCGAGTTCTTCCGGCCCCAGATGGTCAACATACTCTGCGTTCCCTCTTCGGTTGATGCGGCGGATGGGTCGCCGGAGCGCCCGGACGACATGCCGCACCCTACCGAGGATGGACCGAAGAAGGAAGACGCGCCGGCTGATGGTGACTATCGACGCCCTTCATCTTGCCCGGCCTCGGCCTGGAAATCGCCGTCCAGGGCCAGCGGGCGGCCGGAGAACAGGTGCGGATAGTGCTGCTGCAAGTGGGAGAAGAACAGTTCCTCCGGCAGGTCGGCGAACTGGCCGTGATCGGCCAGGTATTCCATGTAGCGCTCGCCCTGGCGGTTGAACGGATGGAAGACGCTGTCGGCGACGCCGTCGAACTCCAGCGGAGCGACGTCGAAGGCGCAGCACAAGGCACGGTTGAACGCCGGGGTGGCCTTCACCCAGCGGCCCTCGAGGTACAGCTCGGTATAGCCGTGCATGGCGAACACCTCGCTGCGCAGCGCCTCCAGCAGGCGCGGCGTGGCCAGGTGGTTGCGCACGTCGGCCAGGCCGATCCGCGCCGGAATCCGGCAATGCCGGGCACAGGCGGCGAGCAGGATGGCCTTGGGCACGCAATAGGACTCGCCCTGCTGCAGCGCGTGGCTGGCCTTCAGGGTCTGCGGATCGCGGCTGAACACGTAGGGGTTGTAGCGCACCCCGTCGCGTACCGCGTAGTACAGCGCGACCGCCTGGTCACGCGGTTTCGCCGAATTCCCCCGGGATTTTTCCGCGAACTCCACCACCACCGGGTGGTCACTATCCACGAAGCGGCCGGATTGTAGGTAGGACTGCATGGCGGGCTCCCGGCGGGCAATTTGTCCCAGTCTAAACGGGAAGTTTTCGCCTATAACGTGACAAACCGGCCAAGCTGACCGGCCCTGCCGCCAAACGGCGGCAAACGGGCTAAGCTCGAGACGCCGCCTGGCGTCTTCATGGAGGATTCCGCATGTTGTTGCTCTGGTTAGTCGTACTGGTACTCGGTGTCGCTTACCTCGCCCATCGGCGTACCCCACCCGCTCCCGCGCTCGGCATCAGCGCCGCCTACCTGATCCTGATGGGCGTGTTCAGCCACGCGCCCGGCTGGCTGCTGCTGGTCTTCTGGCTGCTCTGGCTGGCGGTGGCGCTTCCCCTCGCCCTGCCCGACCTGCGCCGGCGCGTGCTCAGCGGTCCGCTGTTCGCCTGGTTCCAGAAAGTCCTGCCGCCGATGTCCGACACCGAGCGCGAGGCCATCGAGGCGGGCACCGTGTGGTGGGATGGCGAATTGTTCAGCGGCCGCCCGGACTGGCAGAAACTGCTCGACTACCCCAAGGCGCAACTCACCGAAGAAGAGCAGGCCTTCGTCGACGGCCCGACCGAAGAACTCTGCGCCATGGTCAGCGACTGGGACATCGGCCAGCGCATGGACCTGCCGGAAGAAGCCTGGGCCTTCATCAAGCAGCACGGCTTCTTCGGCCTGATCATTCCCAAGGAGTACGGCGGCAAGGGCTTCTCCGCCTTCGCCCACTCGCAGGTAGTGATGAAGCTCGCCACCCGTAGCGGCGACCTGGCCTCGACGGTGATGGTGCCGAACTCCCTCGGCCCGGCCGAGCTGCTGCTCCACTACGGCACCGACGAGCAGCGCCAGCGCTACCTGCCGAGCCTGGCCAAGGGCGACGACATCCCCTGCTTCGCCCTCACCGGCCCCTACGCGGGCTCCGATGCCGGCGGCATGACCGACGTCGGCATCGTCTGCAAGGGCGAATGGGAAGGTCGCGAGGTGCTCGGCCTGCGCCTGACCTGGGAAAAGCGCTACATCACCCTCGGCCCGGTGGCCACCCTCCTCGGCCTGGCCTTCAAGTGCCACGACCCGGACCATCTGCTGGGCGACGAGGAGGACCTGGGCATCACCCTGGCGCTGATCCCCACCGACACCCCCGGGGTCGAGATCGGCCGCCGCCACGTGCCGCTGGGCGCCGCCTTCATGAACGGTCCGAACTCCGGCAAGGACGTGTTCGTGCCGCTGGAGTACATCATCGGCGGGCAGGAAATGATCGGCAAAGGCTGGATGATGCTGATGAACTGCCTGTCGGTCGGACGCTCAATCTCGCTGCCGGCGGTGGGCACCAGCGCCGGCAAGGCCAGCAGCTACGTCAGCGGTCGCTACGCCCAGGTCCGCGAGCAGTTCAACGTGCCGATCGCCGCCTTCGAAGGCATCCAGGAGGCGCTCGCCCGCATCGGCGGCAACGCCTGGCTGATGGACAGCGCGCGAATCCTCACCGCCAACGCGGTGGACCTCGGCGAGAAGCCCTCGGTGCTTTCGGCGATCCTCAAGTACCACCTCACCGAGCGCGGCCGCGAGTGCATCGCCCATGCCATGGACATCCATGGCGGCAAGGGCATCATCATGGGCCCGAACAACTACCTGGGTCGTTCCTGGCAGGGCGCGCCGATCTTCATCACGGTGGAAGGCGCGAACATCCTCTCGCGCAACCTGATGATCTTCGGCCAGGGCGCGATCCGTTGCCATCCGTACGTGCTCAAGGAAATGGAACTGGCCCAGCGCGAGGACAAGGACCAGGCCGCCCGCGAGTTCGACGCGCTGCTGGTGAAGCACATCGGCTTCGCCGTCGGCAACGCCGCCAGCAGCTTCCTCCTCAGTCTCAGCTGCGGCCACCTCGGCAACGCGCCCGGCGACCGCATCAGCCGTCCCTACTTCCGCGCGCTGAACCGCCTGGCGGCGTCCTTCGCCCTGCTCGCCGACTTCAGCATGATGCTGCTGGGCGGCGAACTGAAGCGCAAGGAACGCCTCTCCGCGCGTCTCGGCGATGTCCTCAGCTATCTCTACCTGGGCTCGGCGGCGCTCAAGCGCTACCACGACCTGGGCAACCCGGACTACCTGCATCCGCTGCTGCGCTGGGCCATGGAGGAAAACCTCGGCAAGGCCGAGGCGGCGCTGGAGGACCTGCTGAACAACTTCCCCAGCCGCTTCTTCGGCTGCGCGCTGAAGGTCCTGGTACTGCCGTTCGGCCGCCGGCACAAAGGGCCGGGCGACGAACTGGACGCCGAGATCGCGGAAATCCTCGGCCGTCCGGACGACGACCCGGCGTTGCAGGCGATCCTCGCCGGCGCGTTCCTGCCGAAAGACCCGCAGGACCCGGTCGGTGCCCTCGCCCACGCCTTCGACGCGGTACGCGAAAGCGCCGCGCTGGAGAAAACCCTGCACAAGGCGATCAAGGAAGGCAGGGTCCAGCCGCAAGCGGGGCAGAACCCGATCGATGCCGGCGCCGCCGCCGGCGTGCTGAGCGCCGAGCAGGCGCAGGCCCTGCACCAGGCCGAAGCGGCACGGCGCAAGGTGATCGACGTCGACGACTTCGCCAAGGAGGAACTGCAACTGGCCGACGGCAGGATCCGCTGACACTCCGCGGCAAAGCGACAGTCGCAACCGACAAAGGCGCCTTCCGGCGCCTTTGTCGTCTTCACCCACCCAAACCCGGGCGATTGGCTAGAATCGACGGGCACATCCCTGACGTACGGGAGGCCATCATGCTCAAGCTACTTGCCACCGGCCTGGCAGCCTCGTTTCTCCTCCTGCCCCCGGCGCAGGCCGCACCGCCTGCGCCCTATGGCGTGCAGCCGCACCAGCAGGCGGTGCAGCGCGCCGGCGAACAGCGCCAACGCCAGCTCCAGGAACAGCGCCAGCGCTTCGACGAACAACGCCTGCAATTGCAGCAGGATCAACTGCAACGCCAGCAGCAGAACCTGCAGCGGCAACGGCAGCAGCGACAGATGCAGGACAACCTGATCCGCCAGCAGCAACTGGACCAGCAGCGCTGGCGCCTGGAGCAGGACCAGCGGCGCCTCGACAGCGAACGCCGGCAACTGGAAAACCGCCGGCGCCAGAGCCAGTCCCCGGCGATCCGCTGAAACTGGCCGGCGCCGCGAAACCCTTTATACTGCCCAGCTTTTTTCCAGAGGACCCGTCATGGCCAACTCCTACCTCGAGCACCACCTCGCCCTGCTCCAGCACCTGCGCAACATCCTCGGCGCCCTGGGCGAGGCCGAGCAGGTGCCGGAAGAAAACCACGGGCTGTTCCTCGAGCGTTTCGACGAGCTGATGGACGAACTGCCGCGCGACCCGGAAGGCGCCCAATACCTCGGCCAGGACCTGATTTCCCAGGTCTTCCACCGCTATCCGCAGATCGCCCACCTGGTACCTCGCGACCTGCTGTGGTTCTTCGGCGGCGATTGCCTGCACTTCATGCCGGACGAAGAGATCGACCTGTTCCAGCGCCTCGACGAGCGCCGCTACGAAGCCGAAGAGCGCGGCGAAACGTTCGACTGGAACCGCGAAAAGCAGTTGCTCGCGCTGCCCGAGGACAGCCCGCGGCACTGAATCGCCTCGCGCCGTACGCACGCCGGCGCGACTCTTTGCGCTTCCGCCGCACGCTCATCTGCCCCTCTAGTTCGCCGCTACGCGCGCCTCGCGCTCTGCGCCGCGCCGGCTGTTGCGCCACGCCCAGAGCTCGGCCGCCTTCAGCGGCGGGGAAAACAGGTAGCCCTGCCCCCACTGGATGCTGTGCCCGCACAAGTACTGTTCCTGCTCCCGGGTCTCGATGCCTTCGGCGGTCATGGCCAGGTCCAGGCGCTGCGCCAGCGCGATGATCGTCTCCAGCACCACGGCATTCACCGATCCGCTGCCGACGCTGCTGACGAACGAGCGATCGATCTTGAGAAAGTCCGCATGCAGCTTCTGCAGGTGGGACAACGAGCTTTGCCCCGTGCCGAAATCGTCCAGCGCCCATTGCACGCCAAGCTCGCGCAGTTGCTGGATGTTGTGCTGCAACTGCGCATCGTGCGGCAGCGCCTCGCGCTCGGTGACTTCCAGGACCAGTTGCGGGCCTTCGCTGCCGATGGCGCCGAGCAAACGCCGCACGTCGTCGACGAACCCATGGCTCGCCAAGTGCGAGCCACTGACATTGACACCGAGATGATCGCCCGCCCCCAGGCCCAGTTGCGCCAGGTCGGCGGCGACCAGGCCGAAGATGTGCCGGGTCAGATCGCCGATCATGCCGTTGTCTTCGGCCAGGGGGATGAAGATGTCCGGCCGCACCTGACTCCTGTCCGGCCGCTGCCAGCGCACCAACGCCTCGACGCCCCGGCACTCTCCGGTATCGAGGTGGATGATCGGCTGGTAGACCATGTGGAACTCACGGGCGCGCATGGCCCGATACATGTCGCCGACCAGCGACAGCCGGCGACGGCAGAACAGGTGCGCCAGATATCCCGCCAGCAACGCGGCCAGGAGGATGAAGGGGGCGTAATGCCGCCAGGCATCGGCACGATAGGCGCTGGCCAGCGCGGGAGCGACCGCCACCCGCACCTCGACCGGAAACCTTGCCGAAGCCGCTACGGCGACGCCATCGCCGGTGGCGGGCGCGCCGCCGGGTAGCTGTCGCTGCGACTGTCTCAGGACCATCTGCACCTGGAACCGTTCGTCGTAGGAAGCAGCCTGTTGGATATCCAGCAGGTACTGACCGTCGATTATCGCCAGCACGCCGGATCCGTTTTCATCGCCACGCGACATGATGACCGAAGCCCGCTCCGGTACCTGCGGCGTCGCGTTGCTGGGGGTGATGCGCTGCCCGGCCGGCAGGCTGCCCAAAGCCTTGAAGGCCACCTGCAACGGCAGATCGTGCAACTCGCCCCGCAGGGAGGAGCAATAGACGTTCTCGCGTTCCACTAGGACCAGCGAGCGGAAATACGGGCTCAGCATGGTCATCCGGGTCAATCGGCCCAGGACCTCCCGGCACGGCTTGCCCACCGCCTCCTGGCTCTTGTCCAGGCTGTCCGAGACAACGCCGAGCAGGGTGTCCAACTGGCGAAGAATGGCGACAGAGGTTACCGCGGCCTCGCCTTCGGCACGCATCCTGGCCTGCTGGTACACCAGCGGCGCCATGAGCAACGGGACGGCCGCGAGCGCGGCGATCACGATACCGAAATGAAAGAGACTGTCCCGCCGCGGCCTGCCGATCTGCATAGGTGCCACGCTCCCGCGCAAGTTGCACGAAGCCCGCCCGGGATTGCCGGGATCAGGGTCATGTCCGTATGAGATTGAAAATACAAGCACGAATCCGACAACGTCCGGCGACGGGAACACCCCGACAGAGCCGGCTCGCTCGCGCCAGCCTGCACCTATTTGCGGCGCAACGCAGCCGGCGCCCGGAACGAATCTTACCCCAGAAGCCTGGCGAGCGACCGCGCCCGCCTCCGCCGCCGAACGCGACGGAAAAGGCGTCCAGCGCGCGGGACCCGGGACGTCCTCGCTACCGCGAGACAGCGGGGCTTGAACGGCAGAACGAGGCAAGTAAAGGAGACCAGGACGAGCAGCCTGGGGCGCAGAAACGAAAAAAGGGCCCGAAGGCCCTTTTCTCTTCGACCCAGGCCGAAACCTGGATCATGCTTGGAGCGGGAAACGAGACTCGAACTCGCGACCCCGACCTTGGCAAGGTCGTGCTCTACCAA
>NZ_JBQENS010000049.1:0-42680 GCF_052044465.1 Pseudomonas sp. 22490 | reverse complement strand
TCAGATTGTTTGGGTGTTATATGGTCAAGCCTCACGGGCAATTAGTACTGGTTAGCTCAACGCCTCACAACGCTTACACACCCAGCCTATCAACGTCGTAGTCTTCGACGGCCCTTCAGGGGAATCAAGTTCCCAGTGAGATCTCATCTTGAGGCAAGTTTCCCGCTTAGATGCTTTCAGCGGTTATCTTTTCCGAACATAGCTACCCGGCAATGCCACTGGCGTGACAACCGGAACACCAGAGGTTCGTCCACTCCGGTCCTCTCGTACTAGGAGCAGCCCCTCTCAAATCTCAAACGTCCACGGCAGATAGGGACCGAACTGTCTCACGACGTTCTAAACCCAGCTCGCGTACCACTTTAAATGGCGAACAGCCATACCCTTGGGACCGGCTTCAGCCCCAGGATGTGATGAGCCGACATCGAGGTGCCAAACACCGCCGTCGATATGAACTCTTGGGCGGTATCAGCCTGTTATCCCCGGAGTACCTTTTATCCGTTGAGCGATGGCCCTTCCATACAGAACCACCGGATCACTAAGACCTACTTTCGTACCTGCTCGACGTGTCTGTCTCGCAGTCAAGCGCGCTTTTGCCTTTATACTCTGCGACCGATTTCCGACCGGTCTGAGCGCACCTTCGTACTCCTCCGTTACTCTTTAGGAGGAGACCGCCCCAGTCAAACTGCCCACCATACACTGTCCTCGATCCGGATCACGGACCAGAGTTAGAACCTCAAGCATGCCAGGGTGGTATTTCAAGGATGGCTCCACGCGAACTGGCGTCCACGCTTCAAAGCCTCCCACCTATCCTACACAAGCAGGCTCAAAGTCCAGTGCAAAGCTACAGTAAAGGTTCACGGGGTCTTTCCGTCTAGCCGCGGATACACTGCATCTTCACAGCGATTTCAATTTCACTGAGTCTCGGGTGGAGACAGCGCCGCCATCGTTACGCCATTCGTGCAGGTCGGAACTTACCCGACAAGGAATTTCGCTACCTTAGGACCGTTATAGTTACGGCCGCCGTTTACCGGGGCTTCGATCAAGAGCTTCGCTTGCGCTAACCCCATCAATTAACCTTCCGGCACCGGGCAGGCGTCACACCCTATACGTCCACTTTCGTGTTTGCAGAGTGCTGTGTTTTTAATAAACAGTCGCAGCGGCCTGGTATCTTCGACCAGCCAGAGCTTACGGAGTAAATCCTTCACCCTAGCCGGCGCACCTTCTCCCGAAGTTACGGTGCCATTTTGCCTAGTTCCTTCACCCGAGTTCTCTCAAGCGCCTTGGTATTCTCTACCCGACCACCTGTGTCGGTTTGGGGTACGGTTCCTGGTTACCTGAAGCTTAGAAGCTTTTCTTGGAAGCATGGCATCAACCACTTCGTCATCTAAAAGACGACTCGTCATCAGCTCTCGGCCTTGAAACCCCGGATTTACCTAAGATTTCAGCCTACCACCTTAAACTTGGACAACCAACGCCAAGCTGGCCTAGCCTTCTCCGTCCCTCCATCGCAGTAACCAGAAGTACAGGAATATTAACCTGTTTCCCATCGACTACGCTTTTCAGCCTCGCCTTAGGAACCGACTAACCCTGCGTCGATTAACGTTGCGCAGGAACCCTTGGTCTTTCGGCGTGGGTGTTTTTCACACCCATTGTCGTTACTCATGTCAGCATTCGCACTTCTGATACCTCCAGCAAGCTTCTCAACTCACCTTCACAGGCTTACAGAACGCTCCTCTACCGCGTCACTTGCGTGACACCCGCAGCTTCGGTGTGTGGTTTGAGCCCCGTTACATCTTCCGCGCAGGCCGACTCGACTAGTGAGCTATTACGCTTTCTTTAAAGGATGGCTGCTTCTAAGCCAACCTCCTAGCTGTCTAAGCCTTCCCACATCGTTTACCACTTAACCACAACTTTGGGACCTTAGCTGGCGGTCTGGGTTGTTTCCCTTTTCACGACGGACGTTAGCACCCGCCGTGTGTCTCCCATGCTCGGCACTTCTGGGTATTCGGAGTTTGCATCGGTTTGGTAAGTCGGGATGACCCCCTAGCCGAAACAGTGCTCTACCCCCCAGAGTGATACATGAGGCGCTACCTAAATAGCTTTCGAGGAGAACCAGCTATCTCCGAGCTTGATTAGCCTTTCACTCCGATCCACAAGTCATCCCCTACCTTTTCAACGGGAGTGGGTTCGGTCCTCCAGTCAGTGTTACCTAACCTTCAACCTGCTCATGGATAGATCGCCCGGTTTCGGGTCTATACCCAGCGACTAAACGCCCTATTAAGACTCGCTTTCGCTACGCCTACCCTATACGGTTAAGCTTGCCACTGAATATAAGTCGCTGACCCATTATACAAAAGGTACGCAGTCACCTAACAAGTAGGCTCCCACTGCTTGTACGCATACGGTTTCAGGTTCTATTTCACTCCCCTCTCCGGGGTTCTTTTCGCCTTTCCCTCACGGTACTGGTTCACTATCGGTCAGTCAGTAGTATTTAGCCTTGGAGGATGGTCCCCCCATGTTCAGACAAAGTTTCTCGTGCTCCGTCCTACTCGATTTCACTTCAAAGATCCTTTCGCGTACGGGGCTATCACCCACTATGGCCGCACTTTCCAGAGCGTTCCGCTAAAATCAATGAAGCTTAAGGGCTAATCCCCGTTCGCTCGCCACTACTAAGGGAATCTCGGTTGATTTCTTTTCCTCAGGGTACTTAGATGTTTCAGTTCCCCTGGTTCGCCTCTTGCACCTATGGATTCAGTACAAGATACCTAGGTTATCCTAGGTGGGTTCCCCCATTCAGAGATCTCCGGATCAAAGTCTGTTTGCCGACTCCCCGAAGCTTTTCGCAGGCTACCACGTCTTTCATCGCCTCTGACTGCCAAGGCATCCACCGTATGCGCTTCTTCACTTGACCATATAACCCCAAGCAATCTGGTTATACTGTGAAGACGACATTCGCCGAAAATTCGCGCTTGAACTCGCAAATTTTACCTTGACTTGAATGATCACCAGTGAAAGAGATCATTCAGTCTTACTTCTATCACATACCCGAATTTTTAAAGAACAGTTCTGGTGCAAAGACCAGAAATCAATGTTCATTCACGAACATTCATTTCTGAGCTTTCGACGATTGTTTTAGATGGTGGAGCCAAGGAGGATCGAACTCCTGACCTCCTGCGTGCAAAGCAGGCGCTCTCCCAGCTGAGCTATGGCCCCGTATCGGATCACGCAGCACACCAACAATTGGTGGGTCTGGGCAGATTCGAACTGCCGACCTCACCCTTATCAGGGGTGCGCTCTAACCAACTGAGCTACAGACCCAATCGTCTAACCAGTGAATCAAGCAATTCGTGTGGGAGCTTATGAAGAAGCTGAGATCTTCGATTAAGGAGGTGATCCAGCCGCAGGTTCCCCTACGGCTACCTTGTTACGACTTCACCCCAGTCATGAATCACTCCGTGGTAACCGTCCCCCTTGCGGTTAGACTAGCTACTTCTGGAGCAACCCACTCCCATGGTGTGACGGGCGGTGTGTACAAGGCCCGGGAACGTATTCACCGTGACATTCTGATTCACGATTACTAGCGATTCCGACTTCACGCAGTCGAGTTGCAGACTGCGATCCGGACTACGATCGGTTTTATGGGATTAGCTCCACCTCGCGGCTTGGCAACCCTTTGTACCGACCATTGTAGCACGTGTGTAGCCCTGGCCGTAAGGGCCATGATGACTTGACGTCATCCCCACCTTCCTCCGGTTTGTCACCGGCAGTCTCCTTAGAGTGCCCACCCGAGGTGCTGGTAACTAAGGACAAGGGTTGCGCTCG
Organism: Pseudomonas sp. 22490; assembly: GCF_052044465.1. Classification (NCBI taxonomy): domain Bacteria; kingdom Pseudomonadati; phylum Pseudomonadota; class Gammaproteobacteria; order Pseudomonadales; family Pseudomonadaceae; genus Pseudomonas; species Pseudomonas sp. 22490. The sequence goes on along the minus strand of NZ_JBQENS010000049.1, from coordinate 38,858 downwards.
TTACGGGACTTAACCCAACATCTCACGACACGAGCTGACGACAGCCATGCAGCACCTGTGTCTGAGTTCCCGAAGGCACCAATCCATCTCTGGAAAGTTCTCAGCATGTCAAGGCCAGGTAAGGTTCTTCGCGTTGCTTCGAATTAAACCACATGCTCCACCGCTTGTGCGGGCCCCCGTCAATTCATTTGAGTTTTAACCTTGCGGCCGTACTCCCCAGGCGGTCGACTTATCGCGTTAGCTGCGCCACTAAGATCTCAAGGATCCCAACGGCTAGTCGACATCGTTTACGGCGTGGACTACCAGGGTATCTAATCCTGTTTGCTCCCCACGCTTTCGCACCTCAGTGTCAGTATCAGTCCAGGTGGTCGCCTTCGCCACTGGTGTTCCTTCCTATATCTACGCATTTCACCGCTACACAGGAAATTCCACCACCCTCTACCGTACTCTAGCTCAGTAGTTTTGGATGCAGTTCCCAGGTTGAGCCCGGGGATTTCACATCCAACTTGCTGAACCACCTACGCGCGCTTTACGCCCAGTAATTCCGATTAACGCTTGCACCCTTCGTATTACCGCGGCTGCTGGCACGAAGTTAGCCGGTGCTTATTCTGTTGGTAACGTCAAAACAGCAAGGTATTAACTTACTGCCCTTCCTCCCAACTTAAAGTGCTTTACAATCCGAAGACCTTCTTCACACACGCGGCATGGCTGGATCAGGCTTTCGCCCATTGTCCAATATTCCCCACTGCTGCCTCCCGTAGGAGTCTGGACCGTGTCTCAGTTCCAGTGTGACTGATCATCCTCTCAGACCAGTTACGGATCGTCGCCTTGGTAGGCCTTTACCCCACCAACTAGCTAATCCGACCTAGGCTCATCTGATAGCGTGAGGTCCGAAGATCCCCCACTTTCTCCCTCAGGACGTATGCGGTATTAGCGCCCGTTTCCGGACGTTATCCCCCACTACCAGGCAGATTCCTAGGCATTACTCACCCGTCCGCCGCTGAATCCAGGAGCAAGCTCCCTTCATCCGCTCGACTTGCATGTGTTAGGCCTGCCGCCAGCGTTCAATCTGAGCCATGATCAAACTCTTCAGTTCAATACTGCTTGGGTTTTGAGAAAACCCTAAACTTGGCTCAGCAATCGCATTCTCTTAAAAAGAGATAAAACTCTCGAATTCACGAGTGTTACTTGCGTTGCTGATAATCTTGCGATCACCAGTCTTACATCACAAGCACCCACACGAATTGCTTGATTCGACTTGTTAAAGAGCAGTTGGTCAAGGCTTTCGTCTCAACCGAGGCCGCGCATTCTACAGCAACCTCTCGTTCCGTCAAGCGTTATTTTCGAAAATTTTCTTTTCTACTCAACCGCTTGCGCCGACCTTCAAACCATCTTCCGATCAGCGGGAGGCGCATTCTACAGCGTTCAAATTCGCTGTCAAGCACCTCGGTGAAGCTTCGTTTCGAACCCCTTTCGGGACCGAACCGCTGCGGCGGACAACCTGCCGGAGCGCTTCACCACCCCTGGGAGAGAATCCGTAAATCCTTGATTTTCAAGCATTTACTCTTCGTCGTCGCCGGGAGTGGTGCGCATTATAGGGAGATAGAAACTGGCGTCAACACTTATTTGAAACTTTTATTACGAAACACCGTGACGAGTTCGAAGCCTGGGCAGGCGGCGAGCGATCGAGGGTAGCCGCAGCAGCATGAGCGACGCACCAGCCACAGCGTACAGGGTCCACTCCTCCAGGTCTGCCCGCACTACCCAGAGCATGTGCAACAAGCCGAGCCCAAGGATCAGGTAGACCAGGCGATGCAGCTTCTTCCAGCGGCTACCGAGCTTGCGCATGGCGAAGCGGTTGGAAGTGATCGCCAACAGGAACAGGCAGACGAATCCAAGCATTCCCACGATGATGTAGGGACGCTTGCTCAACTCGATGCCCAACTGCCCCCAGTCCAACCCCAGGATGAACACGCAGTAAGCGCTCAGGTGCAGCAGCACATAGGTGAAGCACCACAACCCCAACTGGCGGCGCACGGCGATCCAGCCCGGCCAGCCGCTCAGCTTCTGCAGTGGCGTCATCGCCAGGGTGAGTAGCAGCAATACCAAGGCGCCCAGCCCCAGTCGATCGACCAGGGTCTTGCCCGGGTCGGGTCCGAGGGCAAAGATCCAGGCTTGGTACAACCACCAGGCCGGTACTGCCAGCGCCCCCAGGAATACCGCAAGGCGCAGATACCAGTAGCGCATCAGTAGTACTTCCTCAGATCCATGCCGCTATAAAGGGAAGCGACCTCACTCCCGTAGCCATTGAACATCTGCGTATCCCGCACATTGGGACTGAACAACCCACTGGGCAGGCGCCGCTCGCGGGCCTGGGACCACCGCGGGTGGTCGACCTGCGGATTGACGTTGGCATAGAACCCGTACTCGTTGGCGGCAATGCTTTCCCAGGTGGTCTTCGGCTGCTCGCGGACCAGACTGATACGCACGATAGACTTGATGCTCTTGAAGCCATACTTCCACGGCACCACCAGGCGCAACGGCGCGCCATTCTGGTTGGGCAACAGCCGCCCGTACATGCCCACCGCCAGAATTGCCAGGGGATGCATCGCCTCGTCCATGCGCAAGCCTTCCATATAAGGCCAGTCGATCACCGAGAAACCGGAGCGTTGGCCGACCATCTGTTCCGGACGCTGCAGGGTTTCGAAACGGACGAACTTCGCCTGCCCATTGGGTTCGACCCGCTTGAGCAGGTCCGCCAGGGGAAAGCCCAGCCAAGGGATCACCATCGACCAGGCTTCCACGCAGCGCAGCCGATAGATGCGCTCTTCCAGTTGGTAGGGTTTGACGAAATCCTCGAGGGCATAGGTACCCGGCTTGCCGACCTCGCCGTCGATCACCACCGACCAGGGCTCGGTCTTCAGGGCCGAGGCGTTTTCCGCCGGGTCGCCCTTGTTCGGCCCGAACTCGTAAAAATTGTTGTAGTGGGTGGCGTCCTTGAATGGCGTGATCGCCTCCCTCTGGACATTCACCGCCTGCCAGCGGGTCTGCGGTAGCTTTTCGGCGAACCAGCCCGGCGCCGGTACCGACTCGACGCCGGCATAGCGCTGTTCGTCGGCAAAGCCCAGGCGCGGCAGGCCGCTGGCCAGCGCCAATCCGGCGAAGGAAGCACCGAGCAGACGCCGACGGGACAGGTAGAGGGTTTCGGACGTGACTTCCGACTCGGAACAGTCGGAACGGGAGGGAATCTTGATCAGCATGACGGGCTCCGCAATGACCAGCTTTGTGCCAGTAGACTACGGAGCCCGTTGGAAATTACATCAGCTCGGCTGCTTCCGGCGACGCAGTTGCAGCAGGTATTGCACAGGACCGGAGGCCGCGTAGGCAAGGAACAGCAACAGGAGGATGCGCGGCGGGTCGGTAAAGACCACGGCGAAGGCCAGCACCACGATAAGGATCGCCACGAACGGCACCCGGCCGCGCAGGTCGAGATCCTTGAAGCTGTGGTACTTGATGTTGCTGACCATCAGCACACCAGCGGCGGCGACCAGCAGGGCGACGAGGAAGGCAACCTTGGCGCCCTGGATCTCGAAATCGCTGAACGCCCATACCGTGCCCGCCACCAGCGCCGCGGCGGCCGGACTGGCCAGGCCGATGAAATAGCGCTTGTCGGCCTTGCCGACCTGGGTGTTGAAACGAGCCAGACGCAGGGCGGCGCCCGCAACGTAGATGAAGGCGACCATCCAGCCGACCTTGCCGAGGCTGCCAAGCGCCCATTCGAAGGCGACCAGCGCCGGCGCCACACCGAAGGCGACCATGTCCGACAGCGAGTCGTACTCGGCGCCGAAGGCGCTCTGGGTGTTGGTCAGGCGAGCCACGCGGCCGTCCAGTCCATCGAGGACCATGGCCACGAAGATAGCGATGGCGGCGTTGGCGAACTGGCCGCTCATGCCATTGATGATGGCGTAGAAGCCGGAAAACAGGGCCGCCGTGGTGAACAGGTTGGGTAGCAGGTAGATACCGCGGTGACGAACCTTCCGCCCTTCGGCGTCGTGCCCTTCTTCTATATGTTCGTCGATGGGCAGCAGGCTTTCTTCGTCGGAGGCCTTGTTCGGCTCCTCGGGACGTTCACTCATGGACAATTCCTTGGGAACTGATGGGGTACGAATATGCCGACAGCACTTCTGACTAGGAAGACAACTCCGCCGGCCCAGGCTTTATACCAGATCGCCAGGCAAGAACGAAAAAACGCGGCCGGGGCCGCGTTTCTTCGTCTGTCGCCGGAGCCGCTTAGTTCTTGCTCTTGTCGACGATCTTGTTGGCTGCGATCCACGGCATCATCGCGCGCAGCTTCTCGCCGATCTGCTCGATCGGGTGAGCGGCGTTGTTGCGGCGGTAGGCAGTCATCGACGGGTAGTTGGCCGCACCTTCGGTAATGAACATCTTCGCGTACTCGCCGTCCTGGATGCGCTTCAGGGCGTTGCGCATGGCAGCACGGGACTCGGCGTTGATCACCTCCGGACCGGTTACGTACTCACCGTATTCGGCATTGTTGGAGATGGAGTAGTTCATGTTGGCGATGCCGCCTTCGTACATCAGGTCGACGATCAGCTTCAGCTCGTGCAGGCACTCGAAGTAGGCCATTTCCGGCGCGTAACCGGCTTCGACCAGGGTTTCGAAACCGGCCTTGACCAGCTCGACGCAACCACCGCAGAGAACGGCCTGCTCACCGAACAGGTCGGTTTCGGTCTCGTCCTTGAAGGTGGTTTCGATGATACCGGTACGACCGCCGCCGACGCCGCAGGCGTAGGACAGGGCGACGTTCTTGGCGTTGCCGGAAGCGTCCTGGTAGATGGCGATCAGGTCAGGGATGCCACCGCCCTTGACGAACTCGGAACGCACGGTGTGACCCGGGGCCTTCGGCGCGATCATGATCACGTCGAGGTCGGCGCGCGGGACGACCTGGTTGTAGTGGATGGAGAAGCCGTGAGCGAAGGCCAGGGTGGCGCCCTTCTTCAGGTTCGGCTCGATCTCTTCCTTGTACAGGCGGCCCTGGAACTCGTCCGGGGTGAGGATCATGACCACGTCGGCTGCGGCGACGGCGGTCTTCACGTCGGCAACCTTCAGACCGTGCGCTTCGGCCTTGGCCACGGTGGCGGAGCCGCTACGCAGGCCCACGGTGACGTCGACGCCGGAGTCCTTCAGGTTGCAGGCATGGGCGTGGCCCTGGGAGCCGTAGCCGATGATGGCAACTTTCTTGCCCTGGATGATCGAGAGGTCACAGTCTTTATCGTAGAAAACGCGCATGGGAATTCCCCTTCAGTAAGGCCTCGCGGGCCTGCTTTCAGTTCAGATGCTCAGAGTCTTGTCGCCACGGGCGATGCCGGTGACGCCACTGCGGACCACTTCCAGGATCGACGCAGTGCCGATGGCCTGGATGAAGCTGTCCAGTTTGTCGCTGGTACCCGCCAGTTGCACGGTATAGACGCTACTGGTGACGTCGACGATCTGCCCACGGAAGATATCGGTGGTGCGCTTGACCTCGGCGCGCTGGGCGCCCGTGGCCTTGACCTTCACCAGCATCAGCTCGCGCTCGATATGGGCGCTTTCCGACAGATCCACCAGCTTGACCACTTCGATCAGCTTGTTGAGGTTCTTGGTGATCTGCTCGATCACCTCATCGTGCCCCACGGTGGTCAGCGTCAGACGCGACAGGGTCGGGTCCTCGGTCGGCGCCACGGTAAGGCTTTCGATGTTGTAGTTGCGTTGGGAGAACAGGCCGACCACGCGGGACAATGCGCCTGGCTCGTTTTCCAGCAGCAGGGAAATGATGTGTCGCATGATCAGGTACGCTCCGTCTTGCTCAGCCACATGTCGCGCATCGCGCCGTCACGGATCTGCATCGGATAGACGTGTTCGCTGGCGTCCACCTGGATGTCGAGGAAGACCAGGCGATTCTTCATGGCGAACGCCTCCTCCATCTTCGGCTTCAGATCCTTCAGGTCGGTGATGCGCATGCCGACATGCCCGTAGGCTTCGGCAAGCTTGACGAAGTCCGGCAGGGATTCCATGTAGGAATGCGAATAACGGCTGTTGTACTGCATGTCCTGCCACTGGCGGACCATGCCCAGGGCACCATTGTTCAGGTTGACGATCTTCACCGGCAGGTCGTACTGCAGGCAGGTAGACAGTTCCTGGATATTCATCTGGATACTGCCCTCGCCGGTCACGCAGGCGACATCGTCGTCCGGGAAGTTGAGCTTGATGCCCATCGCCGCCGGGAAGCCGAAGCCCATGGTGCCGAGACCGCCGGAGTTGATCCAGCGATTGGGCTTGTTGAACTTGTAGTACTGCGAGGCGAACATCTGGTGCTGGCCGACATCGGAGGTGATGAAGGCATCGCCATGGGTAACCTCGTAGAGCGTCTCGATGACGGTCTGCGGCTTGATGATGCTGCCGTCGCCCTTGTCGTACGGGAACAACCCACGGTTACCACGCCACTCGTCGATCTGCTTCCACCAGGCAGCCTGGGCATCCTGGTTCGGGGTCTCGCCGATTTCCCTGACGATCGCGACCATTTCGGTGAGAACGCTGTCCACCGGGCCGACGATCGGGATGTCGGCCTTGATGGTCTTGGAAATCGACGCCGGATCGATGTCGATGTGGATGATCTTGGCGTTCGGGCAGAACTTCGCCGCACCGTTGATGACCCGGTCGTCGAAACGCGCGCCGACCGCGAGGATCACGTCGCTGTGATGCATCGCCAGGTTGGCGGTGAAGCTGCCATGCATCCCGAGCATGCCGAGGAACTGGCGGTCCGCGCCGGGATACCCGCCGAGGCCCATCAGGGTGTTGGTCACCGGCAGGTTGAGCATCTGCGCCAGCTCGGTCAGCGGCGCCGCGGCATTGCCCATGATCACGCCGCCGCCGGAATAGACCACCGGGCGCTTGGCGGCCAGGAGCATCTCGGCGGCCTTGCGGATCTGTCCCGAGTGACCGCGAACGGCCGGGCTGTACGAACGCAACTTGACCTTCTTCGGATAGGAATATTCGAACTTCTGCGTCGGGTCGCCCATGTCCTTCGGAATATCCACGACCACCGGCCCCGGACGACCGGACTGCGCCAGGTAGAAGGCCTTCTTGATCACCTCGGGAATTTCCGAGGGATGCTTGATGATGAAGCTGTGCTTCACGATCGGCCGGGAGATCCCGACCATGTCGGTTTCCTGGAACGCATCGGTACCGACCATGTTGCTCGGCACCTGGCCCGACAGGATCACCATCGGGATGGAGTCCATGTATGCGGTGGCGATACCGGTGATGGCGTTGGTCGCGCCCGGGCCGGAAGTCACCAGCACGACACCGGGCTTGCCGGTGGCGCGGGCGTAGCCGTCGGCCATATGGGTAGCCGCCTGTTCGTGGCGCACCAGGATGTGGGTCACGTCGTGCTCCTTGAAGAGCGCGTCGTAGATATGCAGGAGGGCACCACCCGGGTACCCGTAGATGTACTTAACGCCTTCGTCGCGCAACGAGCGGACGACCATTTCAGCGCCAGATAAAAGCTCCACGTTTTCACCTCTAGAACGCTATACGGCCACCCAGGGGCGGGCGACCGAAATTCGGTTGGCTGCCCGGCAGAGCATGGGTGACGGTAGTCACCGGCTACGTCAACTGCCGATTGAGCAAACTTGGAAGGGCGCCTGGTGTTACGGAGCTCTTCCACCCAGCGCGAGGTAACGCGAAGCAGGGTGTAACTTTCGGCGCGGGTAGGCACCTCATGGTCTGCCGGAGAGGGGACTGGGTTGCAGACGGCCCGCTACAGCGAGCTTGGATTCTTCGCATTCGTCGAACGCAAGTCAAGCTTTATTCTGAAAATTATCAAAAAAATTCCAAGGAAGCTGCCATACCCTTCCATAAAAAAGCTGATCAATGACCAAAAACAGATTTTATGGCTAGAAAATTCCGATTTAGAGCAAACTTTTCCAAAATGCCCATGATTCCCGCGAGGACTTGCCACGGCGAGGCCGTCTCCGGCGGCGGTTGTGATGCCGTGCAGCATGCCGCGCTGGCGGATTTGGTTATAGTTAGCCGCAGTTAGCGCATTCCAAGGACTCCGCATGCGACGCATGATCCTCCCGGCCAGCTTGTTGCTCGCCCTCTCCTCTTTCGCCATGGCCGCCCCGATCTACAAATGGGTCGACGCCGAGGGCGTCACCCACTTCGGCGCACAACCGCCGCAAGGTGCGCAAGCGACCACGGTGAATACCCAGACCGCCCCGCCGCCGGACAACTTCCCCCTGCCCCCCTCGACCCCGGCACCGACCATCCAGCAGAAACCGGCCGATCCCGAGCAGAAGGCGATCGACGACAAGGTGAAGCAGCAAGTGGCGAAGGAAGAGGCCGAGCGCAAGCAGTTCTGCGAAGAGACCCGCAACAACCTCGCGCAACTGAAGAACAACCCGCGCGTAAGGGTCGACGAAGGCAAGGGCGAACTCCGTCGCCTCGGCGAGGAAGAACGCCAGGAGCGAATCGCCAAGGCCGAAAAGGCGATCCAGGAGAATTGCCGCTGAGGCGAACACAGCCCCGTCCCGCAGCATGGGGCTGACCCGGCTCTCCGCCTTGCTTGAAGCAAAGAAAAACCCGGCCTGTAGCCGGGTTTTTCTTTACTGCCGAAGCTTCATGACGGCCCGCCGATCAGCCGGTCGAACTCGCCAAGCGCCGCCAGCAGACCGGCGACTTCCTCGCCACGCTGCGCATAGGCCACCTCGGCCATGGCCAGGATACCCGAGGCCTGCGGCAAAGCGCTGTCGCTTTCGAGAATCAGCTTCATCCGCGGCAGGAAGATCCATTGCAGCCATTGCTCGAGCGCCAGCGTATCCACGCAGAACGGCTCGGGGCTGGCCAGCGCTTCCGGGGCGGGGCGGCTTTCGCTCCACCAGCCGAGGGCACGCAACTCACGCTCGATCAGCAACAACTGGTCGGCCAGCGCATAGACCCGTCGATCCATCAGGAGCTGACCTTTGCCTTCTGCCGGGCCAGCGCAGCGCCGGCGGAGTCTCCCTGCTTCTCCCGCGCCTGGGCGATCAGTTCCCAGAGCCCGGCCTGCAAGGTCGGCCGGCCATTGGCGTAGCTCAAGCCACGGCGCGCGACCTGCTCGGCCTGAGCCGCATCGCCCTGGGCCAGGCGCACCTGGGCCAGGCGATAGAGCACCTGAGGCTCGCGCGGAGCGATGCGCTGGGCTCGCTCGAGGCTGGCGGCGGCACTGTTCAGGTCGCCGCTGCCCTGCTGTTGCTGGGCGGTTGTGAGCATCGCCAGGACCGGCCCGTCCAACTGCTCGTCGGCTGCCAGGCCGCCGGCCGAGCCGGAGGCCGGAATGCCGGTGGGCGCGGAACGACTGGCGCCGCTGGGCGGCATGTTGTAGCTGTCGCCCAGCGGTGGCGTGGAGGCGCTGCTGGGCGGAGCCTGGTACTGGGTGCCGGTGCCGAGCGGAGCGCTGCTGATCGGCGCGGCGCCGGACTGCGCCGGGAAAGTCTGGATCGGTGCGGAATTGGCGCCCTGCGGCACCATCACCACCACACCGGAGTCGCCGCCCTGGGGAATGCCCTGGGTGGCGGCGCCTTGCTGGGTACGCGGTACCTGGGTACGGGTGATGCGGAAACCGCCGCTTTCCTGGTTGGACACCGGAGTACCGGAATCCACCACCGGGATCGCCCCGTGCTGCGGGCTGGCGCAGCCCGCGAGCACGGCACTGCCGGCAAGCGCGGCGAATACGAAAATCTTCTTCACGTCAGGTCCTCTCGGATCAATTCAGCCAGCCACGTACCCAGTCCATCACCTCGCCGGCGGGGTTCTGGCTCCCGCAGCCTGGGCCCTGGGCGGGCTCGCTGCCACGAATATAGGGCATCTGTACGGCATTCGGGCAATCCGCCGCCGAGCCCTGCCCGGTCTGCGCGTCGACCCAGGCCATCACCACGTTCTCCGGCATCGGCATTTCCAGCGATTGCGGATGCGCCTTGCGCATGAAGCTGGCCCACACCTGCAAGGCACCGGTGGCGCCGGTAAGCGGCGTCTTGCCGTTGTCGTCGCGACCGAGCCAGACCACAGCCTGGAGGTCGCCGCCGAAACCGGAGAACCAGCTATCGCGCGAGTCGTTGCTGGTGCCGGTCTTGCCGGCGAGGGTCAGCGACGACGGCAATTGACTGTACACCGAACGCCCGGTGCCTTCGCGCATGACCCGCTGCATGGCGTTCTGCACCAGGTAGACGGCGCCCGAGTCGAAGCGCTGTTCGACCTGGAACGGATAGCGCTTGAGCGGCTGGCCGTCGGCAGTGAGGACGCTGCGGATCCCCCGCAACGGCGTGTTGAAGCCGCCGCTGGCGATGGTCTGGTACATGGTGGCGACCTCCATCGGACTGAGCGAACCGGCGCCCAGCAGCATCGACGGATAGGCCGGCCAGTCACGGTTGATACCCAGCCGGGCGACGGTCTGCAGCACGTTGGGCACACCGACGTCGAGGCCGAGCTTGGCGGTGGACAGGTTGTAGGAGTTTGCCAGGCCCTGGTACAGGAAGATCGTGCCATGCGAGCGCCGGTCGTAGTTCTGCGGTCGCCAGACCTGGCCGTCCTGGCCTTTCACCGCGAAGGGCTCGTCCTGCACCCAGGTGGTCAGGGTGTACTTGCTCGGCCGCTCGAGAGCGGTCAGGTAGACCGCCGGCTTGATCAGCGAACCGATCGGCCGCACCGCGTCCAGGGCCCGGTTGAAGCCGGCGAAGCGCGGGTCGCGACTGCCGATCAGGGCCTGGATCTCGCCGGTTTCCGGATTGGTCACGACCATCGCCGCCTCGACCTGGTCGACTCCCTTGCGCCCACTGAGGCGCTTGAGCGTTTCGTTGACGGAGGTCTCGGCCTTCTCCTGCAGGATCGGATCGAAGCTGGTGAAGATGCGCAGCCCTTCCTCGGTCAGGTCCTCGTCGCGGTAGTCCTGGCGCAACTGGCGCTTGACCAGGTCGAGGAAGGCCGGATAGGAGCTGTCGGCCATGCTGCCCTGCCGGGTAACGCCGAGCGGGCGCTGCTTGGCGGCGTCGACTTCCTGCTGGGTCGCCACGCCCTGCTCGGCGAGCACGTCGAGCACCAGGTTGCGCCGCGCCAGCGCACGATCCGGGTAACGCCGCGGGTTGAAGTAGGACGGTCCCTTGACCATGCCGACCAGCAGCGCCACCTGGTCCAGCTTGAGCTCAGCCAGCGGCTGGCTGAAGAAATACTGGCTGGCCAGGCCGAAGCCATGGATCGCTCGTTGCCCATCCTGGCCGAGGAACACCTCGTTGAGATAGGACTCGAGGATGTCGCGCTTGTCGTAGTGCAGTTCCAGCAGCACCGCCATCATCGCTTCGTTGATCTTGCGGCTCAGGCTGCGCTCATTGCTCAGGAAGAAGTTCTTCACCAACTGCTGGGTCAGGGTGCTGCCGCCCTGGCGCAACTGGCCGGCCGTGGTGTTGACCCACACCGCCCGCGCCACGGACTTCAGCGACACACCATGGTGGTTCCAGAAGTCGCGATCCTCGACCGCGACCAGGGTGTCGATCAGGTAGGTCGGCACCTGGTCGAGCTTGACCAGGATGCGATCCTCATGGTGCGCCGGATACAAGCCGCCGATCAGCAGCGGCTCAAGGCGCGCCACCGCCAGTTCCTTGCCGTTGGCCTGGCTCAGCCCGCTGACGTAGTTGCCGTTGAAGCGCACGCGCACGCGCTGGGCCGGTTCCGCGCCTTCGTAGAACTGGAAGCCACGGGTATTGAGTTCGACCGCGCTGGCCGCCACCGATACGGTTCCAGGGCCGCTCACGCTGGGCTCGCGACGGTAGCCGAGGGCGTCGAGTTCGCGCAGGAAGTCTTCCCTGCTCAGCTTCAGGCCGTTGAACAGCTCCAGCGGGCGGGCATAGACCTTCGCCGGGATGGTCCAGCGCCGGCCGGAGAATTTCTCCTGCACCACGGCATCGAGATAGATGGCGAAGCCGGCGAGGAGCACCAGGCCGACGAGGCCGAGCTTGAGAGCCCAGCTGAGCCATTTGTTCAGGCCGGGTGCCGGGCGTGCTTTGCTGTTACGGGAACGGGGGGATCGGGGACGCGTCATGGCGGCGCATTATACGTACTTTATCCACAGCGGACAGACACCGCATCGGCGGCATCCACGGTCTGCGCGGCCCCGGTGGATAGACGCGGCGGCAGCGCGGCGCATTCGACCGGCGATCCGGCAAATGGTTGCTATCCGCCAGCGAGGTTTGCACTGTCACCCCTTCCCGCCATAATGCGGGTTTTCGCATATTTCAGAGGCAAGGATATCCCGTGAGCCAGACCCTGATCGCCGCCCTGCAGAACCCGGCCCTCTACCCCCACCCGGTGGAGCGCTTCGAGGTCATCGAGACGCACATCTCCTGGGTCCTGTTGACCGGTCCCTACGCCTACAAGATCAAGAAGCCGATGGATTTCGGCTTTCTCGATTTCACCAGCCTGGACAAGCGCCGCTTCTATTGCAACGAAGAGCTGCGCCTGAACCAGCGCCTCACCGACGATCTCTACCTGGAGGTCCTGCCGATCACCGGCAGCGAAGAGGCGCCGCGGATCGGCGGCGACGGCGAGGCAATCGAATACCTGCTGAAGATGCGCCAGTTCCCGCAGGACAACCTGCTGGCGGCAATCCAGGGCCGCGGCGAACTGTCCAACCAGCATATTGACGAACTGGCCGAGCAGATCGCGCACTTCCACCAGAACACTCCGAAGGTGCCGCTGGAGCACCCGCTGGGCACCGCCGAGTCCTGCATGGCGCCGGTGCGGCAGAATTTCGAGCAGGTTCGCCCGCTGCTCAAGGACAAGGCCGACCTGCAACAGCTGGATGCCCTCGAAGCCTGGGCGGAAAGCAGCTTCGAACGCCTGCTGCCGGTGCTCCAGGAGCGCAAGGCGAAGGGCTTCATCCGCGAATGCCACGGCGACATCCACCTGGGCAACGCCGCGCTGATCGACGGCAGGGTAGTGCTGTTCGACTGCATCGAATTCAACGAACCGTTCCGCTTCACCGATGTCTGCGCCGACTTCGCCTTCCTCGCGATGGACCTGGAAGATCGCGGCCTGAAGTGCCACGCTCGACGCTTCGTCAGCCTCTATCTGGAACACACCGGCGACTACCAGGCCCTGGAACTGCTGAACTTCTACAAGGCCTACCGCGCCATGGTCCGCGCCAAGGTCGCGCTGTTCAGCCTCGGCTACCAGACCGATGCCGTGCAGCGCGCCGCGACCCTGCGCCAGTACCGCAACTACGCCAACCTGGCGGAAAGCTACAGCGCCATTCCCTCGCGCTTCCTGGCGGTCACCCATGGTGTCTCCGCGGTCGGCAAGAGCCAGGTGGCCATGCGTCTGGTGGAGGCTCTGGGCGCCGTGCGCCTGCGCTCGGATATCGAACGCAAGCGTCTGTTCGGCGAGCAGCCGGAACACGACAGGGGCCAGTTCGCCGCCGGCATCTATAGCAGCCAGGCCAGCGAAGCGACCTATGCGCACCTTCACCAGTTGGCCGCGAAGATCCTCCAGGCCGGCTATCCGGTGGTGATCGATGCCGCCTACCTGAAGCAGAATCAGCGCCAGGCCGCTTGCCACATCGCGGAAGAAACCGGCGTGCCGTTCCTGATCCTCGACTGCCAGGCGCCCGAAGCGGTGATCGCCGGCTGGCTTGCGCAACGCCAGGCGGAAGGCAAGGATCCGTCCGACGCGACTCTCGACGTGATCCGCACCCAGCAGGCTACCCGCGAGCCGCTGACAGCGGCGGAGACGGTCCAGAGCAAGCGCGTAGACACCCACGACGCGGCCAGCCTCGACGGGCTGGTCGACGGCATTCGCCAGCGCCTGCCCGGTCTCTGAACGAACTGCCATGGCGCCCGCCCCTCCAGGGCGGGCGCCGTGCCGCTGCTCTTCTATACTCACGGCGAGCCATCTGCACAGGACGCCGCCCATGAACTCGCCCCGTCAGCTCGACTCGCCGCTCTACCAACTGCTCCACGCCGAAGACATCGAAGGCTTCAACCGACAGAAGCCGGCCGACGGCTGGATCGACCTGGCCGGCGGCGACTTCCGCGGCCTCGACCTGCGTCTGCTGGATGCCGCCCGCGTCGACTTCAGCGATGCCTATTTCCGCGGCGCCGACCTGCGCGGCGTGGATCTGCGCGAGGCGCGCCTGGAGGGCGCCAGCCTGGCCCATGCGCAGATATCCGGTACGTATTTCCCGTTGCGCCTGGCGCCGGACGAGATCCGCATGTCGGTGAACTTCGGCACCCGCCTGCGCTACCTGCCGGAGCCCTGAGAAGCGGAAGGACCACGCCAGGCCACGTTTTGCCGGGAGGCCGCTACACTTCTGGCAGGTACCCGGCCGGCTGAGGATCGGTCCCGGACCGCCTACGCCGGATCGTAAGGGCGAAGGCCGCTCACGTCGGCCATCTCGCTCCATCGCGCCGGCCCTGTCGGCTCCGGACCGGTTCCAGGCAGTTCCGCGCCATCACGCTTCTGAGCGGCATCGCAAGGACCGACGATGAACGACGAACTGCTGAACCTGAAAAACCTCGGGAAAACCTCGACCCAATGGTTGCATGCCGTGGGTATCCACAGCGCCACCGATCTGCGTCGGCTCGGCTCGGTGGGAGCCTATCGCGCGGTCCGCGCGCGCGGCTTCCGAGCCTCGAAAGTCCTGCTCTATGCCATCGAAGGCGCACTCCTCGACGTTCACTGGAACGAGCTGTCCCCAGACCACAAGGCCGCACTGCTCGGCGAGCTGGAGACTTTCCCCGTGCGAAACAAGAGCTAGCTCACACCTGCCACGGGAAGATATTTACTCCCCCCGGGCGCCCACCTATCGTCTCGTGGACGTTCGTACCTCCTCTCCCGACCAGGCAGCTCAAGGAAATGGCCATGTATCTACTCGGCGAGCAACCGGCTTATGCCGACCAATTGATCAATCGCCTGCAGGGAATCCCTCACCGCTTGCTCGAAGGCCTGGCACCCAGCGGCCCCGCCCTGGAACTGGAACGTAGCGACGACCTGGAACGCGAGCTGCCCGCCGACCAGGTATTCCTGGTGGAAAGCGGCCTGCTGCATGCGCTGGTCGACGAACGCCCACTGTTCTACCTCCAGGAAGGCGACCTCCTCGGCCTTCGACGCGGACTCGAGCTCCCCGCCTGCCGGCATGCCAACGAAGAACCGATCCGCCTGCTGCCCTATTCGCGCGATGCGCTGCTCCAGCACATCCATGCTGACCAGGAACGTCAGGAACTGCTATTGCAGTACCTGATCGGACAGACTGCCCTGCTCGGCGATGCGCTGGCGCACCTGAAGCAGCCGGAAGTCCGCCCGGCCACCGGCTTCCGCCACTTTGCCGCGGGCGAGGCGCTGATCCGCCAGGGCGACGATGCGGATCATGTGTTCATCATCATCGAGGGGCATGCCGAAGCGCTGGTGGACGGCCAGAAAGTCGGCGATGTGCAGAAGGACGAGATCTTCGGCGCCATGGCCGTGTTCACTCGCGAGAAACGCAGCGCCACGGTGGTCGCCAGCGAACCCTGCACGGTGATGGTGATTCCCAAGGAGCAGTTCCTCGGCCTTATGCAGAACAACCCGCGAATCGCCCATAGCCTGATCGAAGGCATGGCCCGGCGGATAGACCTGCTTAACCGGGAAGTGACCCAGCTGCGCCTGCGCCGCAGCGCCTGAGGCCCATTCCAGAGGGCTCGCGACTAGCTAGCAGAAAAGTTTGGCGAAAGCGTTTGACATGGAAATGAGAATCATTATTATGTCACTCAACTGGTCGCGAGATCAGCCGGTAAGCTGAGAGACCCACGCAGTCGGACTCTTCAGATTATCTCCTCATCAGGCTAATCACGGTTTTTGACCCGGCACTTTGCCGGGTCTTTTTTTATATTTACTATCATTACTATTATCGTGCAGGATTTGCACGCTCAGGAGGTTTTTCCCAGAATCTATGCGATGAGTCGAGCTGGGCTAAAATTTATGCGTGCAAATATTGCACGAACGAACCATTTGAGCTACGTTTGTGCACATGAAGAACGTAGCGAACCTGGACCGCACAGCCAATAGTTCAGCCACTAAGCAAAGTGGCCGGACAACCGGCAACGCCCGTAGCCTGAGCTTCTTGGGCGGCGAAGCACTGGTTTACGCTACCAACCTGATCCGTGACTGGGAGGCCCAGCTCCTCCACTTGGACGGGCTGAAGAAAAAAAGCGTCGAGTGCCACTCCTCCAATCTTTTCCGCTTGCTGAACCACGCTCACGTAGCCCCTTGGGAACTCAAGCCCGTCCACGTCACTCGCTTCTTCGAGTCGCGCATGAGCAAGGACGGCCAGCAACTGGCTCCCTCCACGGTGGCCGTCTACTGTGCTGGTTGGCGTTCCTTCCAGGCCTATATGCTCGACATGGAGCGGATCAACGAAATCCAGGCAACCTTCAAGGTTCGCCCGATCAAGTTCGTCACTGAGGAAAACGGCATCGCCGTCAAGCGGCACAAATCGAATGCCGCCCGGCCCAAGGCCTGGGCTCTGACACCCGTTGAAATTGATGCTATCGATCAACAATTTATCTTCGACATAAAGGCTGCACATGCGGCCCGTAGCAAGTCGCTACTACCGCTGCAGCGTGACCGTGTGATGTTTCACCTCGCAATCCATTTTGCTCTGCGCGTATCCGAACTGGTCACTATTCAGCTGCATGACTTCAAGGCCAGCCACGACCCCAGAATGAAGGCCTTCCAGAACTTTGGAACGCTCACCATCACCGGGAAAAATGACGCTACAGGCACTATCCCCATGCGTGAGCCTGAGATCTATGAACTGCTCATGTGGTATCTGGCGAACATACGGCAAAAAATCCTCCTCCGCCGGAAGGGCTCTGGAAACGGACTTTGCCACTACGACGACAAAGAGTATGCGACTGCCAACCTCCTATTCCCAAGCGAGCGTGGTGGCGTCATCGACCCCAACGCTTTCCGCAACCGCCTGAACAGCTTGGCAGTCAAGGCAGGTCTCACGCACCACAAACTGACGCCACACATTCTCAGACATACCGGCTGCACGAACATGGTCGGCGTATTCTCCGCAGAAGTAGCGCAAAAATACATGAGACACAAAAATCTCTATACAACACTGGGGTACTACCACCCAGCGCCGCTGGATGCCGCTAACGAGGCGAATGCCCCGCTTACGTTGTTTAGCAGCTTTTTTGATGACGAGGATTGATAAGAAATGAAGATCAAGCTGGGTAATCGCCTGGAAGTCCTGATGAAAGACTCAGGCATAAACACCTTCGAGGAAATGGCTCAGCGGCTCACTGAAAACCAAGGATGGCCAATCACCAGAACCGCTCTCAGCCGAAAGTTCCGATCCGACGATGTATCGCTGAGCCTTTCGATGATAGAAGCGATCTGCAATGAGTTGCAGTGCCTTCCTGGAGATCTGTTTGAAACCAATGTCACCGAGGCCTCGGAGGATTTTGTTGAAGAGCTTAGAAGCCGCCTGCAACCGTTCAGATACGGCGTCATTCGACTCCAAAGGCTAGGCAGCGACACCACGGAGGAGAGACCCGCCGATACAGCCATCTCCACATCGAAGGAAGGCAAGCGCACCAAGTCAATCCGTGGGAAACAGCCCGAAAATCTAGAAGACATTGTAGGCCCGAAGGTATCGCACCTCCATGCAGGAAAAATCAAGAACGACTAAGCGTCCGCCGCTTATCGTGGACTGCAAGCTTTGCGCTGGTCGCTTTCAGCGAGCGGCGTGGCACGGCCCTGCCCCTGACCACTGCATGCGCTCCAATGTAGAACGCCCAAGCGAATGCTGGGGTAATCAACCTGACGGCAGCCTGCTGAAATTGTGTGTAGAGTCTCTGCGCTCCCGGAAACACTCGGGGCATGAAATGATGCACTTCATCAGCCTACTGGCCGGTCTTGGCCACGCACAGGATCAGTCTGAAACCAAAGTTCAAGACTATCTTGCCTCGCTGCTCCCCGAAGAGCGGCACATCTTGATCAACCGAGCATCAACAGAGCTGTCGGTATATCTGGCAAAGCAGATTTCCCTCTTGCCACCCACAGAAATAAGAGCCCCACTTAGGGACAGATCAATTTCTGAAGAGCTTCCCGAAGGGCTCCGAGGAAAACTTAACGCCTACAAAAAAAACCTCGAAAGACGCTATAAAATTCTCACAGAGAAAGGCCACTCTCGTTCTGAAAAGTATGCAGCCAGAGCCTTGGGAGGACCGATACGCCTCGCACATTACCTTCATTCCAATGGCGTCACCGATTGGGATGCGGTCAAAAAACGAGACATCGTGGTATTTTTTGAAAAATGCTCCAAAGAAGAAATCAGACCGATACTACGATTCTATCGATTCATTGACACCCGACAAAAGTTCCAAGATGGCCGAGGCAGGAAAAAGTCAAAGCCTTCCACCAAGCCACCTTACAACTTTCAGCTGATGATGCCCGAAGAGCTTTCTCGATTTCTCGCAGAGATCCGCTCACGTACAACGGACGCCGAGTACCTTGCTGCATGGCTTGTGTGTCGAATGGGAATGACAGCTACCGCAGCCTTGAAGCTCAACCTTGACTGCGTTGAAATGCACGACGATGGCCACGTCGTGATCAAGCCTGCTCAGGCTTGGCTTTCCGTCCCCAAGAGCATCGAAAAGATACTCCTTGGAGTCCTTTCTGAAATAAAGCCAGACTGGGCAGAAACCCCATCCAAAGAGCGCTCACTGATAAAGCTGTTTGCCAGACACATTCCGGCACAAGCAAATTTCATTGACAGGACGTTCCAAGGAAAAACACGAATCCTGCGTAACTCAGCCATTTTCTCGGCAATGATGCGTGGACACCTTGATCGCATAACACTGCACCACGCCATGGGCGTTTCGATGCCGCACATCGTGCAACTGGAAAAGCTGCTGTCCACCGACATTCATTGCCGCCTTGACCCTGAGTTCATCAAGAAGCGTAACAAGCACATCCTGGGCACAGCCGATGACTGACGCAACATGGTTCGTCTACATGCTGGAATGTCGTAGCAAGCGGATCTATACAGGGGTCACCCCCTGCCTGGATCAGCGCATCCTGGCCCACCAGAAGGGTCAGGGCGCGCTGTTCACAAAGCTCGACTCACCGCAAGGGCTCATCGCCGCCAAGCCCTTTCCCAGCCAGCGAGAGGCGCGTCAGGTGGAACTACAGGTCAAACGTCTCCCCGCAGCTTACAAGCGGACCTTGGCCCGCCTCTGGTCAGAGCAGTACCCGATCGACGAGATCGCCCAGAAGCTTTTTCCGCCGCAGTAGCACTTCATAGGTGGCGAACTGCTCATGCAGCATCACGTTGCCTACGGTGTCGTCATAGGTCGTTGCAGATAGGATCGCCCAGTCCGGCATGGACATGATCCGCTCGACCATCGCACCGCAGTAACGGGCGTTGACCAGCTTCTGGAATGGATGGAAAGTCGGCTGATCGTCGCGCTCCAGGCAGACGAGAGACTCGTCAATTCCTCGGCGACACGCCAGCAGAGACGATCCCTGATCCAGTGCGAAAATGACTCCACGGTCCTGATTGGACAGCTCGGCCTTGAAGTTGAGCGCTCGATCTTCATTGCCGATCCAGAGGTCGAACACGGCAATCTGTGCAGTCTCCAACGGGTACTTCTCGCATAGGCTCTTGATGGCGTAGGCATGCCCAGACTGGGTGTGCATGCCCTCAGGTAAAACCACCTCGGCATACTCGTCCGCATCCGGGTCAGCGTGATCGTCATCGGTGAAGTCGTACACGTTCAGGCTGGCTTCCGCTGCGCGCAAGGCAGCAAAGCGCAGGCGCTCATCCGTGGCAGCACGCGCAGGCACGCCAACAACCACAGGAATGCCAAGAAACATCGCCAGGCGATTCGCCACAAGCTCAGAGTAGACCTGCGCGGTGGCTGCTTCGTGATCAACCTTGAGAACTGCGGAGAGCTGGCCGTCCTCGGCCCCAGTTGTACTGCGCGGGTTCGGGGATGCCGAACCCGTGATTTCATAGCAAAGGATTGGCATGGCAGTCAGGGATGCTCGAATGCCCAGGCATCGGCCAACAGCTCAGCCTGCGCAATCACTTTCTCGGTCGCCTCAAGCGCCTTGTCCGGCGGGTAGCGATGCTTGGCCAGCAGTACCTTGACCATCGCCAGCATTCTCGCTCGTGCCGACTGGCGGTTCTGCCAGTTGATCGTGGCCGACTTCCGCAGCTTGTCGGTTAGCTCCAGGGCCAGTGCTTTCAACACCGGATGCCCCAGCTCGCGAACCGCCGACTCGTTCTCGGAAAGCGCCTGGTAGAACGCGAACTCTTCCTCGCTCAGGCCCTCCGGGGGCTTGGCCGAGTTGATCTCTTGGGCGAGCTTGATCAGCTCCTCGATGACTTCGGCGGTCGTCAGACCACGGGTCTGGTAGCGGTTGATCGCCTCTTCCAGGCGCTTGGTGAACTGCTTCGCCTGGGTAGCGTTCTTCTGCCCCCGCGCCTTGACCTGATCGGCCACCAAGCGGCTCAGCAGCTCAGCGGCCAAGTTCTTGGTTGGCATTTTCCGAATCTGCGCTAGGAAATCCTCGTCCAACAGCGAGATGTCAGGTTTGCTCATGCCCAGCGTGGCGAAGATGTCCTTGACCCCATCGACCAGCACCCCTTTGGCCACGAGCTGACGCAGAGCAGCCTCCTTTTCCAGTTGGGAGCGGGTCTCACCGGAGCGGGTCAGCTTCATCAGGCAAACACGCACAGCCTGGAAGAAGGCGATCTCTTCGCGTACCGCCATCGCCTGCGCCGATGTGCCAGCCAGGGCCTGCGCCTTGGTGAGCTTGACGACCTGATCCAGATAGGCCCGCACGCCCTTGTTGCGGCCCTTCTCGTCAGCTTCCGGGTTGAGCTTGATCAGATGCTCCATTGCGCCGCCAAGCAGCGCCAGGGCCTTCAGAGGGTCCTCAAAGCCGCTGTAGTCGAACTTGGCGAAGAACTCGCGGCGGATCACGTCCAGGGTGTCGAGCAGGATTTTGAGGGCCTGGCCGCTGATATCGACAGGCTCGCGGTCATCGCCAGTAGCCTTGGTGTAACGCCTGATGGCCTCGCGCAGCTCATGCCCGATGCCGATGTAGTCCACCACCAAGCCACCCGGCTTGTCCTTCCAGATACGGTTGGTACGAGCGATGGCCTGCATCAGTCCATGTCCCTGCATCGGCTTGTCAACGTACAGCGTGTGGACGGGCGGAGCATCGAAGCCGGTCAGCCACATGTCGCGGACAATGACGATTTCCAAGGGGTCATTCTCGTCCTTGAAGCGCTTTTCCAGCTGCTTTCGCTGAGCTTTGTTCGTCCGGTGCTTCTGGTACTCCTCGGGATCAGCAGAGGAGCCAGTCATGATGATCTTGATCCGCCCGGAGTTGAGGTCATTGCCCTCCCACTCGGGACGCAGCTCCACGATTTCCTCGAACAGGCGAACGGCCGCCTCACGCGAGATGGCAACCACCATGGCCTTGCCGGCAATGGCCTCCTTGCGAGCCTCCCAGTGCGCGACGAAATCCTCAGCCAAGGTTGTGAGCCGGCCATCGGCCATGGCCAGTGCTTCCAGCCGTGTCAGGCGGCTGGCCGTCTTGTTCTGCTCGCTCTCGTCCTCTGTCTCGGTCGCCTCCAGGAATTCCTCCAAGAGATCCTGCTTTTCGGCCTCGTTGAAGCGCAGCTCGATGATCCGCGACTCGTAGCTGACCGGAACGACGGCCTCGTCTTCCTGGGCAGCGATCATGTCGTAGATATCAACGCAGCTACCGAACACCTCTTCGGTGTCGCGGTCATCGTCGCTGACGGGGGTGCCGGTCATGCCCAGGTAAATGGCCTTGGGCAGCGCATCGCGCATGTACTTGGCCAGGCCGTACTTGGTGGTGCCGCTCTTGGTATCCAGCGAGGCCTTGAAGCCGTACTGGGTACGGTGCGCCTCGTCAGCGATCACGATCACGTTGGAGCGTCCGCACAGCTCGGGAACGCTGGTCTGACCGCGCTCCGGGGCAAACTTGTTGATCGTGGTGAAGAAGACGCCACCAGCCTCGACAGACGAAAGCATATCGCGCAGCTCGTCGCGGCTATCGGCCTGCTTGGGCGTAGCTCGCAGAGACCACCTACAGTCAGCGAAGGTCTCGAAGAGTTGCCCATCCAGGTCGTTACGGTCGGTTACCAGCACGACTGTGGGGTTCTTGAACTCCGGCCTGTCGCGCAGCGCCATCACATAGAACAGTGCCAGCAGCGACTTACCGGAGCCCTGGGTAAACCAGATCACACCGCCCTTGCCATCATGGCGCTCCAGCAGCGCGCCGACTGCACGCTCTACGGCCTTGAGTACACCGCTGTACTGGTGCCACTGGGCAATGATCTTGAAGGACGCGCCACCATCGGTGCCACCATAGGCGACGAAGCCCCGGAAGAAGGTCATCAGCGTCTCGGCGTTGAGCAGGCCCCGCACCATCACTTCCAGCTCCAGAAGCGACTTGGGCGCGACTTCATCACCGAGCAGCCGCCAGCGCGAGAAGCGGTTGAAATCAGCCGTGAGCGAGCCGTAACGGGCCACAACACCATCGGAAATGATGTTGAGCAGGTTGAAGTAGAACAGCTGCGGGATGTCGGTCTTGTAGGTCTGAATCTGATTGAAGGCCGACAGGATATCGGCGTTCGGATCGGCCGGATTCTTCAGCTCGATCACCACCAGCGGCAGGCCATTCACGAACAGAACGATGTCCGGCCGCCTGACCTGCTGGCCATGCACAGTGAACTGCTGAACGGCCAGCAGATCGTTCGGGCCGGCGAAATCGATCACCCGCACCAGTGGAAAGGTTCGTGTCCCATCACTCTCAATGCGCTCTACTGGCACGCCATTGCGTATCCAGTCGTAGACCTGCTTGTTGCCATCGACCAACGACTGCGCGGCGTAGAGGGCCAACCTGGATACCGCAGCATCAGCTTCCGCACTGCTGACCCCAGGGTTCAACCTTTCGATGGCATCGCGCAGGCGGTTTTGCAGCACCACCTCGGAATACTTCTCGCGCCCGCCTTCCGTGCCGCCAGGGGAGACCACTTCTCCTTTCAGGCTGGAGAACCCCAGGCTCTCCAGCCACCCCAGGCACGCTTGCTCCAGATGGTTTTCGTTCATTCCCGCACATCGTCCTTCGGCAGATAGCGCCCCCTGCGGCCAAAGGCTCTACAGCGGGCGCCGAATGGCAAAGTGCTGATGGTTGCAGGATCAACCTAGGAAAACAATTCGCCTTGCCCAGAGGCCCGCAGAGCCCCCTGGCCGGCAGCTTCATGGAGAACGCCCTCAACCAGATCGCTCAGCAGCCGTTCGGTATCCAGGCACGGCTCAAGGAGCTGGATGTACTCCGGCGTGCTTAGGTTACCGATACGGTCATGCAGCCAGTCATCGCAGTCCTGTTTGGTCAGCAGGAGCGCCAAGCGCTCTTCTGCGCTTAGCTCCGCAAGTGCTTCTTCGACCTTTGCCCACACATCGGCAGCGACCTGCTCTGCGAACATGAAGCCCGCGTCGAGCGAACAGATTTCCACCCAGTAGGAATCACAGCCGTCTACGAAGCCAAAGGGCGGCATTCCGCTCAACTTCTGAATCGAGGCCTCGATGACTTTGCGATCCAGCGTGGGCAGCAGCAGCCCGGCAAAGGCATTGCCCATATCGAGCAGCAGCTTGACGGCTGTTTTGTGCTCATCCAGGTCAGCCTCCAGTTCATCCGCTGCGCTATAAGCCTCCAGCAGCGGCAAGGCCGACTCATCGACCAGTCGCAACGACATGGCCACGGAAGGCTCCAGGCAGGCCTGCACGGCCCATTCGAGCATGACGGGGCTGAGGCCTGGGGCTGGGTCAATGGCCTCTCTCACGCTGCGCGGCACCGTCACCGCCTCGAAGAGGTTCAGGGCTGTGCGCTGTACAGGCCGCATGCTTGCGAACGGTGGTTCGCCGCCACACTCGCTGAGATCCAGCTCAGTGCTCAGCACCCTGACCAGGCCATCGTCGGCAATGCTGATCGAGGTGATATCTGGCTTGAGCAGGCCGGCAAGCCGGCCCTTGAGCAGCGGCAGGATCTCGACGCCTGGCCGGCGAGCCAGCTCCACGAGCAGATCGCCCTCGTGGAGCAGCACGTCCGTTTCCACAGCATGGAGAGGGTAGTCATGCATTCACAGCACTCCTGACAATGGATTCGGCTTCGGGAAGACGAATCTCGCCGGAAATCAGCTTGGGCAGCAGGGTGTCGCGGATCTCTGCCAGCAAATTAATCTGACGATCATTTGCCGCAATGCTTTCAAAAATCGGACTTACTCTCTTGGTAAACTCTGCCAGAACTTCTACGGAAGGCAGCATGGCAGGAAGCGGACGGAATGCTTTCTTGCTTATCTCCATAAATGTTGACCCGTTTGCATGGCTTTTGATTAATTCCATGTTTTGTCTGCACCAGTGCAGCAGGTAGAGTGGCGATAGCTTGCCGCCGGGTGGAATTGCTATGTACCCCTGATTTACTGCAAAAGCAATAGATGAAATAGCAAGATATCCAATCGGCGCCCTAGATGACATAAGCAGCGTCCCGGCCGGAAGAAGTCCAGAGCTGATTTTTAGAACACCTTTCGAGGAAACCATCTTCTCCGTCTTGTGAAGAATAGGTGACTGCAAACCTGATAAGTCCTTAGGGGTGGTCCAGGCAAACTCTGCAGGCTCCCAGAACTCACTATTCTTTGTGCTAGGAGTTGCTCCTCCAACACACTTGACCAATTCCCCAATAGGAAAAACACTCCATCCCGCTGGCACATCTCCAAGTTCAGAGTCCTCGAAGCTATCTGGGAAAAGCGCTGCCGTAGCTCCGTCCATACGCTCGGGCTGGCGACCTTCAGCCTTTGCACGCACTGGGTCAAAATCGACGAACCACGACTTGAAGATGGCTTGGGCCATGGCCTCTAGGGTGGCGTTGGTTTCGTGCAGGATAGCTATGCAGTCGTCAAGAGAGCCTAAAACTTCGGCTATTTCTCTTTGAACAGCAAGTGGAGGAAGCCTGAGTGGCGTCTTTCTCAGAAGCCCCAGGTTGGTATGCGGAACCCCGGTCTGGATTGCAGTATTCTTTATATGGTCAAGCTGTTCTTGGGAGCAAAACACATAGTAAATGAATTTTACATCAGCCCTCGCAGGGTTGAGCGTAATCTTCATCTGGCTCTGCGATACGATATATTCTGGGAAAGCTCCGCTCGGAACAATAGCCACTTGGCCCAGTGTGCCTCGCTGAGTAAAGACCAGATCACCAGGCCGAGCCTTATTGGCACTGAGGGACTCTGCCTTATCCGGAGAAACAAAAGCAAATGGCCCTGCAATCCACCGCCGCCCCATATTTTGCCCGCGAATTACCGGAACGCCACTTTCGGCATAATCTTTGGAGACAAGATTTGAGCCAAACGGGCCGCCAACTATTGCATTTTTGATAGGGGCTGCAAGATCTTCTAAATGGACAAGCTCAAAACTCATAGCCCATCCCCTTCAACTTCTGGAGAATGTCTTGCTCAATCGAATTGCGCTCAGCGATCAACGATACGAGCTGATCTGTCAGACGATCCATCTTCTCGCCGAAAGGCTCGTCATCATCTTCCACTTCCTCGGCACCAACATAACGGCCCGGCGTCAGCACGAAGCCATGCTTCTGCACATCCTCATAGCTGGCCGAGTAGCAGAAGCCCGGTACATCCTCGTAGGACTCACCATCGCTGAACACGGTATTCCGCCAGCGGTGGTAGGTCTGCGCGATGCGCGCCATGTCAGCGTCAGTGAACTCGACCTGGGTGCGCGAAATACGGCTGGAGGCTGACTTGCGGGCGTCGATGAAGAGAATCTGGTTGCTGCGATCCGCCTTGCCGTTCGGGCCGACACGCTTGTCCCTGGAGAGGAACCATAGGCACGCGGGAATCTGGGTGTTGGAGAACAGCTGCCCTGGCAGGGCGACCATGCACTCCACTACATCCTTGATGACCATGTTCTGGCGAATCTCGCCCTCGCCGGACTGCTGCGAAGACATCGAGCCATTCGCCAGCACGACGCCCGCACGACCGCGACTGGAGAGACGGGCCAGCATGTGCTGCAACCAGGCGTAGTTGGCATTGCCCTTGGGCGGAATGCCATGCACCCAGCGCGGGTCGTCTTGCAGCTTCTCGGCCTCCCAATCTGAGATGTTGAACGGCGGGTTGGCCAGGATGTAGTCGGCACGCAGCGTCTTGTGCTGGTCGTTGGTGAAGGTCGAGCCGTAAGTCTGGCCAATGTTGCCTTCCAGGCCATGCACAGCCAGGTTCATCAGGCACAGGCGGCGGGTTTCGGCCATCTTCTCCTGACCATAGATCGGCAGATCACCCGAAGAGCCAAGCTGCTTGGCGTGGGCATCCTTGAACTTGGCCGACTGCACGAACATCCCACCTGAGCCACAGGCCGGGTCGTAGATGGTGCCCTTGAACGGCGCGAGGATTTCCACCAGCAGGGTGACCAGGCTCTTGGGCGTGTAGAACTCGCCGGCACGGGCACCCTCGTTCAACGCGAACTGGCCAAGGAAGTATTCGTAGACCTCGCCGAACACATCCCGGCTGCCGTGCTGCTTGGGGTCGAACTTCAGCTTGGCGATCAGCTGGAACAGCTCGCCGAGCTTGCCAGGCTCCAGCTCCAGCCGTGAGAACTCGCGGTACAGCACGCCTTTAAGGCTGGGGTTCTCCGCCTCGATCAGCGCCATGGCCTTGTCGAGTTGCTGCGCGAAATCGGCTGCCGCCGCTTTCTCCAGCAGCTTGCTGAACTTGGCCTCCGCCGGCACCCAGAACACGTTGTCCTGAGTGAAGAAGGTCTTGTCCTCGATGAAGACGGCAGCGCTCTCGGCGCGCAGCTCCTCGTCCTCGATGTACAGCTCCGATGACGGGTCGGCCAGGCGCTCCCGGATCACCCCAGCCTGAGCGTCGTACAGGTCGGACACATACTTGAGGAATACCAAGCCCAGCACGGGGTACTTGTATTCAGCCGCCGACACCGAGCCGCGCAGCTTGTTGGCTGTATCCCACAGCGTCTTCTTGAACTCTTCACTGGTCATCAGCTTGATCCTTTGCCTTGCTTCTGCGTTTCGTGGTTTTCCCTGCTGCGCCGCTGTCGGTGCCAGGAAGTCCGCTGTAGCCATCACGGGCCAGGGCGGCATTGAGGGTGACGCGAGAGACGCCAAAGTGGCTGGCAACCTCGGTCTTGGTAATCAACGGGTCTGCCAGCATGGCAGCGGCCTTGCGGACATCGGTCGGGGAGAGGGACGGCTTTCTGCCTCCCTTGCGTCCCCTGGCTCGGGCTGCTGCCAGTCCGGCCTTGGTGCGCTCCTGAATCAGCGCATGCTCGAACTCGGCCAGAGCGCCGAACAGGTGGAATACCAGCCGGCCGCCTGCGCTCGTCGTGTCTATCGACTCGGTGAGAGAGCGGAAGCCGATCTCGCGCTTGTCGAGGTCATGGATGATCTCGACCAAATCCTTGAGCGACCGGGCTAGCCGGTCGAGCTTCCAGACCACCAGGGTGTCGCCCTTGCGCATGGATCGCAGACAGGCGGTCAGCTCGACACGCTCGCGCAGCTTGCCGGTGGCCTTCTCATGGAACACCTGCTCACAGCCGGCCACTCCGAGCGCATCCAGCTGGAGCTGCGGATTCTGGTCTTGAGTGCTGACTCGTGCGTAGCCAATGATCATAAAACGTACCTTATGTGTACGTTGATTGTTTTACGTCATTTCTTACGCTTGAGCAAGCCGATCCGGGTGTCGTTTTGTCGTTTTCAGAAGACGGCTGCACTGAACGTCAGAAGCCGACTGCACTATAGCAGCGGAGGGGTTGGATCCATCAGGCAACGACGGGCTGCTGCCGGCCAAAAGCGGTCTCTGGTCCCCCGTGTCCGGTCTTGACGACGAGGCACCGTAGTAGTTTAGAACCGGAGGGTTTCGCCATCCTCGGGAATCAGCACCCGTTGCTCAATTTTATGGTCTTGCACAAACTCACGCAGGGCCTTGCGGGTGAGTGACATGTGGTTCACCGCATCCATGTGCACGGCCACGATGGCCGCATGGGGCGCTGCCTTGGTGGCCTGGAGTGTGTCCTGCTTGCCCATGATGATGGGATGCTCCTCAAAGCCACTCACGAGCGCGCTCCCTGTGTTGAGGATCACCACGTCGGGCTTGTGCAGCTTCAGTGCCTGATCCACTTCCGGACGCCACACCGTGTCCCCCGCCACGTAGACCGTCTTTGCCTGCGGCGCCGCAAACACGACCCCCATGACCGGGCCCATGAACGCCGCACGCGCGGGGTCGGCAAACCACAAATCCGTGCCGTGCTGACCGCCGGTCCTGCTCAGCTTCACACCCTTGAAGGTGGTGGAGCCGGTGAGCACGCGGACGTCCTGGAAGCCTTGGCTGCGAATGAGCTTGGCATCCGCTTCGTTCTGCGTGAAGACCGGCAGGCTCTTGGGGATCGCCTTTTGAGCGGCCTCATCCCAATGGTCTGTATGGGTGTGGGTCACGACCACTGCTTCCACGCTGTCCAGCACATCCTTCACTGAAAAGGGCAGCGCGACCAAGGGGTTTCTCAGTTCGCTGCGGTAAGTGCCCGGGAAGCCGGGGAACGCCCCTTGGTCCGACAGCATCGGGTCGACCAGGAAGGTCGTGCCAGCAAAGTCGATCTTCACCGTGGCGTTACGGATCTGCTGCACTTTGACCGAGGTGCCGGTGACGGTTGCCGGTGCAGACCAGGCGGTTGCCGCAAAGGCGCCCAGCGACAGCGAGACCAGCAGGGGAGTGAAAGCTTTCATCGAGAACATGGGGGACACCCGCGTTGAGTTGAAGAGGCCTCCATGGTCGTGTCTCTCGCCCCTTTGTAGAATTGACCCAAGCGTCAATATTCGAAAGAATTGGGCCACTTCACCCAGGAGCTTCATGTCAAAGCGACTTCCCCTCGTGGCCCTCGTGAGCTACCCGCACTTCAGCCCGTTTCACTTTGGCGTGCCGTTCTTGATCTTCAGTGCGCAGTTGCCCGAGCAGGCGCTGTTCGATCTGAAGATCGTCACGCCAGGCGGCACCGCGCTGGCGGCCGAGCGGGCCTTGTTCGTCCAACCCGATGGCGGGCTGGAGTTGCTGGCCAAGGCTGACATCGTCGTGATCCCCGGTTGGCATGATCTGGCCGAGCGTCCTGAGCCCGAGCTGATAGCCGCCTTGCGCCAGGCCCGCCAGCGGGGTGCCCATGTGGTGGGGCTGTGCTACGGCGCGTATGTCCTCGCCTATGCGGGCTTGCTGGATGGCAAACGCGCATCCACACACTGGATGGCGGAGCAGGATTTCAAGCTGCGCTTTCCGCAAGTGCAACTGGACATGAATGCGCTGTATGTCGATGACGATGGCCTGATCACATCGGCGGGAACAGGGGCGGGCCTGGACTGCTGCCTCTACATCGTGCGCAAGTTCTACGGCCAGAAAACGGCCAACAAAGTCGCCCGGATGATGGTGGTGCCGCCTCACCGCGAAGGAGGACAGGCTCAGTTCATTGAACAGCCGCTTGCCCCTTCCACGCAAGATGCCAGGATCAATCAGTTGCTGGACCATTTGCGCCAGCACCTGAACCAGGTCCACTCGGTCGATGCGCTGGCCCAACGCGCCGCCATGAGCCGGCGCACGTTCACGCGCCACTTCAGCAAGGCGACCGGCATGTCGTTGGGAGACTGGCTCATCAACGAACGCCTGCAGCGGACCCGAGAGCTGCTGGAAAGCACCACCTTGCCGGTGGAAGCCATCTCTGACCTGGTCGGATTTCAGAACCCGACCTCGCTGCGTCAGCACTTCAAGCGCAGAAACCAGGTCAGTCCCAGTGAATGGCGAAGAACCTTTGGGCGCGCGTGAGCTTTGTCTGCTCCGGGCGGGACAGCGTCATCCAGCTACCTGCGCCACTGACTCAGCCTTGTCCAGCCGGCCGCGCCGCACGAACAGACTGACCAGCCGTTGACGGATCGCCACCTGGAGTTCCGCCAGTTGTTCCGGCGTGATGCGAATTTCACCCGCTCGACGAGCGCAACACCGGCGCCGCCTACGCCAAGAACCGGCGAATCGAACTCAAACTCACGAACCGCTGAGCGCCGCGTCACCGCGCTGCTGCGCCAGCCAGTCGCGCGGGGCGCAGCCCATGCGCACGCGGAAGGCGCGCGCCAGAGCGTTCGGGCTGCCGTAGCCGACGCGGTCGGCCACCACCGCCACCGGCCGCCCCTGCTTGAGCAGGGTGCAACTGACGTTCATCCGCCAGTCGGCCAGATAGTCGCCCGGCGTGACGCCCACCGCGTCCTTGAACGCGGCGGCGAAGCGCGCGCGTGACATGCCCGCCTTCGCCGCCAGCGCCTCGAGCGACCACGCGGTCTGCGGCGCATCGTGCATGGCGGTTATGGCGCGCGCGAGTTTCGGGTCGGCCAGGCCCGCCAGCAGTCCGGTGGCGCCAAGCCGCCCATCCATCAGATAACGCAGCAACTGGATCAGTAGCAACTCGCACAAGCGGTCGATGGCGGCCTGCCGACCGCACTGGTCGCGCTCGGCTTCGGCAAACAGCAACTCTAGCGTCGGCCCGAGGCCGGGCAAGTCCGCCAACGGAATCAGCAGCATCGACGGCAAGGCCATGGCCAACGGATTGCCCGTCGAAGCGCCCAGGTCGACCTCCGCACACAACTGCTCAGCGGTATCGCCGGGGGCGGCGACAAAACGATGCGACGCCACGCGCGGATAAAACAGCAGGCTCGGCTCGGTAACCAGCAGATCTTCATGCACGGGCGAACGCGCCGTAATCGGGCCGCGCCGCACCAGATGGATATAGCCATGCGGCGCCGCGTAATGATGCTGCCCACAGAAGGCGCCGCTGTGAAAAACGCGCGCCGAAAGCGAGTAGTGCCGGAGCAAGCCGGCCAGTCGATCCGCCATTCCACTCTCCATATAAGACGATAGGTTACGTATTTGATACTTTACGTGCCATATCGTACCAAACAAAGGGCGATCATGCCCACGTGCTCTTGCACCTCACCCACTACGGAGATAGACATGACCCAAATCGCCCCCCTGACCATCGACACCGCTGACGCCGCTACCGCTGCCACACTCAAGGCCGTCAAAGCCAAGCTTGGCATGGTGCCGAACCTGTTCGCCACGCTGGCCCACGCGCCGGCGGCGCTCAATGGCTACCTCGGCTTGTCCGAAACGCTGGGCACCGGCCGCCTGAATGCCTCCCAGCGCGAGATCGTTGCGCTCGCTGCCGCTCAAGCCAATCGCTGCCAGTATTGCCTGAGCGCACACACCCTGATCGGCAAAGGTGCCGGACTGTCGGCAGAGGCCATCGCCGCGGCCCGCACCGGCCAGGCGGCCAACGCACTTGACGATGCAATCGCCGGCTTTGCCCGCGCGCTGGTCGAGCAACGCGGCGTGGTGTCGGCCGACGCCATGGCCAACTACCGCCGCGCGGGGCTCGACGACGGCCTGATACTGGAAGTGATCGCCAACGTCGCGCTGAACACGCTCACCAACTACACCAACCACATCGCCGACCCCACGGTGGATTTCCCCGTGGTCGCCGTCTGATCTCCATAGGCATATAAGGAGAACACGATGAAAATCGCACTCACCGGCGCTCTGCTCGCCAGCGCCCTCGTCCTGCCACTGGCCGTCACGGCCGGCGACTAAAGGCCTCGGCCGAGCACTACCGCAAGACCGGCAAGTTCTTGGACGGCGCCACGCTGGTGAAAGAGATCCGCAAGCTCGAAACCAGCGCCATGACCACTGGCAACCCTGTGGTCTGGGGTTCCGATGCGGCCGTGTGGTTCGTGATGGTCAAGGACGCCAAAGGCCGTTTCGCCAGCAACCCCTTGTGGGGCGACGGCTGGGGCTGGGCGCTGTTCAAGGCCGACGCCCCCGCCAAGAATGTCGCCGTCAGCTACGAAGCCGACTGCATGGGCTGCCATGTGCCGGCGGCCAAGACCGACCGCGTATTCATCCAGGGCTATCCGACACTGACCCAGCACTGACTTGCTGCCGGGTTACGCTTCGCGCAGGATGGCACCTCCGTCCTGCGCGAGCCACCCTTTCCGGAAGCGCGCCATGCCGACACTCGACGCCTTTCTGACCGACGTCCGCGCCTGCACGCGCTGCGCACCGCATCTGCCACACGGCGTGCAGCCGGTCTTCCAGTTTCACCCGAGTGCGCCCATCCTCATCGCCGGCCAAGCACCGGGGGCCCGGGTCCATGCCTCAGGCGTGCCCTTCGACGACGCCAGCGGCGCGCGTCTGCGCGCCTGGCTGGGCGTGGACCGCGACACCTTCTACGACCCTACCCGCATCGCCATTCTGCCCATGGGCTTCTGTTATCCGGGCACCGGCAAAAGCGGTGACCTGCCGCTACGCCCGGAGTGCGCCCCCCGCCTGGCGCGAAGCCTTCATGCAGCGTTTCGAGCGCCTGTCGCTGGTCATCGTGCTGGGCAGCTACGCCATGGACTACCACCTCGGTACTGGCAAGACGCCGCTCACCCGGGTGGTCGAAGCCTGGCGCGAGCACTGGCCGCAAGCGTTCCCCCTGCCTCACCCTAGCCCGCGCAACAATCGCTGGCTGGTGCGCAACCCCTGGTTCCAACAAGACGTGCTGCCCGCGCTGCAAGCACGCGTCCAGGCAGTCCTCACCGCCAACCCCAAGGAAACCCCATGACCGACGACACCGCCGCCATTACCGAGCTGCTGCACAAGTACTACGACACCCTGGCCTGGGCGAACGGAGACAGGCACCGGCTTTGGAGCGATGAACGACGGCTTCAGGTGCGGTAGCTGACGCCTGGGACCTCAATCACCGTATGACCGGGTCGAAAGCGGTCCTTTCTCTGACAACATCGCCCTAGCCCGCACTCAACCCCCACAACACATCCAGCACATGTTGCGTAGGCCGCTCGACGTCCCCACCACGGTGGGCAATACCAAGTTGACGCCACAATAAGGGCTGTAATGGCCGCATGACGATCCTGGTATCGGGCAATGGCGTGGAGGCTTCATGCGGCAACAACGTCGCACCATAACCGGCCGCCACTAGGCTTTTGATCGCATCGTTGTAGTTCAGTTGAATACGCGGCGTGGGCTGCCGTCCATCACTGGCGAACCACTCCGAGGTCAAGCGCGAAAGCCGAGTAGTTTTGTCATTCAGAATTAATGGCTGGGCGGCCAGCCAACCGGGGGTCACAACATCCGGGCATTCCCAGCGAGCCGGCAAGAAGGCCATGACCGGGTCCCGCCGCCATGGCTCGATCCGCAATTCCTTCACCGGGGTCTGTGGCAGCGCGACCAGACCGATCTCCAAAGAGCCCTCGGCAAGCTTCTTCAAAGTTTCCTGCGACGTGAGCACCGCGACCTGCACATCGATAGCGGGATGGCGTTGGCCCAACGTCTCCAAAGCTTGCGGCATCAACTGTGCGATGGCCCCTGTGGAGGCACCCAGCCGCACACGCCCGGCCAAGCCCTGCACCTGACGCTCCACGTCCTCAAGCGCCTGCTCCGCATCCGCCAACAGGCGCCGCGCGCGCTCCACCAGCGTTTCTCCAATCGCCGAAGGCTGAATGCGCCCACGTGTGCGCGACAACAGCTTTCCGCCAACCCGCGACTCCAGGTCGGCAATATGCAAACTGACCGTGGGTGGCGCGAGGTGCAGCACACGGGCCGCCTCGGCAAACGAACCCAGGTCGGCAATGGCCACCAACGTGCGCAGACGGTCCAGGCTGATTTCGCGCATGAGTCACTCCTTGTTCAGAAAAGCTGAATTTCATCGTTTAGAAATTCAACTTTTCCTATCTTAGCCCCTCACTGAAGATTGGAACTCCTGATTTCCTATGTCCGAGAGCATTCCATGGCAAGTCCTCTTATATTCATCGACGGCGACCAAGGCACCACCGGGTTGCAAATCCATCAACGTCTACGCGACCGGACCGATCTGCGGCTTATCACGCTCAGCCCCGAACATCGCAAGGATCCGCAACGTCGCGCCGAAATCATCAACGCCTGCGACATCGCGATTCTCTGCTTGCCCGACCAAGCCGCACGCGACGCTGTAGCGAGCATCGAAAACCCCGCCGTTCGGGTGATCGATGCGAGTTCGGCGCACCGCACCCATCCAGACTGGACCTATGGTTTCGCGGAGATGAACTCGCAGCAGGCCCAACGCATCGCCACGGCACGGCGGGTCAGCAATCCCGGTTGCTATCCCACGGGGGCGATAGGGCTGCTGCGCCCATTGCTGGAGGCCGGGTTGCTGCCCAGGGACTATCCGACGAACATTCATGCTGTGTCGGGCTATTCCGGAAAAGGGCGCGTTGGCGTGCAAGAGCATGAGGGAGAGGGCGCATCACAGGCGCCCGCGTTTCAGGTTTATGGTCTGGGGCTGGCACACAAACATATTCCGGAGATTCAGCAGCAAAGCGGTCTGATGGAGCGGCCGATGTTTGTGCCGGCTTATGGGGCTTTTCGGCAGGGGATCGTGCTGACCATACCGTTGCAACTTCGCTTGTTGGCGCCGGGCGTGGATGCGGTGCGGTTGCATGCGTGTCTTATGCAGCACTACGTCGATGCGGACCATGTACAGGTGATGTCGATGCAGGAGGCCAAAGGGTTGACGTGCCTTGATCCTCAGGCGCTTAACGGGACTGATAGTTTGCGATTGGTGGTGTGTGAAAATGATGAGACGGGGCAGGTTTTGTTGGCTGCGGTGTTTGACAATCTTGGGAAGGGAGCCGCTGGAGCGGCGGTGCAGAATCTGGATTTGATGGTTGCAGGAACATGACTCCGACTACCCACTGGCTCTAGAGTCTATGGCTCGAATTTTCGAGCGGTTGTTTCCTCTCTGTTTATGGCCTGGCATCGACGGCATTAAACGAGTCGAAAACAGAATCTACGCGTGTCAGCAGTTTGCAATCCAGTCAGGCTTTGAAGTTAAACGGTCGTCCACGACAGGCAGCAATCGGCCAACAGCGGCCGTTTTAGAGTAGGGAAAATAAATCCCCTTTTCTGCTGTCTACGCTTCGCAGCGCCGGTTACCCGGTCACCACGCAAGACTCGCTTCCGGTCGGTGGCTAACCTTTACCGGGCGGGGGTCATACCCGCTGGGTTTCTTACGCCATTTCGTGACGGCTTGCGCCGTCATTCCCAGGCGACCAAGCTTTGCCTGGCGCACATAAATCAGTCCCCTTTTTCTCTTTGCGCAGCAATGGCGTCGATCCTTCGCGCCTGCAAACCTTTGGTGCAGGCTCCAGCTCGCCCATTGCCCCCAACGACACCGCCGAGGGTCGCGCCCAAAATCGCCGCGTTGAAATCAAACTGGTGCCCCGTAGCGGCGCTGTAGCTCAAGGGTAATGGTGCCTTGGTGCTCTTTTCGTCGGATGCCCAGCTATCTTTTAATGGGTTACGGGCGATTTGCAGTGGGCTCCAAAACCTGGCCTCAGGAGGTGCAAGCTCCCGTGGCACCGGCTTTGGACTGGGCAGACCAATACGCCGGCCCATAAGCCCATAAGGATCCCGGCCTCGGCCGGGTTCTTTATGCCCGCTTCGCGGGCTTGAGCCCAGAAGGGAGCGGCGTGCGCCGGATTCGCATCTGCCAGCCAGTACGCAGCCCGTTTGGAACTCAGTTGATCCGTCTTTTTCAACGGTTTAACAGCCAAATCAATACGTTCACAAGTACACTCGCCACCCTAGGGATGGTGAAGCATCCACGAGCGGTACTAGAATTTTCAGCTTTTCGGTGCCGCCGCACGAATTCAAGGGGCAAGCATGGATTACGAACAACTGCCGAGGGCCGCCTTGGTCCGTATGCTGCAGGAGCATGATGCGGCGCTTGCCGATGCTGGCAAGAATGGCATCGTTATGAGTTACACCGGGCGGGCTGCTCCCTGGCAGATCATCCGCCAGGTCAAGCCGAAGCTGCATCGTATTATCAAGAAAGTATCCTTTGGAGAGGAAACCGCCCAGTCAGAGAATGAGATCTGGGACGGTGAAAACCTTTCTGCGATGGTCACGCTCTATAAATATCGTGGTCAAGTTGATCTTGTAGTAACAGACCCGCCGTACAACACCGGCGAGGACTTCCGCTATAACGACAAGTGGGACAAGGATCCAAACGATCCAGATCTCGGCGATGTAGTTCCTAAAGATGATGGGTCCAAGCACAGCAAATGGTTGCGCTTCATGACACCCAGAATCTGGATGATGCGTGAGATGCTAACCCCAGGCGGGGTTATGGCTATCTGTATTGATCATAGGGAACTATTTAGACTTGGCATGCTCATGGACGAAATCTTCGGCGAAGAGAATCGCATTGGCATAATCAATTGGCAGAAAAGCTATTCACCTCGCAGTGATAATAAGGGGGCGGCGGCGAAAACTGAGTGCAACACCTGACCTTTCCGGTACGGTGCTGTCCCTATGTCTTATTCCGAACTCAGCGT
This sequence comes from Pseudomonas sp. 22490, assembly GCF_052044465.1. Taxonomy (NCBI): domain Bacteria; kingdom Pseudomonadati; phylum Pseudomonadota; class Gammaproteobacteria; order Pseudomonadales; family Pseudomonadaceae; genus Pseudomonas; species Pseudomonas sp. 22490. Next base: position 2,264 of record NZ_JBQENS010000049.1, on the reverse strand, counting down.
TGAAGAGCGCGCCACCATTCAAATCGGTCATGCCCAAGGTTTCAGCCTGCGCGGGATTGCCTGCTTGATCAACCGATCCCCTTCGACCATCAGCCGGGAGCTGCGCCGCAATCGAGATGCCTGTGGCGGCTACTCGGCCCGCGTGGCCCAGCAGCAGATGCAGGCCCGCCGTCAGGTGTGTCGACCGAAGCAAAAGCTGTTGCCGGGTAGCGAGCGCTTCGAATTGGAGGCGCATATGCTGCGTGAGCGTTTGTCTCCCGAGCAGATTGCCGGCAAGCTGCGCAGCATGAATATTCCCAGCCTCAGAGATGCCTACGTCTGTCGCGAGACGATCTATAACGCGATCTATGCCTTGCCAGTCGGCGAGCTGCGTAAAGAGCTGATCATCTGCCTGCGCCAAAGCAAGACGATGCGCAGGCCGCGCTCTGGCGGCGTGGATCGGCGCGGTCAGATCCCTGAGAGGGTCAGTATTCATGTACGTCCGCCGGAGATCGAAGACCGACTGATGCCAGGGCATTGGGAAGGCGACCTGATCAAGGGCAAGGCCAACGCCTCGTCTGTAGGTACGCTGGTGGAGCGCACCAGTGGCTACCTGATGCTGGTGAAGATGAACGACGCGACGGCGACCTCGGCGATGGAAGGCTTCAGTGCAGCGCTCAATGGCATGCCGCTGGCGATGCGCAAGAGCATGACCTACGACCAGGGCCGAGAAATGGCGCGGCATGCTGAAATCACCCAGCAGACCGGGGTGGCGATTTACTTCTGCGACCCGCACAGCCCTTGGCAGCGCGGCAGTAACGAAAACATCAATGGCCTGATCCGCCAGTACCTGCCCAAAGGCACGGACTTGTCGGTGCATAGCCAGGAGGAACTGGATGCCATCGCACTGCAACTGAACATGCGCCCCCGTAAGCGCTTCGACTTCAAGTGTCCGATCGAGGTTATGGACGAGGTGATGCAGGAAGCTATGGCTATGCGGCATGATGCTCCAGCTTCAATTCAATAACCGTGTTGCACTCAGCTCCTGTAACCGCCCACTTTAATGTCAGGAAGCTTAAGCTCTGTTAGTGTTTTGGCTATTCTCTCTCCTCTTGGAAGACTGGTTGAAAGAGCCAGGAATATTTCCAATAACCCATTAAGTCAATCCCTCTACACTGGGCGCACCGATGAGTTTGGCCAAATAGAGTTTGCTTTACGAATGATGCAAGCTGAAACAGGCGCCATAGTAGGTCGCATAGGTGATGCATCAAATCGGCTTAGCGAACACACCCGAGGCCTACTAAAGGATATTGAGTCAAGCAATGTACTTACAGTTGAGCAGCAGGCAGAGACAGATCAAATAGCAACGGCAGTAAACCAAATGGCGGCAAGCATTCAAGAGGTTGCGAGCAATGCACAGCATGCTGCAGATGCGGCCGGAAGAGCAGACACTGAGACGGCATCTGGCCAGCGTCTGGTAGCCCACACAAGCCAGTCAATCACTGCCCCTGAAGGTGAAATTAGGCAAGCCGCTCAGGTTATTCATGAGCTTGAAGGTCAAAGTAACGAGATATCAAAAGTTCTTGACGTTATACGAGGGATCGCCGAGCAAACGAATTTGTTGGCACTCAACGCAGCAATTGAGGCCGCGCGTGCTGGTGAGCAGGGGCGTGGTTTTGCTGTTGTCGCCGATGAGGTTCGCAGTCTTGCTGCTCGCACACAGCAATCGACAACGGATATTCAAAGCATGATCAGCGCTCTACAAGAGCGAGCGCAATCCGCTGTTACAGTCATGGAGCAAAGTAGTCGGCAAGCGCACACGAGTGTAGCTCACGCAGAGGAAGCAGCTACAGCTCTTGATGGAATTGGCCAACGCGTTAACGAAATTACCGACATGAACGCGCAAATAGCGACTGCGGTCGAGCAGCAGGGAGCAGTAAGTGAAGACATAAACCGCAGTATTATCAATATACGCGATGCTGCTGATACCAATGTACAGACCGGGCAGAATAATTTGCAAAGTGCGAAATCTGTCGCTCAGTTAACTAGCGCTCTGAGCGAACTGGCAAAACAGTTTTGGGAAAAACGAGGATAACGCTTTTCAGTATCTCGACAGGGATAACTTACTTTACCATCGGTTATCCCTTTTAGCCGCACAAATTTTAGCCATGGCTTTTCAGGAAGTCAGGGCTATCAGAATGGCCTTAGAAAGCCTAGTCAAAGAGCTGTCACGAGAACACCGTTAGCTTAGCGTACGATTTTTTCCGAATTCTGCGGTTCCCCCT
>NZ_JBQENS010000048.1:0-45261 GCF_052044465.1 Pseudomonas sp. 22490 | reverse complement strand
TCCGCTGCTATAGTGCAGTCGGCTTCTGACGTTCAGTGCAGCCGTCTTCTGAAAACGACAAAGGCCGCGCCGCTTCGTCAGAATAGAGTCATCTTTCGCATTGTTTGACACATGCCCGCGAAGGTTATAGATTTCAGCCTGACAGAAACGGGGTTTGAGGCGCAACGGAACAGAAAGTGCACATAAGCCGCCTTCAACCAAGGAGACATCGTGCAGGGGCACCGCATCGGCTACGTCCGGGTCAGCAGCTTCGACCAGAACCCGGAACGCCAACTGGAACAGACCCAGGTGAGCAAGGTGTTCACCGACAAGGCATCCGGCAAGGACACCCAGCGCCCCCAGCTCGAAGCGCTGCTGAGCTTCGTCCGCGAGGGCGACACGGTGGTGGTGCACAGCATGGATCGCCTGGCCCGCAACCTCGACGACCTGCGCCGCTTGGTGCAGAAGCTGACCCAGCGCGGCGTACGCATCGAGTTCTTGAAGGAGGGGCTGGTATTCACCGGCGAGGACTCGCCGATGGCCAACCTGATGCTGTCGGTAATGGGGGCCTTCGCTGAGTTCGAGCGCGCTCTGATCCGTGAGCGGCAGCGCGAGGGTATCGCCCTGGCCAAGCAGCGCGGCGCGTACCGGGGCCGCAAGAAGGCCCTGTCCGACGAGCAGACTGTTACCCTGCGGCAGCGGGCGGCGGCAGGTGAGTCCAAGGCGCAGCTCGCCCGCGAGTTCAACATCAGCCGCGAAACTCTCTACCAGTACCTCCGCACGGACGACTGACACATGCCGCGTCGCTTGATCCTCTCGGCCACGGAGCGGGACACCCTGCTCGCGCTGCCGGAAAGCCAGGATGACCTGATCCGCTACTACACCTTCAACGATTCCGACCTGTCACTGATCCGCCAGCGGCGCGGCGACGCCAACCGTCTGGGCTTTGCGGTGCAACTCTGCCTGCTGCGCTACCCCGGCTATGCGTTGGGCACTGACAGCGAGCTGCCCGAACCGGTCATCCTGTGGGTGGCCAAGCAAGTCCAGACCGATCCGGCGAGTTGGACGAAGTACGGCGAGCGCGATGTGACCCGTCGCGAGCACGCCCAGGAACTGCGCACCTACCTTCAACTGGCCCCGTTCGGCCTGTCCGACTTCCGCGCCCTGGTGCGCGAGCTGACCGAACTGGCCCAGCAGACCGACAAGGGCTTGCTGCTGGCCGGCCAGGCGCTGGAGAGCCTGCGGCAGAAGCGACGCATCCTGCCGGCGTTGAGCGTGATCGACCGGGCTTGCTCGGAGGCCATTGCACGGGCCAATCGGCGGGTCTACCGCGCCCTGGTCGAACCTCTCACCGACTCGCATCGGGCCAAGCTGGACAAGTTGCTTAAGCTCAAGGCCGGCAGCAGCATCACCTGGTTGACCTGGCTGCGGCAGGCACCGCTGAAACCCAACTCCCGCCACATGCTTGAGCACATCGAACGGCTGAAGACATTTCAGCTGGTGGACTTGCCCGAAGGCCTTGGCCGGCACATCCACCAGAACCGCCTGCTCAAGCTGGCCCGCGAGGGTGGGCAGATGACGCCCAAAGACCTTGGCAAGTTCGAGCCGCAGCGACGTTATGCGACCCTGGCCGCCGTGGTACTGGAGAGCACTGCAACCGTGATTGATGAGCTGGTGGATCTGCACGACCGCATCCTGGTCAAGCTGTTCAGCGGCGCGAAACACAAGCATCAGCAGCAGTTCCAGAAGCAGGGCAAGGCGATCAATGACAAAGTGCGCCTGTACTCCAAGATCGGCCAGGCGCTGCTGGAAGCAAAGGAAAGCGGCAGCGATCCCTACGCCGCCATCGAGGCGGTGATTCCCTGGGACGAGTTCACCGAGAGCGTCAGTGAGGCCGAGCTGCTGGCCCGGCCGGAGGGCTTCGACCACCTGCACCTGGTCGGCGAGAACTTCGCCACCCTGCGCCGCTACACGCCGGCCCTGCTGGAGGTACTGGAGCTGCGCGCCGCCCCGGCCGCGCAAGGCGTGCTGGCAGCCGTGCAGACCCTGCGCGAGATGAACGCCGACAACCTGCGCAAGGTGCCGGCCGATGCCCCCACTGCCTTCATCAAGCCGCGCTGGAAGCCGCTGGTGATCACCCCGGAAGGCCTCGACCGGCGCTTCTACGAAATCTGCGCGCTGTCCGAGCTGAAGAACGCCCTGCGCTCCGGCGACATCTGGGTCAAGGGCTCGCGGCAGTTCCGCGACTTCGACGACTACCTGTTGCCGGCCGAGAAGTTCGCCGCGCTCAAGCGGGAACAGGCCCTGCCGAAGGCGATCAACCCGAACAGCGACCAGTACCTGGAAGAGCGCTTGCAGCTGCTGGACGAGCAGTTGGCCACTGTCGCCCGCCTGGCCAAGGACAACGAGCTGCCCGATGCCATCCTCACCGAGTCCGGCCTGAAAATCACCCCGCTAGATGCGGCGGTGCCGGATCGGGCGCAGGCGCTGATCGACCAGACCAGTCAGTTACTGCCGCGCATCAAGATCACCGAACTGCTGATGGACGTGGACGATTGGACGGGCTTCAGCCGCCACTTCACCCACTTGAAGGACGGGGCCGAGGCCAAAGACCGGACGTTGCTGCTGTCCGCGATCCTCGGTGATGCAATCAACCTCGGACTGACCAAGATGGCCGAGTCGAGCCCCGGCCTGACCTACGCCAAGCTGTCCTGGCTACAAGCCTGGCATATCCGCGATGAAACCTATTCGGCGGCCTTGGCCGAGCTGGTCAATCACCAGTACCGCCATGCCTTCGCTGCCCATTGGGGCGACGGCACCACCTCATCCTCCGATGGCCAGCGCTTCCGCGCTGGCGGCCGGGGTGAGAGCACCGGGCACGTCAACCCGAAGTACGGCAGCGAGCCAGGACGGCTGTTCTACACCCACATCTCCGACCAATACGCGCCGTTCAGCACACGCGTGGTGAATGTCGGCGTCCGAGATTCCACCTATGTGCTCGACGGCCTGCTGTATCACGAGTCCGACCTGCGGATCGAGGAGCACTACACCGACACGGCCGGTTTCACCGATCACGTCTTCGCCCTGATGCACCTGCTGGGCTTCCGCTTCGCGCCACGCATCCGCGACCTCGGCGAAACCAAACTGTACGTGCCGCAGGGCGTGCAGGCCTACCCGACGCTGCGCCCGCTGATCGGTGGCACCCTGAACATCAAGCACGTGCGCGCTCATTGGGACGACATCCTGCGCCTGGCCAGCTCGATCAAGCAGGGCACCGTTACCGCCTCGCTGATGCTGCGCAAGCTCGGCAGCTATCCGCGTCAGAACGGCCTGGCTGTCGCCCTGCGCGAACTGGGCCGGATCGAACGCACGCTGTTCATCCTGGACTGGCTGCAAAGTGTTGAACTGCGCCGCCGCGTGCATGCCGGCCTGAACAAAGGTGAGGCGCGCAACTCGCTGGCCAGGGCGGTGTTCTTCAACCGCCTTGGGGAAATCAGGGATCGGAGCTTCGAGCAGCAGCGCTACCGGGCCAGCGGCCTCAACCTGGTGACGGCGGCTATCGTGCTGTGGAACACGGTGTACCTGGAGCGCGCCATCCAGGGGTTGGTCGAGGCCGGCAAGCCGGTGGACGGCGAGCTGCTGCAATTCCTGTCGCCGCTGGGCTGGGAGCACATCAACCTAACCGGCGATTACGTCTGGCGGCAGAGCCGCAGACTGGAAGACGGGAAGTTTCGGCCCCTACGGATGCCCGGAAAACCTTAGCGTACGATTTTTTCCGAATTCTGCGGGCTCCCCACTATAGGCGCCGCGCCGATGAAATACCGGCCACATCCAGAATCTGCGGGATAAGCTGTATCCCGCATGAGGCGCGGGATGCAGAATGCAAGAAGTCGTGCAGAACGCTCATGTCGGAGTGCGATCATGACGGGCGAAAAGCCCGTTCGGCGCTCCTTATGGGCATTCGAAAGAACTTTTCGCCCATATGGTTATATGGATTTTCTTGATATTTCCTCTAGGAACCTCGCCGGCTCGTTGGCGAAGAAGCCGATCTTTTTTGCCGGGTTTCCCGCATCGCCCGCCGCAATCCCCTTGCCACCCCGTAGCCAAGCAGGCAGCCGAGCAGGGTAGCGCCGACCTGCAAGACCAACCCCAGGGCATTGGCCAGGCTCGGCGAGCGTGCGAGTACGCCGGCTTCGGGCCAGAACGCCAGCCATACCGCGACGAAGGCGAGCACCAGGTCGTACCAGGCGCCGCTGACCCCGCCCGGGCGGTAGCCGCGAACGAAAACGATGAAGGCGCTGAAGGCCAGGGCCAGCAGCAGGGTGCCGAAGGCCTGGCTGAGGGTATCGGGGCCGGACATGGTGGGTACTCCTCAGGGCGCCAGGCGCAGGCACTGGCGCTTGTGCAGGCCGAGACGGACTTCGTCGAGCAGCGCTTCGGCGCAGGCGAACACCCTGGCGGCCTCCACTTCCGCGACGTCGCCGGCGCGACTGAAATCGTCGATGCGCAGGCCGGCGGGCAGGCTCGGGACCTCCACCAGCGTCCAGTCCAGGCCGCTGACCGTGAGGCTGCGCTCGAGCCCGGCACCCAATTGCTCCTCGCCGGCATCGCGCGGCGCCACCAGCCATTGCCAATGGCCAAGCAGGAACAGGCGCGGTACCTCGGCGCGCAGGGCGCCATCGATCAGCGCGGCGCAGATCGGCGGCAAGGCTTCGGCGGCGTAGTCGGACAACGGCGCGAACAGCAGGTCGAGACCGGCCGCCGCCTGGCTGACCTCGATCGACGACGCCAGGCTGGCTGGCTTGCAGCGCAGCCCGGGGCGCGCCTGCAGGCTGTTGAGGTCGGCTTGCAAGGCGCTGACTTCGATCTGCCGCTGCAGGGCGGCGGCGATCAGCGCCTGGCTCAGGCTGTCGTGGGGATGGAATATCCCCAGCTTCAGGGTTGCGGTTTCCAGATTGCGCATGGGAACTCCGGGGTCGGTGCGGTGGAAAGGAGATGTCCCTACCTGCATATCGAAAGCCATACTCCGGACAAGGTTCCGGCGAATGGAATTCGCCGGCCGCGCCGGGGTCTTCCGAAAGGTCGGCCAAGTTCCTGGGGCGAGCCAGCGAGCGGCCGGAAGACGTTCTTCGTACTACCTTGCTGGGTGTGCCTTGCAGCCCGGGTCGAGCAGCCGACGAGTGAACACGTCCATGAAAACCACAAGAAAACCGAAAGTCCCCTTGAACCAGGCCACGCGCAACCGCCTGCTCGACGAAGCGGTCGACGACTACGCGATCCACACCCTGGACAGCGCTGGCCGTATCGCCAGCTGGAGCGCCGGCGCGGCGCGCCTGTTCGGCCACGACGCGAGCGAGATCCTCGGCCGCGACTACGCCTGCTTTCATACCCGCAAGGACCGCGACGCCGGCGTTCCGCAACAGGCGCTGCGCCAGGCGGATGCCGAGGGCCGCTTCGAGACCGAGGGCTGGCGGGTGCGCAGCAACGGCAAGCGCTTCTGGGCGCAGGTGGTGATCGACGCCATCCGCGACAGCCAGGGCCAGTTGCTCGGCTTCGCCCAGCTGATCCACGACCTCAGCGAAGGGCGCGCAGCCAAGGAGGCGCTGCGGCGCAGCCAGGAGCAGTTCCGCCTGCTGGTGCAGAGCGTTACCGACTACGCCATCTACATGCTCGACCACCGCGGGCGGATCACCAACTGGAACCTCGGCGCCCAGCGGATCAAGGGCTACCTGCCGGAAGAGGTGATCGGCCGGCACTTCTCCTGCTTCTACACCCCCGAAGACCGCGAGGCCGGCGAGCCGGCCCGCGGCCTGGCCGCCGCCGAACGCGAAGGGCGTTTCGAGAAGGAAGGCTGGCGGGTGCGCAAGGACGGCAGTCGCTTCTGGGCCAACGTGGTGATCGATCCGATCCGCGACAGCGATGGCCGGCTGATCGGCTTCGCCAAGGTAACCCGTGACATCACCCACCGGATCGAAGCCGAACGCGAACTGGAACGGGCCCGCCAGGAGCTGTTCCAGGCCCAGAAGATGGAGTCCCTGGGGCACCTCACCGGCGGCGTGGCCCACGACTTCAACAACCTGCTGACGGTGATCATCGGCAGCCTCGGGCTGCTGAAGAAACGCCTGCCCGGCGACCAGCGCACCGCCGACCTCTTGCAGAACGCCCTGGAGGCCGCCCAGCGCGGCGCCAACCTGACCCAGCGGATGCTTTCCTTCGCCCGCAAGCAACGTCTCGATCCGCAGCCCTGCGCGATCCCCGACCTGTTGCGCGGGATGACCGACCTGCTGATCCATTCCCTGGGACCGAGCGTATCGATCGAGACGCGCTTTCCCCTGGATCTCGACCTCGGCCTGACCGACGCCAACCAGCTCGAACTGTCCATCATCAACCTTGCCACCAACGCCCGCGACGCCATGCCCAACGGCGGGCGCATCGTCTTTTCCGCGAGCAACCAGCGGGTGCCGGCGGACAATCCCCATCGCCTCGCACCGGGCAACTATATCTGCCTGAGCATCAGCGACACCGGCAGCGGCATGGACGAGGAAACCCTGCGCCGTGCGGTGGAACCCTTCTACACCACCAAGGGAATTGGGCGTGGCACCGGGCTGGGCCTGTCGATCGTCGACGGCCTCGCCGAGCAGCTCGGCGGCCGGCTCACCCTGGAGAGCCAGCCGGGCGTCGGCACCACCGCGAACATCTGGATACCCGCCGTCCCGCGAACCCCGGAAAGCGCCCGTACGGGCAATGGCGCGACGCCGCAGCCGCCCAGCGAAAGCGAGCGGGTGCGCTTGTCCTGTCGGGTACTGGTGGTGGACGACGACCCGCTGGTGTTGAACAACACCGCGGCGATGCTGGAGGACCTCGGTTGCTCGGTACTCAAGGCCGACTCCGGCAGCCTGGCCCTGGAGATTCTCACGGCGACGCCGGAGCTGGACATCCTCCTGACCGACCAGGCGATGCCACGGATGAACGGCAGCCAGTTGGTGGAGCGGGTCATGGCCCAGGGCAGGCCGCTGAAGATGGCCCTGGCCACCGGCTTCGCGGAAAAGATCGAAGGCGCGGCGGCACAGTTGCCCAAGCTGGCCAAGCCGTTCGGCCAGGAAGAGTTGTACCTGTTCCTGACCGGCACGCTGAAGGCCGGCTGAGCCTCAGCGCAGGTACTCGCCGCTGCCGGCCAGGCTTTGCCCCCAGAACTCGATGAAGATGAAGGCGGTGGTCAGCAGGGTCAGGAAGCCGACGCCGAGGATGCAGAAGGCGTAGAACAATGTCTGCCGCTCCTGCATGCGCATGAACAGCGGCAGGCCGGTGAACAGCAGGCGTACCGAGTAGGCGCAGGCAGCCGCCGCGGCCAGCAGCAGGAGGATCCGCCAGGGCACCAGGGCGACGATCCCGGCGAGCATCAAGGGCACGGCGATCGCCGTGGTGAAGGTCAGGCTGCCCGGTACGCTGGGGCGCGACGGCGTGCGGAACAGCACCCAGCGTACGAAGAAGCCCATGATCACCACGCCGGCGACGAAGCCCAGGTAACACATCGTCGCCAGCAGCAGGGCGCTGCCGCTGGAGAGGTGTTGCACGCTGTCGTTGCCCGGCAGCGACCAGCCGACCTGGGTAGTGCCGATGAACAGGCAGGCCGCCGGCAGTAGCGGCAATAGCAACAGCGGAACGAGGAAGGCGAAAGGGTGATGGTCGTAGTCCTGGCGCAGACGAGGCCAGGCATTGGAGGGACTGATCAGTAGCCGAGCCATTTCGCGGGTCATGACGGGCACCTCTTTTCTGTGGCGTTCAGGAGTCTGGACCGGCCCGGCGCGAGGGGGTTCAGGTGGCGTGCCNGCCCATCCAGGGCCTTGAACCGGAAGACGCGGGGAGCGCCGAAAGACAAACGTCCCTGTCTTCCGGAGGAGCCCATGACCACCTACGAAATCCAGCACATGCGCGGCTGGCGGCGTTTCGCCCGCACCGTGCGCGCCGCCAGCCGGGCCGAGGCGGAACGCCTGTGCCTGCCCTGGGAGTGGGTGGATGGCGAGGTCCTCGCGGTGATTCCGGCCGAGGCCGAGGTGGCCGAGCGCTGGCAGCGCCTGAACGAGGATCTGGTGGGGAGCCTGGAAGGCCTGGAGCGCCTCAGGCGGGACGAGTGACCCGCAGGCCGACCACGGCGATCCGCTCGGCTTCGCGGTAGGCGGGGCTGTCCAACTCTTCGGCGAACACGTCCGGGTCCAGTTCCTGGTAGTCCCAGCCCCACTCCCGAGACGCCAGGCGTTCGCGGATGCGGGCGAGGAACGGATCGCCGCCTTCGACCATCGCCACCCCGGTATACAACAGCAGGCTGCCGCCGGCTTCCAGGCGCTCGAGGGCGGCATCGACGATTGCCAGCGAGAGCCCGGCGCCGAGCATCCCGCCACCATGCCGGTAGGCGCGCTCCGAGGCATCCAGGAGATAGGGCGGGTTGGCCACGATCAGGTCGAAGCGACCGGGCGCCTGGCTCAGCAGGTCGCTACGCGCCAGGGTCAGGTTACCGACCCCCGCCAGCGCCGCGTTGACCCGCGCCAGGTCGAGCGCCGCCGGATTGATATCCAGCCCGTGTACTTCGGCGTCCGGGCAGGCCATGGCGATGCGGATCGCGCCGGGGCCGGCGCCGCAGCCGATATCCGCCGCACGGCGGATGCGTGCCGGATCGGACGATGCCAGGTGGCTGCGGATCAGCCGGTCGAAGCGGTAGGTGTCGGGGCCGAAGAACACCGCGTCGGCGGCCAGGGTAGGGAAGGCCGAATGGACGAACAGTTGCTCGCCGAGGCTGGAGACGCGCACCTGGCTGCGCCAGCCGTCCGCCTCGCGGCGGATCAGGTCGGCGCCGGCAAGAAGGGTCAGCCAGTCGGCCGGCAGGCTTTCCCCGGCGAATGCCCGGCTCCAGCCGAAGATGCCGGCCAGGTCCCGGGCCATGCGGTTTTCCGGGCGGGCGTTGACGCGCTCATGGGTAGCCGGGGTGACGGTGACGAAACGGTAGTCCTGGCCTCGCAACCAGTTGCCGAGGCTGACCAGGACGTCCAGGCGCGGATCATTCAGGCTGGGCATGGGCGGCCCTCCAGCGCTGGCTGAACATCCGCGTGGCAAGGAGACCGGCGGGTCCGTGGTGGCGGTGCGGGGCCATCAGTTCGAGAAGGCGTGCCACGCCCTGCTCGGGGGATAGCCGCAGCAGCTCGCGCCGCAGCGCGACCTGCTCGGCATCCACGTCTCCGCCCGCCGTCGCCGGCTCCGCCAGCGGCGCAAGCGGGTCCCTGTCCGCCGGAGCGGGTGCTTGCCAGTCGCCAGCGATCCAGTCGTACAGCAACTGCTGCTCGTAGGGAGTGAAGACTCCGAACATTGCCGCCCGGTCGCCCTCGATCAGGTTCCAGAAGCGGCTGCCGCGCGGATCGGCATGGCGCCGGATCCAGCCCTCTTCCTCCAGGCAGGCGAGAAACGCCGGGAACCGCCCGGGCACCGCCAGCCACTGGTTCACCGTGCGCCCGCCGATCCGGCAACGATCCGAATGCATACCGGCGGCGTAGGGGCGCTTGCGCTCGAACATGGCCAGCAATTCTTCCTCGAGATCGAAGCCGTCGATTACCTGCGTAGTGCTCAGGCCGACCTCGTTCAGGCGGTAGCCGTTCCTCACCCGTTCGAGGAAGGCCGCGCGCCCGCCAAGCTGCGGCAGGTTGTCGTAGAGCGCGCGCAGGGCCTTGCGCGCATGCCCGCTGGCGGCGTTGTCGATGGTCACGTGCAACTGGAAATAGTAGGAGTCGAAGCCCAGCTCGCGCAGCTCCTGAGTGGTGATCAACAGGTGCAGCGGCGGTTGCTCGTAGCCGAGGTTGTAGCCGATCACTTCGGGCAGGTAGTCCGCGGCGAGGTGGCCGAGGGCGAGTTGCTGGGTGCCCTGCAGGTAGTGGAGATCGCTGAGGCCTTCGACTTCCTCGCTGCCGATGCTGGCCAGCAGGCGCCGGTAGAGCAGGACGTGGTTGCGTGCCGGGACGCCGTCGCCGAGTTCTTCGAGGAAGGTCTCCAGCAGCGGCCGCAGGCGTTCCTCGCCATGATGCGGCAACAGCCCATAGAGCCAGGCGCCGTCGACCAGCTTGGTCGGGGCCACGCTGCGAATGAAGTGCATCGCCTGGGAGGGAACCTGGAAGTAGCGTGGCCCTTCGCCGCGCCGACGTGCCCGGAGGTATTCGGCATGCGCCTCGGCGGTGCGCCGGGCACCGGCATCGAGCCAGGCCGGCCAATCGGCGGGGTCCTCCGGCAGGTCGTCGTCATGGGTGGCGGCCAGGCTCAATTGCTGGTCGAGGAACTCGCCGGCGGCTTCGAGGTGCTCGCGGGGCTCGTCGAGCAGGGCGTGGTACAGGTCGCGGACCCTGGGCGAAGGGCTTGCACTGGAGGCAGGGAGGGGCGAAGACAGGCTCATGTCGCGTTCCTTGTCGTGGGTTTGCGGGGGCGGCCGGGGCGACCACACATATGGGTGCGAGTGACACCAGGGGAAAAAGGTTTCACTGGCAGGATCGGCGGCGCGCCGGGGAACCTCACGGCGGAAAAAACGAACCTCGACGGCACTCCGGCGTCTTCCCGAGACAATCCCCGGGAGCTGCGCCGATGACCCACGACCTGGCCGCCAGCGGCCTTCGCTTCGGCATCGAGGAAGAATTCTTCCTGCTCGATGCCTCCGACCTGGACATCGTCCGCTCCGCCCCCGCCGGATTCGTCGCGGCCTGCCGTGACACGCTCGGCGAGCATTTCGCCGAGGAGATGTTCGAATGCCAGGTCGAGGTGGCCAGCCCGGTGTTCTCCACCCTGGCCGAGGCCGCGCGCTTCCACGGTCAGGCCCGGCAACGCCTGGCGCATCTGGCCATGGACTTCGGCCTGCGTTCGCTCTGCGTCGGCACCCATCCCTTCGCCGACTGGCGTCGGGCGCGAAGCAACCCGGCGGCGCACTTCGCCCGCCTGTTCGAGGACCAGGGGCGGGTGGCCCGGCGCAGCCTGGTCTGCGGCCTGCACGTGCATGTGGAGATACCGCCGAGCCACGACCGCATGGCTGTGCTCCAGCGCGTGTTGCCGTGGCTGCCGCTGCTGCTGGCGTTGAGCGCATCCTCGCCGTTCCGCGGCGGCCGGCGCAGCGGTCTGGCGAGTTATCGACGGGCACTCTGCGGCGAGTGGCCGAGGATGAACATTCCTCCTGCCTTGCCCGACGAGGACGCCTATCGCCGCCACCTGGCGCTGCTGCGCGAGACCGGCTGCATCCGCGAGGATGGCCAGGTCTGGTGGATGATCCGGCCGTCATCCCATGTGCCGACCCTGGAGCTGCGTATCTGCGACGCCTGCCCGCGCCTGGCCGACGCGCTGAGCCTGGCCGGGCTGTTCAGAGCGCTGGTGGGCGAAGCGCTGGACGCGGACCCGCGTGCGTTGCCGGTCGCGCGCGACGCCTGCCTGGAGGAAAACTACTGGCAGGCGCTGCGTTACGGTTGCGCCGGCCGCTATCTCGTCGAAGGCCGCTGCGTAGGTGCCGGGGACTGGCTGGAAATGGCCTGGCGACAGTGCCGGCCGCAGGCCCGCCAGGGCAACGAATGGGCCTACGAGCATGCCCGTGGATTGCTCGGAGAGACCTCCGCCAGTCGCCAGTTGCAGCGCTACCAGACACTGCGCGCAGCGGGCCAGGAACGGCATGTGGCGCTGCGCCGGCTGGTGGAAGAACTGCTGGAGGAGAATCTCCAGCCGGCCTTGGCCAGTCCGGCCGGCAAGCGCGCCAACGAAGGCGGCCGGTCATTCCGTCCGGCCGCTGGAGCACCGATGCCAATCCGTGGTCAGGAGTAGGGAGAACGTCACAGGGGGTTCGCCACCATGAGCTTTTCCCGATTCGCCCAACGCCTGTCCAACTGGAGTGGCCGGCCGCCGACCTTCGTCATCGCCCTCGGATTGATCCTGGCATGGGCGATCAGCGGGCCGTTCTTCGACTTCAACGATACCTGGCAACTGGTGATCAATACCTCGACCACCATCGTTACCTTCCTCATGGTCTTCCTCATCCAGAACACTCAGAACCGCGATACCGATGCGCTGCACATCAAGATCGACGAACTGCTGCGCAGCACCCGGCGCGCCCACAACGCGCTGCTCGGACTCGACGACCTGGACGCCGACACCTTGCGCGAACTGCGTGAGCGCTACCAGCGGATGGGTGAGCGGGATGGAGATACGCCGCAAGGCGTAGCCAGCGAAGAAGCCCGCGAATGCGCCTGCGAGGAACGACAGCGCGACGCCTGAAGCCTCCCTGCGTAAGGCAGTCGCGTGCTCATCGTGCCTGGTTCCTGGCCGGCACTGCCATTCGTCGCGCCGATGGCTCGCGGCGCAGGCGCGACAATCCTCTGTAGGGAAACCCGTGCAGACCGTCGAGGAACCGATACGGAAAGAGAGGCGAGCATGTCCAAGCAGCACATCATCCATTTCACCGGGCCGATCAATTCGTCCACCTGCGGCAATCTGATCAACACTTGCGCCAAGGTCCTGCAACAGGAGGCCGAGGAGTTGCGGATCAACATCGCCACCATGGGCGGGGAATGCAGCTACGGCTTTACCCTGTACAACTTCCTGCGCGCGCTGCCGGTGCCGATACATACCCACAACCTGGGTACCGTCGAGTCGATGGGCAACATCCTGTTCCTCGCCGGCGAGCGACGCAGCGCCAGTGCCCACAGCAAGTTCCTGTTCCATCCTTTCCACTGGACCCTGCATGGCGCGGTGGACCATGCGCGGATGGCGGAATATGCGATGAGCCTCGACTACGACCTGGAGCTTTACGCCCGGATCGTCGCCGAGAACACCCGTGATGCGCCGGAACGCCTGGACATCCCGCGCTACCTGATGGCCTATCCGCGCATCCTTGGTCCGGAAGACGCCCTGGCTTGCGGACTGATCCATACGGTGGACGATTCGCCTATACCCGCTGCCGCCTGCCAGTGGAGTATCCATTCTTAGTTTCCCGCGTCGCCCAGCATATTCCGGCAAGCGGAAGGCCTTGGACAGGCGGCAGGATGCCCATGCCGCCGGGGAAAGCGGGCTTTGCCAACGACCTTTGCGCATCAGACCTTACGTTGGAAAAAGTCGAGCGCCTCCTGGAAGCCGGGCCGCAGCGGCACGTTCCAGTCGGGATGGGCGGTGAAGTGATAGCCGTTGCCCTTGATGCACTCGACCAGCAAGGAAAAGCTCTTCCGATCCGCCACCACGCAGACCTCGTCGAAGCGAACGGACTCTTCTCCGACCCGATGCTCCATGGCCCGGGGAAGGTAGAAGGTGGCCGGGAAGTTGTCACCCATATGGGAGCCTGGGTTGCCCGCATCGTCGCTGTGGTGAAACATCTCCCTGTGCTCCCCCCGGCCCAGGCAGTCATTGAGGGCGTCCACCAGTTGCCGCGTGCGCGGAGTGATGTTTCCCCTGGCCATATCCTCCCTGCCATAGAATCCGTCCTCGCTCAGGGGATCCTTTGCACCGAGGGGGGTGTATCTGACCGCGGTATTCCTTCTTGCATCGAGACCACCACTGCCATGCGCCTCGATCGAGGGCGCTACCAGGAAGAGGTCATAATCGGCGGTCATCGCCAGCCCGCAAGCCGGGCTGGCCAGTACCTGCACCGCTTCCGACCGCCCCAGGCGGCTGATCCTGTAGAGACCGTCCGCCTCCTGGCGGGCCTCGAACTCATAGCGTTTGCCGCTGGGGCCCTGCGCGGTCAGGAGGCGAACCGGCCCGACACCGTCTGCCACCAGGCCGAAATTCCGCACCAGCTCCGCAAGGCGTTGCCGAGAGATCCGCAGGTCGGTCTGGGTATAGGCTCCGCCATCCATTCCCTTCGCCACAGCCAGGTTCAGCTTGCGTATTTCCGCCGTGTCGCGGTCTTCCCGCTTGCTGAGATGCTGGTCGACACAGATGAACCCCGCCTGCGGACCCCAGTTCGAGCTTTTCCCCTTCACCGAGAAGCCCTTGGTCGGGAAACCCTCTTCGATCAGCGTGGTGACGATTCTTTCAACCGGGCGAATGCCAAAGACGGTATTCGTCTGCCTGGCCACCGCCTGCATGCGCAAGGCATGTTCGACGGGAACCCCCACCCCCTGCGCATCGAACAGGTCCTGTAGAGCCCGTGCCTGCATATCCGCAGGGCGCAGTAGCGGTCCGGGCTGTGCCGTTGCGTTAGAAACCACCTGACGATGACCGTCGATACGCATGGTTCGTTTTCCCGCATATGCCAAAGAAGGAGTCGAGAATAAGAATCCGGGCAGCGGCGAGATATCAGAAAACGCGGGCAAATTTTTTGTTTTCCGCACGCTGCCCGCGCGAGCGCTAGGTAGATGGCTGCGACGCCGGGAAGAAACTTCGAACTCCCCGTATGCGGGCGATTCACAAGCAGGGAGAGCCGCGCCGAAAACGGCGCGCCGGAAGAAGGAGACAGAACGATGAAAGTCCGGGAAATCATGAGTCGCGAAGTACGTACCGTCACCCCCCAGACCACCCTCGGCGAGGCGGCGCTGCTGATGCGCCAAGCCGATATCGGCGCCTTGCTGGTCAACGAGGGCGAGCGCCTGACCGGCGTGGTCACCGACCGCGACCTGGCGGTGCGCGGCCTCGCCGATGGACTCGGAGCCGACCGCCCGGTGCGCGAGGTGATGAGCGGGGAACTGCGCTACTGCTTCGAGGACGAGGAAGTGGACCATGTGGCGAAGAACATGGCGCAACTGGAGAAGCGCCGCTTGCCGGTAATGGATCGCAACAAGCGCCTGGTAGGCATCGTCTCGCTGGCCAACATCGCGACCTGCAACACCGACAAGCTCAGCGCCAACCTCTTGCGCGGCGTGGCCCGCGCGCACTGAGTCGGACATGACGGAACGACGGGTGGTGGCGATCTGCGGCGGCAGCGCCGGGGTCGGGCGAGCGATACACCGGTGACGGCCAGAGGGCGTCGCCGCCAAGGCGGCGCAGGTGGTCCAGGCGCGCGACCAGGCCGGGCAGGTCACCGTCGCTGTCGGTGAACGAACGCGGGTAGACCTGGTAGATCACCGCGCGTTTCCACCAGGGCGGCTGGAAGGATTGCAGCATGGGGCCTCCACGGGTGAGCCGGCTTTGCTGCTTGGCACCCTGGGGTAGGCGCGGGTTCGACTTTTCCGCGCGAACGCCTGCACCCCACCTACCAGAATTGGCAGGGGAAGATACCCACCTGTCATGGATCAATGTCCGCGCCCGGCCCGACTCCTAGTGTCGCCGGCTCCCGACTCTCTCTCACGGATGAAAGGGCAATGCACCTTCTTGAACGTCAACACGATATCCAGCCCCTCTCGCGGGCAGACATGACCATCCACCTCAATGGCCAGCCCGTCGCGGCGGCTGCCGGTGAGACCGTGCTCAACGTGCTCAATGCCGTGGGCCTGCGCCGGCTCGCGCGCAACGACCATGGCCAGGCCAGCGGCGCCTTCTGCGGCATGGGCGTATGCCACTGCTGCCTGGTCGCCATCGACGGCCGGCCCAAGCGCCGCGCCTGCCAGACCGTCGTCCGGCCGGGCATGCGGGTGGAAACCGAAAGCAACCGCTTCGACCAGGAGGAACGGCCATGAACCTGCGCCCGGTGATCGTCGGCGGCGGCTCGGCCGGCATGGCCGCAGCCATCGAGCTGGCCAGGCGCGGGGTCCCCTGCGTCCTCTTCGACGAGGCCTCGCGTCCCGGCGGGGTGGTCTATCGCGGCCCCTTGCGGGCCGGCGTCGATCCGGCCTACCTCGGCGCGCGCTACACCCGGATGCTGGAAAAACTGCGGCGCGATTTCTCCGCCTGCGCCGGGCACATCGACCTGCGCCTGAACAGCCGCGTGGTCGGTGGCGACGGCCAGCACCTGATGGTCCTCGACGAGGCGGAACGGCTGCACGAGGTGGAGTATTCGCACCTGCTCCTGGCCACCGGCTGCCATGAGCGCAGCGTGCCGTTCCCCGGCTGGACCCTGCCCGGGGTGATGCTCCTCGGCGGCCTGCAATTGCAGATCAAGAGCGGCGTGGTGAAGCCCCTGGGCGATACCCTGATCACCGGCAGCGGCCCGCTGCTGCCACTGGTGGCCTGCCAGCTGCATGCGGCCGGGGTACGTGTCGCCGGGGTCTACGAGGCCTGCGCGTTCGGCCGCATGGCCAGGGAAAGCCTGGCGCTGCTGAACAAGCCGCAACTGTTCCTCGACGGCCTGAGCATGCTCGGCTATCTCAAGCTCAACGGCATTCCGCTGCACTATGGCTGGGGCGTGGTGGAGGCCAGCGGCGAGGGGGAACTGACGGAAGTGACGGTGGCGCCCTACGACGAAGAGTGGCGGCCCGACCTGGAAAACGCGCGACCGGTGAAGGCCAGCACCCTGGCGGTCGGCTATGGCTTCATCCCACGCACCCAGCTCAGCCAGCAGTTGGGTCTGGAGCACGGCTTCAGCGACGACGGATACCTGCGCGCGGAATGCAACGTCTGGCAGCAGAGCAGCCAACCGCACATCCACCTGGCCGGCGACATGGCGGGTATCCGCGGCGGCGAGGCGGCGATGATCGGCGGGCGCATCGCGGCCTTGTCGATCCTCCTGCAACGCGAGGCCATCGCGCCCGCCGAGGCCATCGAACGCCGAGAATCCCATCTTGCCCGCCTGGAGGCGATCAAGCGCTTCCGCGCCGGAGTCGAGCGCTACACCCAGCGCGGCGCCCGCCAGGTCGAACTGGCGCGGGCCGATACGGTGATCTGCCGCTGCGAACAGGTCACCCGTGGCGACATCGAGCGCGCGCTCGAACAGGGCGTGCAGGACATCGCCGGGCTGAAGATGCGCACCCGCGCCGGCATGGGCGACTGCCAGGGGCGGATGTGCATCGGCTACTGCAGCGATCGCCTGCGCCGCGCCACCGGACGCCACGACGTCGGCTGGCTGCGGCCGCGTTTCCCGATCGATCCGATCCCGTTTTCCGCATTCCAGAACCTCGGTACGGAAGCCTGAACATGAACAGAACCTATGACATCGTGATTGCCGGCGGCGGCGTGATCGGCGCGTCCTGCGCCTACCAACTGTCCAGGCGCGGCAACCTGCGCATCGCCGTGGTCGACGACAAGCGACCGGGCAACGCCACCCGCGCCTCGGCCGGCGGCCTCTGGGCCATCGGCGAATCGGTGGGACTGGGCTGCGGGGTGATCTTCTTCCGCATGATGTCCTCCCGCAACCGGCGCGAGGCCCAGGGCGCGGCGGTGGCGGTGGACGCGAGCACGCCGCACATCCTGCCGCCGGCGTTCTTCGACCTCGCCCTGCAATCCAACGCGCTGTACCCGGAACTGCACCGAGAACTGATCGAACGCCACGGGATGGACTTCAAGTTCGAGCGCACCGGGCTGAAATACGTGATCCAGGACGACGAGGATCGCCAGTACGCCGAGCACATCGTGGCGCAGATCCCGCATCTGGCCGAGCAGGTGCGCTGGCTGGACCGCGAGGAACTGCGTCGTGCCGAGCCGGCGGTCAGCCACGCGGCCCACGGCGCGCTGGAATTCCTCTGCGACCACCAGGTCAGCCCGTTCCGCCTGGCCGACGCCTACCTGGAGGCGGCGCGCCAGAACGGCGTCGAGCTGTTGCCGGGAACCAACGTCACCGGCGTGCTGCGCCAGGGCCGGCGGATCAGCGGGGTGCGCACGGACAATGCCGGGGTGCTGCATTGCCGGACCCTGATCAACGCCGCCGGCGCCTGGGCCGCGGAACTCAGCGAAATGGCCACCGGCCGGCGCATCCCGGTGAAGCCGGTGAAGGGCCAGATCGTCCTCACCGAGCGCATGCCACGACTGCTGAACGGTTGCCTGACCACCAGCGACTGCTACATGGCGCAGAAGGACAATGGCGAGATCCTGATCGGCAGCACCACCGAGGACAAGGGCTTCGACGTCAGCAACACCTTCCCGGAAATCGCCGGCCTGGTGCAGGGCGCGGTGCGTTGCGTGCCGGAGCTGCAACAGGTCAACCTCAAGCGCACCTGGGCCGGCCTGCGCCCGGGCTCGCCGGACGAACTGCCGATTCTCGGTCCGGTGGCTGAAGTGGAGGGCTACCTGAATGCCTGCGGGCATTTCCGCACCGGCATCCTCACGTCGGCGATCACCGGGGTGCTGCTCGACCGGCTGGTCCACGAAGAGACGCTGCCGCTGGACATCGCGCCGTTCCTCGCCGCGCGCTTCCAGCCGGAGCCTGCCGCCGTGGCGGTCGCGGCCTGCTAGGTCCGCGAGGGGTAAATCCGCGGAGCGGGGCGGGCGCCGGACCGGCGTCCGTTCCGCACGGTTCCCGACAGCGGCGCAGTTGCCGTCGGCGCTATACTCATGGCTTCGAATTATTTCTAGACGACTGGTCTAATTCAAGCTACCGTGCGCCCCATGAAAACCAGCTACGACGACACCCGCCAGCATCTGCTCGATACCGGATACCGGATCATGGCGGTCAAAGGCTTCTCCGGAGTCGGCCTCAACGAAATCCTGCAGAGCGCGGGCGTTCCCAAGGGCTCGTTCTACCATTACTTCAAATCCAAGGAACAGTTCGGCCAGGCCCTGCTGGAGGACTACTTCCGCGTCTACCTGGCGGACATGGACCAACGCTTCTCCGCGCCAGGGCTGAATGCCCGCGAACGACTGATGAGCTACTGGCAGAAGTGGCTGGACAACGCCTGCCCGCCCTGCGACGAGCAGCGCTGCCTGGTGGTCAAGCTCAGCGCCGAGGTCGCGGACCTTTCGGAAAGCATGCGCATCACCCTGCGCGACGGATCCGACGGGATCATCGAACGCCTGGTCGGCTGCCTCGGGCAGGGCCGCGACGACGGCTCCCTCGCGCCCTGCGATGCCCGGCACATGGCCAGCGCGCTGTACCAGTTGTGGCTCGGCGCGAGCCTGCTGAGCAAGCTGCACCGCAGCCCGGGACCGCTGGAGACAGCCATGCAGACCACCCGCAGCCTGCTGGAAATCTGAGGTACCGCCAGGAAATACCCGCCCCGCGAGAGGCGGGTATTTTTTCGACCCGTCAGTAGTTGACTGGTCTAATTTGCCCGGCGCACGGTATGAGCCGTTCGCCACATTCGTCAGACAGAGGAGTCTGGAAATGTCCCAATCCACGCAGGTCAACCGCCGCATCGTCCTCGCCTCGCGCCCCCACGGCGCCCCGACCCGGGATAACTTCCGCATCGAGCAGGTTCCGCTTCCTGAGCCCGGCGCGGGCCAGGTGCTGCTGCGCACCGTCTACCTGTCGCTCGATCCCTACATGCGCGGACGGATGAGCGACGCGCCGTCCTACGCGCCGCCGGTGGAACTCGGCGCGGTCATGGTCGGCGGCACGGTCAGCCGGGTGGAAGCCTCGAACCATCCCGGGTTCAAGGTCGGCGACTGGGTGCTCTCGGCCAACGGCTGGCAGGACTACGCGCTATCCGACGGCAGCGGCCTGGCGCGCCTGGGCGAGTCGCCGGAGCATCCGTCCTACGCCCTGGGCCTGCTCGGCATGCCCGGCTTCACCGCCTACATGGGCCTGCTCGACATCGGCAAGCCCCAGGCCGGCGAGACCCTGGTGGTGGCCGCCGCCACCGGGCCGGTCGGCGCCACCGTCGGACAGATCGGCAAGCTCAAGGGCTGCCGAGTGGTCGGCGTCGCCGGCGGTGCGGAAAAATGCCGCCACGCCGTGCAGGTGCTCGGCTTCGATGCCTGCCTCGACCACCATGCCGCGGACTTCGCCGAACGACTGGCCGAGGCCTGCCCGGACGGCATCGACATCTATTACGAGAACGTCGGCGGCAAGGTCTTCGACGCCGTCTTCCCGCTGCTCAACGCCAAGGCCCGGATCCCGGTCTGCGGCATCGTCGCCCACTACAACGACACCGAGCTGCCACCCGGGCCGGACCGCTTGCCGGCGCTGATGGGCACGATCCTGCGCAAGCGCATCAAGGTGCAGGGCTTCATCATCTTCGACGACTACGGCCATCGCTACGCTGAATTCCAGCGCGACATGTCGAAGTGGTTCGCCGACGGCCTCATCCAGTACCGCGAAGAGCGGGTCGACGGCCTGGAGAATGCCCCCGAGGCCTTCTTCGGCCTGCTCCAGGGACGCAATTTCGGCAAGCTGGTGGTGCGCGTCGGAGCCGACGCATGAACCAGGCGGTCCGTGTGGTAGCGCTGTTGCAGGCGCGCGAGGGCAGGGCGGCGGAGGTCGAGCGGCTGCTGCTGGCCTGCGTGCAGCCGTCGCGGGCCGAGGACGGCTGCCTGTCCTATGTCCTGCACCGGAGCCTCGACGAGGCCGGGCGCTTCGTCTTCGTCGAGCGCTGGGCCCACCGCGACGCCATCGAGCGGCACCGACGGATGCCGCACTACAGGGCGATGGCCGATGCCGTCGCCGATCTCCTGGCGGACCGCCAGGTGTTCCTCCTCGAGGAACTGCCAGCGGCCAGCCTGTCTCCGGTAGATCCGGAACCTACAAGCCCCCATGAGGAGTGAAACGGATGAAAGTCGGATTTCTGGGCCTGGGCGGCATGGGCGCCGCCATGGCCACCCGCCTGGTGCAGGCGGGACTCGAAGTGACGGTGTGGAACCGTTCCGCGGCGGCCTGCGAGCCCCTGGTGGCGCTGGGCGCTGCCAGGGCGGAGGAGGTCGGCGAGCTGTTCGGCCTCGACGTGGTCATCAGCATGCTGGCGGACGACCAGGCGATTCGCGGCGTGCTGCTCGACAGCGGCGCGCTCGAACGGGCGAGGCCGGGTCTCATCCACCTGAGCATGTCGACCCTGTCGCTCGATTGCGTCGAGGCGCTCGACCAGGCGCACCAGCGCCAGGGCCTCGCGTTCGTCGCCGCGCCGGTGTTCGGCCGCACCGACGTGGCGGAGGCCGGCAAGCTGAACATCGTCGTCGGCGGTCCGGAGGAAGCCATCGAGCAAGTCAAGGCGCTGCTGGAAATTATGGGACAGAAGACATGGTTTTTCGGAAAAGACCCGCGCGGGGCAATGGCGGTGAAGATCTCTGGTAACTTCATGATCGCCAGCGCCATCGAAAGCATGGGCGAAAGCGTCGCCCTGGTGAAGCGCCTGGGCGTCGAGCCCGGCCGGTTCATGGAGCTCATGTCCTCGACGCTTTTCGATGCGCCTGTCTATCGCAACTACGGCCCGCAGATCGTCGAGCAGCGTTTCACCCCGGCCAGGTTCCGCCTGGTCCTCGGGTTGAAGGATGTCGATCTGGCGCTGTCCGCCGGCAAGCGCCACAACGTGCCGCTGCCGCTGGCCAGCCTGTTGCACGACGTGTTGCTCGAAGCCATCGCCCATGGCGACGGGGAATCGGACTGGACGGCGCTGGCGAAGGTAGCGTTGTCACGATCGGGACAAATCTGAAAAGGTTCTGCGCACGGCCCGGCAGGGCCCGTGAAGCTGTTCGGCAATCTGGCGTGCTTTCCATGGATTCATTAGGCGGAAGAAGGTATGTCCGAGCGTGGAACGGCTGCAGAAGGCCGGATCAACTGGCGACGCATCCTGCCGATACTGCTCACCACCACCCTGGTGGGCGGTGTCTGTGGGATCTTCGTCATCAACGAACTGGATCGCCAGCACGACGGCGCGCACCTGCGCTCGTACACCGAGAGGGCGCTGGAGCGGGCACTGGAGATTTCCTCCGCGGCGGACCAGATGCTCCGCGAGATGAACGCCGGCAGCGCGCCGGCCTGCAGCGACCAGGACCTGGAAATGCTGCGTTCCATCGTGCTCGAGTCGCGCTTCATGAGCGACGTTGGCAGGATCAGCGGCGACCGGGTCATGTGCACGGGCGTCCGGGGCCGGCTGCGCGCGCCCTGGGGATTGTCCGCGCCCGACCGGGTAGATGCCGCCGGCACCCGCTTCTGGTCGGAGGGCATGCCCCTGCCGTTGCAGGCGCTGCCCACCGGGCTGGTCAGTCGCGGCAACGCCGTCGTATTCATTGCCCCGCACGCCTATTTCGATGTCGACCACCCGGCCCCGGGCATCTCGGCGGCGGCCGTCAGCAGTGGCGGCGACTACATCTACCACCGTTTCGCCTGGGACGACGATCAGCCCCTCGAGGCGCTCGGCCGGCCCGGCTGGCCGCGCTTCATCGGCGCCCGGCAGATAAGCCTGTGCGACCCGACGCAGGACATCTGCGTGGTCTCCCTTCTCCGCGAACGCGGCCTGCTTGGCACCGAGCCCGGACGCGCGGCCATGGCCGCGGCGATCGGCGGCGGGCTGTTGTTCGGCGTCATGCTGCTGCTCAGCTACCTGTTCGGCTTCCTCAACGACGAAAAACTGCCGGCCAGGCTGCTGCGCGCGTTGAAGCGCGAGGCCCTGGAGGTGCACTACCAGCCCATCGTGCGCCTGGCCAGCGGCCGCTGCGCCGGGGTCGAGGCCCTGGCGCGCTGGACCGATAGCAGCCTGGGGCGGGTTTCCCCGGATGTATTCATCGGCGCCCTGGAGGAGAGCGGCGACATCGAACTGCTGACCCGTTTCGTCTTCCGCCGCGCCCTGAAGCAGCTCGGGCCGTTGCTGAGGGAACAGCGGAGCTTCTACGTCAGCGTCAACGTCACCGGCAAGGACATCGCCGACCCCGGTTTCATCGATTTCGCCATGCGCCAGATGGCCAGGGAAAGCGTGCGCCCGGAACAGGTCGCGCTGGAACTGACCGAGCGCACCACCGAGGCCCAGGGCTGCCTGCTGGCCGGGATGAACCGCCTGCGCGAACTCGGCCTGAAGATCTACGTGGACGATTTCGGCACCGGTCATTCGAACCTGGTCTACCTGGCCAACCTGCCGGTAGACGCGATCAAGATCGACAAGGTCTTCACTCAGTCCATCGGCGACAGCAGCGCCGTCGAACTGATCTTCGACAAGCTCTGCTCGATGGCCGAGCACCTGGAGATCGGCGTGGTCGTCGAAGGGATCGAGACACAGGCCCAGGCCGACCACGTGCTGCGCCGCTCGCCCGAGGCCCTCGGCCAGGGCTGGCATTTCGGCAAGGCACTGCCGCTGGAGGCCTTCCTCGACTACTACCGGAACCAGCCGGCGGGCCGCTAGAACGGACCTTCCGCGGGGCACCACGCTGCGCTAGCATCGGCCGTCCATACCGGATGCGGCCTGGACGGCCGCACTCCGGATCGCACGGAACGGCCGGAAACGGCCGCGATCACCACAGGCCGCCATGCACGCATTCCCCCTCACCCTGGACAACCGACTCGCCGAAGCCCTGCCGCTATGGCGCAACCTGGCCCGCACCGACCGGGCGCCGCGAAGGAACATCGACCTCGCCGACTGGAAAGCCGACTGGCGCGAACTGATCGCCGCGCTCGACAGGTTTTCCCGGAGCCACGGCTATCGCCAGCCGTTCGCCGCGCAAGGGCACGCAGCCCTGGAAAACGCCTGGGCCTGGGGCCAGGCCGCGGAAAACGCCAGTACGCTGCTGCTCAAGGCCATCGACCGGGGCCTGGCCGGCGCCGAACTGCGCTCCATCTACCTGGAGACCGCCGCGCTGTGGCTGGACTACAGCCGGCTGCTCGGCGCCGCCCGCGACAGCCTGCGCGAGCAGGGCGAGGTCGACTTCGAGACGGCGCCGGCCCTGGCGCCGCGCACAGGCCAGTATCCGTTCGCGCTGCAACTGCTCGCCATGGGCGTGCTGCTCGATGCCCAGGAGCTCATCCCGGCGCTGGTCGAGGAGGTCCTGCAGTTCGATACCGACCGCCTGCTCGACTATCTCGGCGCGGCCGCCCTCGGCCTGACTTCCGCCAGCGAGGAAACCTTCCATCCACGGCCGTTCGGGCAGTTGCGGGCGTTCTTCGAAGAGGCGGACGGCAGCGACGCCCAGGCGCTGGCGCCTTACCTGCAAAGCCAGTACCGGGAGTTCTTCCAGCTTTCCCCCAAGGCGCAGAAGAAGACCCGCCGCCTGACCGGCCCCTACGCCTGGGGCTGGTGGGCCATGGAGGTGTCGGCGCTGGGCGTGCTCTACGGCTGGGACGATGGCGTCCTGCGCGCCTCGCCGCATTACCTCGGCGACCTGGTCGACTACGCGCGGGCGCGCGGCGACGCCTGAGCCACCGGCCGCCGCTCAGGCCCGCCGGCGGCGGGCGAGGAACGCGGCGGCCAGGTCGAGGCTGGTGCAGAGCAGGAAGTAGAGCAGGGCGACGAACAGGAAGATCTCCGTCGGGTGGACCATCACCCGGTTGCTCACCTGGGTGGCGACGAAGGACAGCTCGCCGACGCCGATCACGTAGGCCAGGGAAGTGTCCTTGATCAGCGACACCCACTGGTTGAGGAAGGATGGCAGCATCACCGGCAGCGCCTGCGGCAGGATCACCAGGCGCAATACCTGCCACGGCCGCAGTCCGAGCGCGCGGGCGGCCGCCCACTGCCCGGCGGGGAGGCTGTGGATGCCGGCGTACACCGAGTGGGCGAGGTAGGCGCCGCCGATCAGCGACAGCGCGCAGACCACGGTGGCCAGCGCCGGTACGTCGACATGGAAGACGATCGGCAGCAGGAAGTAGGTCCAGAAGATCAGCATCAGCACCGGGATCGCGCGGAAGAAGCCGAGCAGCGCCACCAGCAGCAGGCGCGGCTTGCCGGGCAGCACCGCGAGGGCCACGCCGAGGACCAGGCCGAGCACCGCCGAAGCCAGTCCGGAGAGCGACGCCAGCAGCAGGGTCAGCGCCGCTCCGCCGAGCGGGCCGTCCGGGTAGGCGCCGAGCAGCAGGTAGGACAGGTTGTCCGAGATGACCGAGAAATCCATCTCAGGCACCTCCCTGGCGGTAGCGGCGGGTCTGCTGCAACGCCTGGCCGAAAGCTTCGATCAGGGCGATGGCGCCGATGTAGAGAAGGGTGGCGATACCGAAGGCCTGGAAGGTCTTGAAGGTCTCGGTTTCCACCTGGCGCGAAGCGTAGGACAGCTCGGCCAGGCCGATGGCCATCGCCAGCGAGGAGTTCTTCAGCGCATTCATGTACTGCCCGAGCAGCGGCGGCAGAGCCGTGCGCAGGGCCTGCGGCAGCACCACCTCGCGCCATACCTGGCGCTGGGTCAGCCCCAGGGCGAGGCCGGCGGCGCGCTGCTCGGGGCGTACCGAGGCGATGCCGGCGCGGAACTCCTCGGCGACGAAAGCCGAGGTATAGAGGGTCAGCCCCCAGGCACCGGCGAGGAACTCGAAGGACGGCCAGTCGAGCAAGGGCGTCTCGTGCGGCGTGTTCAGCCAGCTCACCAGCGCCTCCGGCAGCAGCGCGGGAACGCCGAAGTACCAGAAGAACAGCTGCACCAGCAGCGGGGTATTGCGGAACAGCGCCAGGTAGGCGCGCGCCGGCCAGGACAGCAGGCGCCGGCGCGACAGCCGGGCGATGGCCAGGGGGGCGCCGATCAGGGTGGCGAGCAGGCAACTGAGCAGGGCAAGACCGAGGGTCAGCAGGAAGCCGTCGAGCAACCAGCGCAGGTACTGCGGGGCGAGAAGTTCGCCGAACATGTGCGGGATTCCGTCGGGTAGAACGAAAAACGCGCCTCAGCGAAGTGAGGCGCGCGGGTCGTGCGGGCGAAGCGGGCCGCTCAGCTCTTGTCGCCGATCTTGTACAGGCGCGCCAGCGGGGTCTTGGTCTGCGGACCGAACCAGGTGTCGTAGATCTTCTGCGCCTGGCCGTCCTGCTCCAGCTCGCGCAGGCTCTTGTCGACGAACTCGGTCAGGGCCTTCTCGCCCTTGGGAATACCGACGCCGATCAGGTCGTTGGAAATGGTGAAGGGCGGCACTTCGTACTTGTCGCGGTCGGGCACGTTGGCCAGCAGGCCGATCAGCTTCGGACCGTCCTGGGTGATGGCCTGGACCTGGCCGTTGCGCAGGGCGGTGAAAGCGAAGGGCGTGTCGTCGTAGGCGATGACCTTGGCGCCGGGGAACTTCTCGCGCAGCACGCCTTCGTTGACCGTGCCCTTGTCCACGCCGACCCGCCACTTGTTGAGGACTTCCGGCGAGGTCAGGGTGCCTTTCTTGACGATGAACTGCTGGCCGGAGGAGAAGTAGGGGATGCTGAAGTCCACCTGCTGCGCACGCTCCGGGGTGATGGTGAAGTTGGCCAGGACCAGGTCGACCTTGTTCGCCGTCAGCAGCGGGATGCGGTTGGCCGGGTTGGTCGGCAGCACTTGCAGCCGGACGCCCAGCTTGTCGGCCAGGGCCTTGGCATAGTCGACGTCGAGGCCTTCGATCTGCTTGCTCTTGGCGTCGACGAAGCCGAACGGCGGGTTGCTGTCGAAGGACGCGACGCGCAATACGCCGGCCTTGCGGATGTCCTCCAGGCGGTCGGCCTGGGCCAGGCCGGAGATCAGGGCGAGGGCGAGGGCGGTGATGGCGGGGAGTTTCTTCATGAAAGTTCCAGCTCCTTGTCGGCCGCGATCGACGATCAGGGCCTTGCAATGTGGGGCGGACATTCCGGATGGGAATGCCGCCATGTCGGCGCGGGGGTATCCCGTGGCGAAGGGAGTTTGGCAGGGGCCGAGGGTCGGGAGAAAAGAATGAATCGATCTATCTTATTTCCAGACGAAATAAGAGGTATGAAAACAAGGATTCAAGGAAATAAAAAACGATAGCGTAACGCCATTGTCCGCAGGGCTTCCGCGTTGGGGGTTCGTCGTCGAGAAGGAAGGCCGGGGCCCGGCGGCCCCGTCAGCGGCTGTCCCGGCAGTCGATCACGCTGGCGTTGGTGATGATGTCCCGGCTGTCGGTGTACAGGGTGATGCTGCAGAAATAGTCGAGGATGGTCTCGTTCTCGTAGTAGCCGGTCTTGCGATAGACCGCCTCGCTACTCACCGGCGCCATGCCGGCGACCCCCTGGCCACCGACGCCGACCCAGGTCTCGCGCTGGCCGACGTACTCGGTGCCGGTCTGTATGAAGACCTTGTCCGGCCCCATGTGGGTCCGCACGCGGTTCCAGGCGTAGAAGCCGCCGCTACCGTAGGACGAAGGGCCGAGGCCCTGGTCGGGCTTGCCGAACAGTTCGAAGGCCTTGCCGGCGGGCTGGCCGATGAGCTTCTGCGCGGCGACCTTGACCTCGTTGTCGCGATTCCCCGACTGACCGAGGGAGGCGCAGGCGCTGAGACCGAGGACGAGCAGGGCGAGACCGAAGGGCTTGATCGAGGGCATGGCATTCACTCCGTTGAAATGCCGCAGGATGTTAGAGGTCCAGCCGGCTCGCGGCTATTAGCTCATTTGTGCTAGTGCCGCTCACTTCGCCAGGTGCCGCGCCTGTTCGGCATGTACGCTGGCCATGAAGGTCTGCATGGCCGAGGAGTGGACCCGGTTGCGTCGGGTGATCAGGCCGTAGGGCGGCAGGCGCGGCTCCAGCTGGATCGGCAGGATCGCCAGCAGGTGCTTGCCCGGGTAGTCCTCGATCACCGAGCGTGGAGTGATGCCGATCATGTCGGTCTGTTGCAGCAGGGAGAGCAGGGTCATGATCGAGGTGGTCTCGACGATACTGCTCGGCAGGTCGATGCGCGCATTGTGGAAGGCCTGGTTGACGATCCCGCGCATCGGGCTGGGGTGCTGCTGCAACACCCAGGTCAGCTCCTGCAACTCGCCCCAGTCCAGCTTGCGTGCCTGCGACAACGGGTTCTGCGCGCCGACCACCACGCAGAGTTCTTCCTCGCCGAGGCTGTCGAACACCAGGTCGTCGGTGCGCGCGCCGCTGGGGATGCGTCCGAGCACCACGTCCAGCTGGTCCTGTTGCAGGGCCTGGACCAGCACGTCGCTGGTGTCCACCTGGATGCTCATCGACAGCCGTGGATGACTCTGCTTCAGGGTGGCGATGGTGCGCGTCAGCAGGCTCGAGGCCAGCGCCGGGATCGCTCCGACGGTGACCCGGCCGAGGTTGCCGGATTCCAGCGCGACCAGTTCCTCGCGCATCCCGGACAGCTCGGCGAAGATCATCCGCGAGTAGTAGATCAGCGTCTCGCCGAAAGGCGTCGCGCGCATGCCGCGCGGCAAACGCTCGAACAACTCGACGCCGAGCAGGTCTTCGGCCTCGTGGAGCATCTTGGTCGCCGCCGGCTGGGTCATGCCGATCTCGTCGGCAGCGCGGCGCAGCGAGCCGAGTTCCTCCAGGGCCAGCATCAGGCGCAACTGGCGCAGGCGCAGGCGGCTGTGGATGATGCTGGCGTCGGGAATCCGGGACATGGCGTATCTCGCTGGCGGCGGGGAGACCCAGGGTGACAAGAAATCCACCCCGCCGCCAGACGCAGGCTCAGGCGGCATGCCGGAGACTCCGCCGGCCACGCCGGAACAGCGCCCCGGCGCACCGCGCCAGCAACGGCCAGAGCAGCATCGCCAGCGCCGCGCCGGTCAGGCTGGCCACCAGCGGGTTGGACCAGAACACCGAGAGTTGCCCGTCGGAGAACAGCATCGACTGGCGGAACGCGTCCTCGGCCTTGTCGCCGAGCACCGCGGCGAGCACCAGCGGGGCGATGGGGTAGCCGAGTTTCTTGAACAGGTAGCCGAGCGCGCCGAACAGCAGCATCAGGACCACGTCGAGCATGGCGTTGTGCACCGAGTAGGCGCCGATGGCGCAGACCATGACGATGATCGGTGCGACGATGGCGAACGGAATCCGCAGGATCGAGGCGAACAGCGGCACGGTCGCCAGTACCACGATCAGGCTGACCACGTTGCCCAGGTACATGCTGGCGATCAGGCCCCAGACGAAGTCGTGCTGTTCGACGAACAGCGTCGGCCCGGGATGCAGCCCCCAGATCATCAGGCCACCGAGCATCACCGCGGCGGTCGCCGAGCCGGGGATGCCGAGCGTCAGCATCGGCAGCAGGGCGCTGGTGCCGGCGCTGTGGTCGGCTGTCTCCGGAGCGATCACGCCTTCCACCTCGCCGTTGCCGAAGTTCTCGCGGTTCTTCGAGAAGCGCCGCGCCAGGCTGTAGCTCATGAACGAGGCGGCGGTGGGGCCGCCCGGAGTGACGCCCATCCAGCAGCCGACCAGCGCGCTGCGCAGCCAGGTCAGCCAGTAGCGCGGCAGCCTGGCCCAGGTACGCAGGATCACCATCGGCGTGATGCGTGCGCGCTCGCCGCGAAACACCAGGCCTTCCTCCACCGTGCAGAGGATCTCGCCGATGCCGAACAGGCCGATCACCGCCACCTCGAAACTCAGCCCGGAAAGCAGCCAGGGCTGGTCGAAGGTCAGGCGCAGGTCGCCGGACACGGTATCCATGCCCACGGCGGCCATGGCGAAGCCGATGGTCATCGCCACCAGGGTCTTCAATGGCGGGTTGCGGCTCATGCCGATGAAGGTGCAGAACGCCAGCAGGTAGACGGCGAAGAACTCGGGCGAGCTGAACGCCAGGGCGAAGCGAGCGATATGGGTGGACAGGAAGGTCAGCAGCAGCACGCCGACCAGCGCCCCGAGGAGCGCCGAGGTGAAGGCGGCGGTCAGCGCTTCGCCGGCCTGGCCGTTGCGCGCCATCGGGTAGCCGTCGAAGGTGGTGGCCACCGACGACGGCTCGCCGGGGATGTTGAACAGGATCGAGGTGATCGAGCCGCCGAACAACGCGCCCCAGTACATGCAGGAAAGCAGGATGATCGCCGACACCGGCGACATGCTGAAGGTCAGCGGCAGCAGCAGCGCCACCCCGTTCGGCGCACCGAGGCCCGGCAGCACGCCGACCAGGATGCCGAGCAGCACGCCGATCACCATCAGGCCGAGGTGATGGGCGCTGAGGACCAGGCTCATGCCCTGCATCAGGGAATCGAATTCGCTCATGGCCTGGCGCTCCCGACGAAGGCCGCAAGGTCGACCAGTATTCCGGCATCCAGCGGCACCTTGAACCAGACGGCGAAGACCAGGTAGCTGGCCAGCGCCGCGCCGCAGGACAGCGTGACGATCAGCGGCACGCCGTAGGGTTTGTCGCGGCTACGGTCGCGCCACATGAACCAGGCGATGAACAACGCGGAGGCGAGGTAGATCCCGGCGAACGGCATGGCCGCCACGTAGGCGGCGATCGGCAGGAACACCGCAAGCACCCGGCGAAAGGCCGTGCGGGCGACGAACGAGGTACCCAGCGCCCGCCAGCGGCACAGGGCCAAGAGCAGGTTGCCGAGGCTGGCGGCACTCAGCAGCAGGCCGATGTAGAAGGGGAAATAGCCGGCCTCGGGGCCGCTGTCGCCCCAGCCGATGCCGATATCCTGGCTGCCGTACATGACGATCGCGCCGAGCGCGGCGGTGAACAGCGCCAGGCCGATCTCCACCCAGCGGGTGGCGACCAGCGGCGCATCGGATGAGCTGGACATGTTCGTCTCCTGGTCGCGCTACGCGGGTTACTGGCGAAGCCAGCCGGCTTCCTGGAACAGCGGGATGACGCGCTGGCGGTCCTTCTCGATGTAGCTCACCAGGTCCTCGCCTGCGAGGAAGGTCGGCGCCAGCGCCGAGCGTTCGACATAGTCCCTGAACTCGGCGGTCTGGCTGACCTTGCGCATCAACTCGACGTAGAAGGCGCGCTGCTCGTCGCTGACTCCGCCGGGCAGGAACACGGTGCGCGGGAAGCGGTACTGGTCGATGCCCAGGCCCTGCTCGTGGCAGGTGGGGATGTCCGCCCAGGACTGCTCGGCAGCGACCTTGGCGGTGTAGATCATGCGCTCGTGGCTGAACACGCAGAGCGGCCGGACCTGGCCGCCGCGCCACTGGCTGAGGCTTTCCGCCGGGTTGTTGAGGTTGGCGGCGATGTGCCTGCCGGCCAACTGGATGGACGCCTCGCTGCCGCTCTTGAAGGGGATGTAGGTCAGCTTGCCGCCGACCTGCTTGCCGAGCAGCAGGCTTAGAGTCTGGTCGACGTCCTTCGACTGGCTGCCGCCGAAGCGCATGCCTGTCGCGTCCTTCTTCAGATCGGCGAGGAACGCCGCGGCGTCCGCCCACGGCGCCGCCTGGTAGGTCCAGAGGATGAAGTCGTCCTCGGCCACCGCCGCCACCGGCGTCAGGTCGGTCCATTGGTAGCCCAGCCGGGCCACCAGCGGCAGCAGGTAGACATTGTTGGTGCCGATCACCAGCTTGTGCGCGTTGCCCTTGGCCAGCTTCAGGTCGAGGAAGGCTTCGGCGCCGTTGCCGCCGCCCTTGTTCAGCACCACGGTGTTGACGTCGAGCAGCTTGTTCTGGCTGATCGCCGACTGGACCAGGCGGGCGAGTTGGTCGGTGCCGCCACCGGGACCGCCGGCGACGACGATCTCCAGGTTCTCTTCGGGTTTCCAGGCAGCCGCCAGGGCGGGCAGGGCGGTGCAGCAGAGCAGGGCGCAAGCGGCCAGGAAGGAGGGGACGGAGCGCGCATATGCGGTACGCATGGAGGACCTCTGGTTGTCATTGTTGTTATGGGTAGAGCGGAGTGTGCGAAGCGCACCGATAAGCGTCCACTCAAAATAAGGCATACACCGATAGCCTGGGGTTATGAGTGGAAGCGGATGTCGGATACCTGGAGCGATAACCGTAGGAAATGGCCGTATGAGCAGCTTTGATTAGACGGTTATCGATGGAAAGCCGGATAGTGGGCCTGCCGGACCTGCCAACCCAGTTCCGCAGCACAAGAACAACAATAAAAGAGGTACGACCCATGGCTCAGGCACAGACCGCCGTGCTCCAGGCTGATCCTGCCCAGGACAAGGCCACTGCCGCAAAACCCAGCAACGTCCGCTGGCGCATCTTCGCCATCGTCTTCGCCCTGACGGTGATCAACCTGGTCGACCGGGTCTCGCTGTCCATCGCCATGCCCACCATCGCCGGTGAATTCCAGCTCACGCCGAGCATGCAGGGGCTGATCCTCAGCAGCTTCTTCTGGGCCTACGCGCTGTTGCAGATTCCCGGCGGCTGGCTGATCGACCGCTACGGCCCGCGCCGGGTGATCGGCTGGTCCACCGGTCTCTGGGGAGCCTTCCAGACCCTCGCGGCCTTCGCCAGCGGCGGCCTGTCGCTGATGTTCGCCCGGGTCGCCCTGGGCGCGGCGGAAGCGCCGCTGTTCCCCTCCGGCGGCAAGCTCAACTCGCTGTGGCTGGGCTCCAGCGAACGCAGCCGCGGCGCCGTGCTGATGGACTGCGGAGGGCCGCTGGGCGTCGCTCTCGGCGGACTGGTCATCGCCTACCTGATCGCCGTGCTCGGCTCCTGGCGCAGCGCCTTCTTCATCGCCGGCATCGCCACCCTGGCCATGGCCTGGCTGGCCTGGCACTACCTGCGCGACGACCCGGCCGAGCATCCCGGGGTCAACGCCGCCGAGCTGGGCCGGATCAACGCCGACCGCACCACCCCGCTCGCCGAAGCGGACTGCCAGGCCGGCGGAAGACTGGGCATCGCCGGCCGCTCCCTGGTCGGTATCGTCCTCGGCCGCGCCAGTTGGGCCATGGTGTTCTTCGGCC
The DNA here is from genome assembly GCF_052044465.1 of Pseudomonas sp. 22490. Classification (NCBI taxonomy): domain Bacteria; kingdom Pseudomonadati; phylum Pseudomonadota; class Gammaproteobacteria; order Pseudomonadales; family Pseudomonadaceae; genus Pseudomonas; species Pseudomonas sp. 22490. Next base: position 12,884 of record NZ_JBQENS010000048.1, on the reverse strand, counting down.
TGCTGACCTGGGGTCCTAGCTACCTGGCGCAGGCGCGCGGCTTCGATATCAAGGGTATCGGCGCCGCGACCTTCGTCATCTTCCTCTGTGGCGCCGTCGGTTCCCTGGTCGGCGGCTTCCTCTGCGACCTGCTGATCCGCAAGGGCGTGCGCCGCGGCCTGGCGGCCAAGGGCCTGCTGACGGTCTCGGGCCTCGCGGCGCTGGTCGCCTTCCTGCTGTTGCCGAGCCTGGAAGATGCCTATGCCGCCGTGACCCTGCTGGCGCTGACCGCCTTCTTCCTGATGTGGGGCAGCCTGTACTGGAGCTTTCCGGCCTTGCTCGCCGCTCCGGCCCGGGTCGGCCTGGTCGGCGGGGTGATGAACATGGCCGGCAGCCTCGGCGGCATCGCCGTGCCGATCCTGGTCGGGCTGCTGCTGCAACACCTGGGCGGATATGCCGCGGTGCTGGGCTTCTTCGCCCTCTGCTCGGCAGCCTTCATCGCCGGCACCCTGCTGATTTCCCTGGACAAGACCGAGGCAAAGCATGGCTGAGCTGTACGACGGGCCGATCGTCGACGCCCATCATCATTTCTGGGACCCGCAGGCGAACTACCACCCCTGGCTCGCGGAGGACGCCAAGATTCCGTTCCGCTACGGCGACTACAGCGCGATCAAGCGCCGCTACCTGCCGGCGGACTACTTCGGCGACGTCGGCGCACACCGGGTGGTCGAGACGGTCTACGTGGAAACCGAGTGGGACCCGCGCGATCCGCTCGGCGAAACCCGCTTCGTGCATCACCTCGCCGAACGCCATGGCGCGCCCCACGCAGTGGTGGCGCAGGCCTGGCTGGACGCGCCGGACGCCGCCGAGGTGCTGGCGGCGCAGGCGGGCTTCGCACGGGTCCGCAGCGTCCGCCACAAGCCCGGCGGTCCGCAACGCCCGCAACAGGTCGGCGAGCTGCGCAGCCTGATGAGCGACGAGCGCTGGCGTCGCGGCTATGCCGAGCTGGCCCGGCACGGCCTGCACTTCGACCTGCAGACACCCTGGTGGAACCTCGCCGAGGCCGCATGCCTGGCGCGCGACTTCCCCGATACGCTGATCGTGCTCAACCACGCCGGCCTGCCGTCCGATCGCAGCGAGGAGGGGCTGGCCGCCTGGCAACGGGCCATGGCGCGCTTCGCCGAATGCCCCAACGTGGCGTTGAAGATCTCCGGCATCGGCCAGGCCGGCCGGCGCTGGAGCGTCGAGGACAACGCCTGGATCGTCCGCGAAAGCATCGCCCTGTTCGGCGTCGAGCGGGCGATGTTCGCCAGCAACTTCCCGGTGGACAGCCTGTGCGGCTCGTTCGACGACATCTATGGCGGTTTCAAACGCATCGTCGCCGACCTGCCGTACGCCGACCAGGAACGGCTTTTCCATAGCAACGCGCGGCGCATCTACCGCACCGTACCCGACACCGTGCGCCTGCAGCAGGCGTCGCCCGACCCGAGGACTTCCCCATGAACGCTCCATCCCTACCGCGACTGGCCATGGTCCTGGGCGATCCGGCCGGCATCGGCCCGGAACTGATCGCCCGCCTGCTGGCCGACACCGAGGTGCGCGAGAAGGCGCACATCGTGCTGATCGCCGACGAAGCGGAAATGCGCCGCGGCATGCGCATCGCCGGCTGCGAATTCCCCTACCGGCGCATCGACGCGCTGGAAACCCTGGATTTCGCCGACGCCACGCCACTGCTGCATCCCTGGCTCAGCCAGGGCGGGGACGAGTTCCCACGCAGCGAAGCGAGCGCCGTCGGTGGCCGCTACAGCCTGGAAACCCTCGCGCTGGCCCTCGAACTGACCCGCAGCGGCAGGACCGACGCGATCCTCTTCGGCCCGCTGAACAAGACCTCGCTGCACATGGCCGGCATGGACCACAGCGACGAGTTGCACTGGTTCGCCGAGCGCCTGGGGTTCGGCGGCCCGTTCTGCGAGTTCAACGTCCTCGACGACCTCTGGACCTCGCGGGTGACCTCCCACGTAGCCCTGGCCGAGGTGCCGGGCCTGCTCAGCCAGGAGCGGGTAGGGGAGGCGATCCGCCTGATCGACGACGCGCTGCGCCGCAGCGGCCTGGCGCGGCCGCGCATCGGCGTCTGCGGACTGAACCCGCACAACGGCGACAACGGCAGCTTCGGCCGCGAGGAGCTGGACATCATCGCTCCGGCGGTGCAGAAGGCGCGCGAACAGGGGATCGCCGCCGACGGCCCGTATCCCGCCGACACCATTTTCCTCAAGGTGCAGGGCGACGCCCGTGCCTTCGACGCGGTGGTGACCATGTACCACGACCAGGGGCAGATCGCGATCAAGCTGATGGGCTTCTCCCGCGGCGTAACCGTCCAGGGCGGCCTGCCGATCCCCATCGCTACGCCGGCCCACGGTACCGCCTTCGATATCGCCGGGCAGGGAAGGGCCGACGTCGGCGCCACCCGCCAGGCGTTCGAGATCGCCTGCCGGATGGGCAGGCGCAAAGCCTGATCGCCTGCATGCGACGCGACAACCAGAGCGCCGCCCCTTCGTAACGCGCTCCCTGGCGCCTCCCTGTACCGTCGCGGCGGGGCAGGAGGCGTCGCACCTTCGACGAGAGACACATCGCCTGGAGCCGCAGCGCTCCACGGCTCGCTTCGGCCTGGGAAAAGGAAAAACAACAATGACCCGTTCCGCTCCGAACCTGCTGAAATCCGCCTCGCTCGCTCCGGTCCTGCTGGCCGGCCTGCCGTCGCTCGCCGGCGCCGAGGGCTTTATCGAAGACGCCAGCGTCAGCCTCGGCCTGCGCAATCTCTATTTCAATCGCGACTTCCGCCAGCCCGGCGCGGCGCAGTCGAAGCAGGAGGAGTGGGCCCAAGGCTTTCTCCTACAGGCGAAGTCCGGCTATACCCAGGGCACCCTGGGCCTCGGCGTCGAGCTGCTCGGCCAGCTCGGCCTGAAGCTCGACAGCAGCCCTGATCGTGCCGGCTCCGGGCTGCTGCCACGCCACGCCGACGGACGCGCAGCGGACGACTACGCGCGACTGGGCGTGGCGCCGAAGCTGAAGCTGTCGAATACCGAGCTGAAGCTCGGCGAACTGCTGCCGGAACTGCCAATCCTCCTGCGCAACGACGGCCGCCTGCTGCCACAGACCTTCCAGGGCGGCATGCTGACCTCCAGGGAAATCGCCGGCCTGACCCTGCACGGCGGGCAGATGCGTTCGCTCAGCCAGCGCAACTCCAGCGACCACCAGGACCTCTCGGTGGATGGGCGCGGCGGGGCGTTCTCCGACCGTTTCGACTACCTGGGCGCGGAGTACCGCTTCAATGCCGAGCGCAGCCAGGTCGGGCTGTGGCAGGCGCGACTGCAAGACATCTACCGGCAGGACTACTACAGCTTGAGCCACAAGCAGAGCTTCGGCGGCTGGCGCCTGGGCGCCAGCGTCGGGCTCTTCGACACGCGCGACGAAGGTGCCGCGAAGCTCGGGGAACTGGAGAATCGCGCGCTGACCGGTTTCTTCAGCGCGACCCGCGGCGGCCACAGCCTCGGCGCCGGCTACCAGCGCATGTACGGCGACGACGGGATGCTCTACATCGCCGGCACCAGCACGCCGTTGGTCAACGACATCCAGGTGCGCAACTTCACCAGCGCCGGCGAGCGCTCCTGGCAACTGCGCTACGACTACGACTTCGTCGCCCTGGGCATTCCCGGGCTGACCGCCATGGCCCGCTACGCCAACGGCGCCCATGCCCGGACGAAGGCGATGGACGACGGCCGCGCCTGGGAACGCGACGTGGACGTCGCCTACGTGATCCAGAGCGGCCCGCTGAAGAACCTCGGCCTGCGTTGGCGCAACGCCATGCTGCGGTCCAACCATGCCGCCGATGTCGACGAGAACCGCCTGATCCTCTCGTATTCCCTGCCGCTGCTCTGAGCGCAGGGCCGTTCTCGCTGCTGCCCGATAACCGGCGATTGGCTGATTGGTTAAAAGGTATTGCCTGGGGTTATCGATGAATGCGCAGAAGTGATTATCCGCGCGGGAGCGGCCTGGCTACAGTCGGCCCAACGCAAGCGGCCATGCCGCCTCCGCGTCGAACAACAACAAGAAGGAAGCCCTCCATGAGCGCCATGAACGACCACGCCAGGCTGCTGTCCTCGGCGATCGCCACCAGCCGCCTGCGGCTCCTGCCTTTCCTGGTCCTGATGTATGTACTGGCTTTCATCGACCGGGCCAACGTCGGTTACGCGCGGGCCTTCCTGCAAGCCGACACCGGCCTCGGCGATGCCGCCTTCGCGTTCGGCGCGAGCATCTTCTTCATCGGCTATGCCTGCTTCGAGGTACCCAGCAACCTGATGCTGCACCGCCTCGGCGCCAGGGTCTGGCTGTGCAGGATCATGGTCACCTGGGGCCTGGTCTCGGCGGCGATGATGTTCGCCGACGACGCCATGACTTTCTATGTCCTGCGCTTCCTGCTGGGCGTCGCCGAGGCGGGCTTCTTCCCCGGCATCATCCTCTACCTCACCTACTGGTTCCCGCAGCGCAGCCGTGCCCAGGCGCTCGGCCTGTTCTATTTCGGCCTGCCGCTGGCGCTGGTGCTGGGCGGTCCGCTGTCCGGCTGGCTGCTGGAGTTCCACGGCATCTTCGGCCTGGCCAACTGGCAGTGGCTGTTCGTCACCGAGGGCCTGCTGGCCTCGCTGGTCGGCATTGCCGCCTACTTCTACCTGGTCGACCGCCCGCGCGATGCCGGCTGGCTGAGCGACGAGCAGAAGCGGGCGCTGGAAGGCGAGCTGGCCGAAGAAGACACCCGCAAACAGGCACGCGGCCCGCACGGCTTCCTCAGCGCCCTGCGCAGCGGCCAGGTGCTGAAGTTCTGCCTGGTCTACTTCACCATCCAGATGAGCGTGTACGGCGTGGTGTTCTACCTGCCGACCCGCATCGCCAGCTTCCTCGACGGCCAGGTCGGCCTGAACGTCGGCCTGATCACCGCGATTCCCTGGGTCTGCGCCCTGGCGGTAACGCGCCTGGTGACCCGCCAGGCCGACCGCAGCGGCCAGCATCGCCAGCTCGCGGTGGCCATGCTGGGCATGGCCGCAGCCGGTATCGCCGCCTCGGCGCTGGCCGGCAACCTGGGCCTGGCGGTGATCGCCTTCTGCTTCGCCGCGTCCGGCTTCGTCTCGGTGCAGCCGCTGTTCTGGACCCTTCCCACCGGCTACCTGAGCGGTGCGGCCGCGGCCAGCGGCATCGCCCTGATCAACTCCCTGGGCAACCTCGGCGGCTTCGTCGCGCCGAACCTCAAGACCCTCATGGAAAGCCAGTTCGCCGACCCGCGCGCCGGCATGTTCGCCCTGGCCGCCGTCGGCCTGCTCGGCGCCTGTCTGCTGGCCCGGCTGAAGACTTCCGGATCGTCGTCCGTCCCGCTGCGAGCGCGGCAGGCCGGCTGACCCACACTACGCACCGATAGGAGCTGCGACATGAAAATCAAATCCGTCCGTACCCGCGTCTTCGAATGGAAGGGCAAGGTCGTCCCGCCGCAGGCGCACTTCTGCACCAATGCCAGCGACATCCTGTTCGAGAAGGGAGACGCCATGGGTTCGTTCCGCTTCCACGGCTGGCTGGTGGTGGAGATCGAGACCGACGACGGCCTCGTCGGCATCGGCAACTGCGCCCTGGCGCCGCGCGTGGCGAAGGAAATCGTCGACCTCTACCTGGCGCCGATCTGCATCGGCGAAGACCCGTTCGACAACGAGTACATCTGGCAGAAGATGTATCGCCGCACCCACGCCTGGGGCCGCAAGGGCATCGGCATGGCAGCCATCTCGGCGGTGGACCTGGCGATCTGGGACATCATGGGCAAGGCGGTGAACAAGCCGGTGTTCAAGCTGCTCGGCGGCCGCACCAAGGAGAAGATCTGGACCTACGCCTCGAAGCTCTACGCCAACGACAACCTCGACGCCTTCCTCGAAGAGGCCCAGGGCTACCTGAACCAGGGCTTCACCGCGCTGAAGATGCGCTTCGGCTATGGCCCCAAGGACGGCCCGACGGGCATGCGCAGGAACATCGAGCAGGTCCGCGCGCTACGCGAACTGGCCGGGCCGGACATCGACATCATGCTCGAATGCTACATGGGCTGGACCCTGGAATACGCCCGGCGGATGCTGCCGAAGCTCGCCGAGTTCGAACCGCGCTGGCTGGAGGAACCGGTGATCGCCGATGACATCGAGGGCTACGTCGAGCTGAAGAAGATGGGGATCATGCCGATCTCCGGCGGCGAGCACGAATTCACCGGCCACGGCTTCAAGGACCTGCTGGAGCGCCGCGCGGTGGACGTCATCCAGTACGACACCAACCGCGTAGGCGGGATCACCGCCGCGCGCAAGATCAACGCCATGGCCGAGGCCTGGTCAGTGCCGGTGATCCCGCACGCCGGACAGTTGCACAACTATCACCTGACCATGGCCAGCACCGCCTCGCCGATGGCCGAGTTCTTCCCGGTGTTCGACGTCGAGGTCGGCAACGAGCTGTTCTACTACGTGTTCAAGGGCGAGCCGCAGCCGGTCGACGGCTATATCCAGCTGGACGACCACAAGCCCGGCCTGGGCCTGGAGATATCCGAAGAGCACCTCAAGGATTTCATCATCATCGAGTGATAGTCGGAGCCCACAGGAGGAGCCGAGATGCGGCTGATTCAATTCGAGGACCGGGCAGGGCAGCGCCGGGTCGGCGTCGTCGAAGGCGCCGGGATACAGGTGCTGCGCGGCGTGCGCAGCACGCGCGAACTGGGGCTGGCGGCGATTCGCGCGGGCAGCGGCCTGCAAGACGAGGTGCTGCGCCGAGGCAGCGAGCCAGGCCCGGACTATGCCGGGTTGCTGGAGGAGGGAAGGGTGCTGCCGCCGCTGGATCATGACGACCCGGCCCATTGCCTGGTCAGCGGCACCGGCCTGACCCACCTGGGCAGCGCCGCGACGCGCGACCGCATGCACCAGCAGAACCAGGGCGACGAGACCGCGCTGACCGACACCATGCGCATCTTCAGGTGGGGCCTGGAGGGCGGCAAGCCACCGGCGGGCCAGGTCGGCGCGCAGCCCGAATGGTTCTACAAGGGCGACGGCGGCATCGTCGTGCGCCCCGGCGCGGACTTCCCGCTACCGGCCTTCGCCGAGGACGCCGGCGAGGAACCGGAGCTGGTCGGGCTCTACCTGATCGGCGATGACCGCCGGCCTTACCGGCTCGGCTACGCCCTGGGCAACGAGTTCTCCGACCACCTGATGGAGCGCCGCAACTACCTGTACCTGGCGCATTCCAAGCTACGCGCCTGCTGCTACGGGCCGGAGCTGCGGGTCGGCGAACTGCCGCGCCACCTGCAGGGCGAGAGCCGGATCCTGCGCGACGGCGAAGTGCTCTGGCAGCAGGCGTTCCTTTCCGGCGAGGACAACATGTGCCACAGCCTGGAGAACCTCGAGTACCACCATTTCAAGTACGCGCAGTTCCTCCGTCCGGGCGACGTCCACGTGCATTACTTCGGTACCGCCACGCTGTCCTTCGCCGACGGGATCAAGGCTGCTCCGGGGGATGTCTTCGAGATCGCCATGGCCGAGTTCGGCGCGCCGCTGCGCAATGGCATCGCCGCCGTCGAGACCGCACTGACGCCGGGGCGGGTGGTAGCGCTCTGAAGCCCCACCGCCGTGCATAGGCCGGAGCTCCACGAGAGACCCGCGGCACGGTTTCCTTCATTCCTGCGGAGCCTTGGCTCCAACCCCGCCGGCCATCCCCGGCGGGGCTTCCCCTGTATGAGGTCGACATGACAGCCATCCTCGGACACAACTTCATCGGCGGCGCCCGCAGCGCGGCCGGCACGCTCTTCCTGCAAAGCCTCGACGCCGCCAGCGGTGAGGCGCTGCCGTACCGCTTCGTGCAAGCCACCCCGGAAGAAGTGGACGCCGCCGCCGAAGCCGCCGCCAGCGCCTACCCGCACTACCGGCAACTGCCGGCCAGCCGCCGCGCGGAATTCCTCGATACCATCGCCGCCGAACTCGACGCGCTGGACGACGATTTCGTCGCCATCGTCTGCCGTGAAACCGCGCTACCGGCCACGCGCATCCAGGGCGAACGCAGCCGCACCAGCGGCCAGCTGCGCCTGTTCGCCGAAGTCCTGCGGCGCGGCGACTTCCATGGCGCGCGCATCGATCGCGCCCGGCCCGAACGCAAGCCGCTGCCACGCGTCGACCTGCGCCAGTGCCGGATCGGCCTCGGCCCGGTGGCGGTGTTCGGCGCGAGCAACTTCCCCCTGGCGTTCTCCACCGCCGGCGGCGATACCGCCGCGGCCCTGGCCGCCGGCTGCCCGGTGGTGTTCAAGGCGCACAGCGGACACATGGCCACCGCCGAACGGGTCGCTGCGGCGATCCTCCGCGCGGCCGAGCGCACCGGCATGCCGGCGGGCGTGTTCAACATGATCTACGGCGGCGGAGTAGGGGAGCGGCTGGTACGCCACCCCGCGATCCAGGCGGTCGGCTTCACCGGTTCGCTGAAGGGCGGCCGCGCCCTCTGCGACATGGCGGCCGCCCGGGCGCAGCCGATCCCGGTGTTCGCCGAGATGAGCAGCATCAACCCGGTGGTGCTGCTGCCGGCGGCGCTGAAGAAGCGCGGCGAGGCCGTGGCCGACGAACTGAGTGCCTCGGTGGTGCTCGGCTGCGGCCAGTTCTGTACCAATCCCGGGCTGGTCATCGGCATCCGCTCTGCGCAATTCTCGGCGTTCCTCGAACGCTTCGCCGCCCGCATGGACGACCAGCCGGCGCAGACCATGCTCAACGCCGGCACGCTGGCCAGCTATGAAAAAGGCCTGGCGGCGCTGCACGCCCACCCGCGCGTCCGCCATCTCGCCGGGCAACCGCAGGAGGGCCGCCAGGCCCGGCCGCAACTGTTCCAGGCGGACGTCAGCCTGCTGCTGGAGGGCGACGAGTTGCTGCAGGAAGAAGTCTTCGGCCCGGCCAGCGTGGTCGTCGAGGTCGCCGACCACGCCGAACTGAAGCGCGCGCTGCATGGGCTGCACGGGCAGCTCACCGCGACCCTGATCGCCGAAGCGGAAGACCTGGCGTCCTTCGCCGACCTGGTACCGCTCCTGGAACAGAAGGCAGGACGCCTGCTGCTCAACGGCTACCCGACCGGCGTGGAAGTCTGCGACGCGATGGTCCACGGCGGCCCGTACCCGGCCACTTCGGACGCCCGCGGCACCTCGGTGGGCACCCTGGCCATCGACCGTTTCCTGCGCCCGGTGTGCTACCAGAACTACCCGGACGCGTGGCTGCCGGAAGCGCTGAAGGATGGCAACCCATTGGGGATTGCGCGGTTGGTGGACGGGGTTGGGACGCGGGCGGCGATTGACTGAAAGAGGAACCGGGCAAAGACGAGGTTCGGAGGATATCGGAGCCTCAGAGGTGTGCAGCAGGACACTGGAGGAGCCCCGGAAGAGGCCCGCCAGTGTTCCTGCCTGTAAAGCGAGTATCGATCCAGGGCTACCCGAGTGCTCCTATCGTCCCATGCCTGGACGCGGAAAAGCCGCTTCTCGGTGTCGAGGGATTCTCGGCCGATACCGCCACTTGCATCGGCATGAGACAGGAGGCGCGCCACAATCTCTTCGGGGGTCCTTCCTTCCGTGGCGAATGCCATGATGCCTCCCTGGCAGGATCGCCGCTTGGCTCCGTATAGCGCGATGGAGAAAAACACATGAGACAATATTGACTCATGTGAACTATATAAGCATCATGCGATCCCAGCGCTCGATCATCGTCCAAGCGGCATGAATAGCGAGTCCGGCCCAGCCTGGCCAGATCGAGCCGAGCGGACAACTGATGCGCGTGAGTGGCCGAACCCATGCCATCGCTGTAACGCCCCGGACAGAATCGTCTTCCGACGGCAGCCTCCCCCGACAGGTGGTTTCCCCGTGCCCATTCCCTGCCGGGCAAGGCACAGGTTGGCCGCCGCGCTGGACGACGACAAACCATCACCGTCCCGGCAGAGATCCTGGAGAACGACAATGCGTGCGATCGATGCCGGCATTCTGGTCTGCGGCGAGTGCCACCAGTTGAATCGCGCCGACGGGAACGAGCATCCGCGTTGCAGTCGCTGCGGCGCGAAGCTGCATCCTCGGCGGCCGAACAGCATTGCCCGTACCTGGGCGTTGCTGATCTCGGCGATGATTCTCTACGTTCCCGCCAACCTGTTGCCGATCATGACCGTCAACATGCTCGGCAAGGGCTCCCCGGCGACCATCATGGGCGGGGTCGTGACCCTGATCCAGGCCGACATGTTTCCCATCGCCCTGGTGGTGTTCGTCGCCAGTATCGTCGTCCCCACCTTCAAGCTGGTCGGCATCGCCCTGCTGCTCTATTCGGTGCAGCGGCACCAGCCGATGTCGGCCCGCCAGCGAATCATGATGTACCGCTTCATCGAATGGGTCGGGCGCTGGTCGATGCTCGATATCTTCGTCATCGCCATCCTCGTGGCGCTGGTCAATTTCGGCAACCTGGCGAGCATCGAGGCCAATCTCGGCGCCGCCGCCTTCGCCAGCGTGGTGGTGCTCACCATGCTCGCCGCCGTGACGTTCGACCCCCGGCTTATCTGGGACAACACCAATCTGGACGACGAGAATGAGTGATTTGCCAAGCCCGAAGAAACACAAGACCTCGAACTGGTCGGCGATCTGGGTGCTGCCGCTGGTGGCCCTGGCTATCGGGGCCTGGCTGGGCTGGCGCGCCTACGACCAGGCAGGGGTGCTGATCCAGGTGCGCTTCGAGAGCAGCGATGGCATCCAGGCGAAGAAGACCGAGGTGCTGTACAAGGGCATCGCGGTCGGCAAGGTCGTCGCGCTGGATGTCAGCGAAGATATCAAGGGCGTGGTGGCCACCATCGAAATGGACAAGGAGGCGCGCCAGTACCTGAGCAAGGGTACTCGCTTCTGGCTGGTCAAGCCGCGGGTTTCCCTGGCTGGCGTCACCGGCCTGGAAACCCTGGTCTCCGGCGTCTACATCGCGGTCGATCCGGTGAAGGGCGAGAAGGAAGAACGCTACTTCACCGCGTTGAAGGAGCCGCCACCCCTTTCCGACAAGCTGCCCGGCCTGCACCTGACCCTCAAGGCCGATCGCCTGGGCTCCCTGGAGCAGGGCAGCCCGGTGTTCTACCGGCAGATCCAGGTCGGCCAGGTGAAGAGCTTCCAGCTGGGCGATGACCAGAGGACCATCGAGATCAAGGTGCACATCGAGCCGGCCTACGCCGACCTGGTGCGCAAGCACACGCGATTCTGGAACGCCAGCGGCATCTCCATTTCCGGCGGCCTGTCCGGCTTCAAGGTGCACAGCGAGTCGCTGCTGACCCTGGTCGCCGGCGGTATCGCCTTCTCTACCCCGGAGAACCGCACCGACAGCCCGCCGACCGATCCGAGCAAGCCGTTCCGCCTGTACGACGACTACGACGCGGCCCAGGCCGGTCTGCGCGTGAAGCTGAAGATGAACGACGTCAGTGGTATCGATCCGGGCCGCACCCCGGTGATGTTCAACGGCGTGCAGGTCGGCCTGGTCAAGTCGATCGACATGGGCAAGGACTACAGCAGCGCCACTGCCGACCTGGCGATGGATCCGCGGGTCGAGGACATGCTGCTGGAAGGCACCGAATTCTGGACCGTCAAGCCAAGCATCTCCCTGGCCGGCATCACCGGCCTCGAGGCTCTGGTGAAAGGTAACTATATCGACGTGCGCTTCGCCAAGAGCGGCGCGCCGAGTCGCGAGTTCACCATCCGCCCGAAAGCGCCGCCGCTGAACACCGACGCGCCCGGCCTGCACCTGGTGCTGACCAGCGACAAGCTCGGCTCGATCGATATCGGCGCGCCGATCCTCTACCGCCAGGTCCGCGTCGGCAGCGTGCAGAGCTACCAGCTGTCGCGCGACCGCCAGCGAGTGGTGGTGGGTGTGCACATCGAGCCGGAGTACGCGCACCTGGTGAATACCTCGACGCGCTTCTGGAACTCCAGCGGGATCACCCTGACCGGCAACCTCAGCGGCGTGCAGGTGAAGAGCGAGTCGCTGCAGACCCTGATCACCGGCGGGATTTCCTTCGACACCCTCGATCCGAAGGCGCCGACCGTGACCAAGGTGCGTCGCTTCACCCTCTTCGACAGCGAGGAGGCGGCGATGGCCCGTGGCGTGGAAATCCAGCTGAGCATCGACAATGCCGACGGCCTGCGCGAAGGCACGCCGATCCGCTTCAAGGGCCTGGACATCGGCAAGATCGAAAGCGTCGAGCTGAACCCGGACCTCTCCGGGGTACTGATGAAGGCCCGCCTGACTTCCGCCGGCGAGCGCGTCGCCCGCAGCGGAACCCGCTTCTGGGTGGTGCGTCCGGCGCTCGGCCTGCTGCGTACCGAGAACCTCGGAACCCTGGTCAGCGGCCCCTATATCGAGGCGCTGCCGTCGAGCACGCCGGGCGAGCGCCAGGCACGCTTCCAGACTCTCGCCGAAGCACCCAACCTGCTGGGTCGGGAAAACGGCCTGCGGCTGACCCTCAGTGCGCCGCGCAAGGGCTCGATCAAGCCGGGCAACCTGGTGACCTACCGGCAGATCCCGGTGGGCAAGGTCGTCGACCTGGCCTTGGGCGAACAGGCCGACCGGGTGCTGATCAGCATCCTCATCGAACCGCGCTACGTACCGCTGGTGCGTACCGGCAGCCGTTTCTGGAATGCCAGCGGCTTCGGCGTCGACGCCAGCCTGTTCAAGGGCCTGTCGCTACGCACCGAGTCGATGGAGGCGCTGATGGAGGGCGGCATTGCCTTCGCCACCCCGAACAATGCGCAGATGGGCGAGCCCGCCAAGCCGGGGCAGACCTTCGCCCTGTTCGATTCGGCCAATGACGAATGG